>CAKRRU010000042.1 GCA_934394515.1 uncultured Acetatifactor sp.
TGGAACCTATAGGGCTCGAACCTATGACCCTCTGCTTGTAAGGCAGATGCTCTCCCAGCTGAGCTAAGATTCCATTCGTTGCTCTCGCAACCGACTTGTTAAGTATACAATGGGGACATCACTTTGTCAACAAGTTTTTTGTTATTTTTGTAAAAATTTTGTATGCAATTAAAACAATAATAGATGATGAGCATATTTTCAACATGAGGTTACAAAGTATGATATAATGAGCGCAAGAGAGTCAACACGCTTGCGTGATTGACGAACGGCGAATTGAATCATGAATTCATGAACTTAACACATAATGTAGACGGGGGGAAACTATGAAAAAGAAAAAATTAATTGCGCTACTGCTTTTTAGTACCATGCTGTTTACTTCCTGTGGGCAGAAAAATACTTCGGAAGAAACAAAAGATACAGAATTTCGTAAGGAGGCAGTTACAGAAAGCATCACAGAAGACGCAGCCACACAGGAAGAGGCTGTGACGGAGCCGGAAGACACAGGCCGCACGGAGTACTGGCTGGAAGAGCAAAGCAACGTTTCTGTATATTTAGATCAGGTACAGGATAACTATGTCATTGTGGACGGAGAACGAGAGATTCCGTTTCAGCTTGACGGGCATCCCCTGACGCCTCTGGAGATCGTTGGAGCGTATAAGATGGATGTGGACGGAGACCAGAAGGAAGAGTATGCGGTTACCTTTTGCGATGGGAGAGGCACCGGGATATATCTGATGGGACTTGCTGTCATAGAAGAAGGAAATGAACAACCGGTATTCTATCTGTCCTCTGATGACATTGCAGAAAATATCGATGGAAGGATTACCTGCAAATACGATGCCAAATACCAGATGCTTAGTATATACACGGGGAATGAAAAAAATGAGGAACCGGCTTGGCAGGTTTGTCTGCAGACAGAGGAAGAAGAGTGTGGGGGCAGATTTGAGAGCACCGGCTTTGGTTCGCATGTCTATATAGAATATAAGGAAGGGGAGTTCTGGATTCATGGTACTCTGCCATTATTTTTCCAGGGCCGTGCGGTAGAGTATGGACCAGCGCCCGGTGTTTCTGCACCGCTCACTTTTTCGGAAGGATATGAGTATTCTATAGGTAAAATAGGTGTACAGGCATCATATGAGAATGCGGAATATGGGAAGCCGATAGCGTATAGTGAGGTGTTGGCACGATTTTCGGCAGATATTACCCATGACGGACAGAAGAACACGATTCTTCTTACCGTTCCGGAAGGTGCTACACTACAAGATGTAATGGATGGAAGAACTGCATTCGGACAGTTCTATGTATCAGCCGAACAGCATTATTTGGCAGAAGAAGGAGAGGGTGATTTTTCTGAAATCTACGCTTTCATAAACAGAGAGTTTTCTCCTACACATGTGGGAAATGGGCAGATGTTTGTTACGACAGTAGAGGGAAAAGACTATCTGATCCAGACAAATTTCTGGAGCGGAATGGATACACTTACTTACCAATATGAGGTCTTCTTTGAAGATCGTAATGCAAAATACGAAGTGGAATCAGCAAAATTAGAAATGAGCGAGAGCAGCTCCAAAGAGGATATTTCAGAATTTTTCAGCGGTTTAAATACATGGGTCAATGATTCGACCTATGTTGTGTATGTTGCAGATATCGATTATGAACCGAATCTGTTCTATTCTACGGAGGATCACAAGATATCCCCCGTAGAATACCTGGAGGGGAAAGAAAAACAATGGCTGGACGCACTGGAATCGCCTGATTATATTAAAGGATAGTTACAACTCTTTACAATGCTTTCTTGACTGAGATTGCTTTCATGGGGCACATTTCCTGACAGCAGAAGCAGGAGATGCAGCCTTTTCTACGGAATTTTGCCTTGCGGTTTTCAATCTTAATTACATGAGCCGGGCAGCTTTCCGCACATTTTCCGCATCCTACGCACTTCTCCGCATTGAGCTGGGGATAGGACTTTAACAGTCTGGATGCAACGAAGGTAAACGGTTTTCGTAAAAATCGTGGGACTCCGTTCGTAAAATCAAGCTTGATAGTATCCGGTTTCTGGAAGGGAGACAGCCCCACGGGAACCGGGTCGCCGACAAGTTCCAGGTCTTTCGGATGCGCTAATCCCTTTTCCACGGCCTGCCGCAGCATGACGATTTCCATGGGATCCAGTTCCATGAGTCCGGCGGCAAAGCAGTCCTGGGTATAGAAATCTCTGGCGGCTAACAGCATGTGCAGTGGGTGGGATGTGCCGCCGGTGGGACCGTTGCCTTCCATAGCATCGATGGCATCAATGACGGTAAGCTGCGGAGCCACGGTCTGCGCCAGTTCTAAGAGCATGTTGGAGAAATCCTCGATCTCGGGCCAGCGGTAGTGCATCTGCGGCTTTTCCAGACCGGGAATCGTACCGAAGAGATTCTTGATGCCGCCGGAATAACCGGTCATGGCGTGGGTTTTCAATTTACAGATATTGATAATGTAATCTGCTTCCACGATGGGCGTGATCAGGTGAAAACTGTGGTTCTTGAATCCGGAGGGACAGTTGACGGTCTGCGCGGAAAAATCCATATTCAGTTCGGCTTCCGGACTAAGCGCATCCATGCCACAGACATGGTAGACATGCTTCATGGCTTCGGCATTGTAGAGACCGCCGGAACTCTCGGCGATGGTGATATGCTGCATGCCCTGTTCCTTAAGCCACCGGATCACGGCCTTTACCACCAACGGATGCGTGGTAGCCGGAAAATCGGGGGACTTTGCCATGACCATGTTCGGCTTGATGACGATCTTCATCTCCGGACGCAGGTCTGCCGCAATGTTTAAAGCCTCCATGCTTTTACAGATGGCAGGATAGATCAGGTCTTCGTTATATTCGGGTACAATGTGTAATGTCTGTATCATAAAAATCTCCATGCCTTTCAGAAAGTTCAAGTTTTTATTCTATAGTAAAGGAAATTACTTGTTTTTTCAATCCTTCCATGCTATACTACGAAATGTTGTTGAGATTTGATGGAAGAAATCAGAAGCGCATCGCAATGATTTCTTTTTTTGTGCGAAAAAGGAGCATTCAGTGAGTTATTTTTTGGAAAATGAAGAAGCAGTAAAGGAACAGGAAATTTTGCAGGACGAGACAAGCGTGCAGCAGGAAAATGAGCAGGCGCAGGACGGCATCGCCTCCATCGAGCCGTTATTGGATAACCGCATTGTGCGCGCCATCCGTGAGATGGGATTCGAGAAGCTGTCTCCAATCCAGGAGCAGGCGATTCCTTATTTATTACAGGGCGAGGACATCATCGGACAGGCGCAGACCGGTACCGGCAAGACCGCAGCATTCGGTATCCCTGCTATTCAGCATATCAATCCGGACGTGAAAAAATTGCAGACGATCATTCTGTGCCCGACCAGAGAACTTGCAATTCAGGCTGCGGAAGAACTGCGTAAAATTGCAAAATATATGCACGGGATCAAAGTGCTTCCCGTATACGGCGGACAGGACATCAGCCGCCAGATCGCGGGTCTGCGGGGTGTGCAGATCATCGTAGGCACTCCGGGACGTGTCATGGATCACATGCGCAGACATACGATCAAACTGGATCTGGTCAACATGGTGGTACTGGACGAAGCGGACGAAATGCTGAACATGGGCTTCCGTGAGGACATGGAGCTGATCCTGGGACAGATCCCGGGAGAGCACCAGACCGCGCTGTTTTCCGCAACTATGCCGAAACCGATCCTTGAGATCACCGATCGCTTCCAGAAAGATGCCAAACTGGTAAAAGTAGCGGCAAAAGAATTGACGATTCCACTGGTATCGCAGAAATTTTATCGTGTGAAAAATCAGGACAAGGATGCAGCCTGCGTGAGACTGCTGGAATATTATCAGCCGAAGCTGACACTGATCTTCTGTAATACGAAGAAAAAGGTGGACGAGCTGGCGGATCTGCTGAAACAGCAGGGATTTCAGGCGGAAGGACTGCACGGTGACCTGTCCCAGGCACAGCGTGATGTGGCAATGAACCGTTTCCGTAACGGCGGCGCCAGCATCCTGATCGCTACAGACGTGGCAGCCAGAGGGATTGATGTGGATGATGTAGAAGCGGTCATTAACTATGACATTCCGCAGGATATTGAGTATTACGTGCACCGTATCGGCAGAACCGGTCGTGCCGGCAGAAAGGGCAGATCTTTTACTTTTGCAAACAGCAGAGAGATCTACAAGATCCGTGAGATCGAGAGAGTCTGTCATACCACGATCACCGAGAAAAAGCTTCCCGGAGCTGCAAAGGTACTCAAGGCGAAAGCAGACAAGTATCTGAACAATGCCTGGGAATTGCACGAGCATGAAGATATCGAGCTGATGAAGAGCTTCCTGCAGCGCAAGATGGAAGAGGAAGGCTGTGATGCGCTGGAACTGGCAGCAGCCATGTTAAAGTATCAGGTCGGTGACAAGGGCGAAGAGATTGCGGCGGATGAGTATGCACAGCGTCGCGGACGGTTCGGCGAGAGAGGGCGTTTTGGCAGAGGCGGTGACGAAGGCCGTGACTTCGGACACAGAGGCGGCAGACGCCGGGATAACGGTAGAGACGGCGAACGCAGAAGATTCGGTCGTGGTGACGGTGCCGGCCGCGAAGACAGCCGCGATGGGGAGAACAGCAGGTTCGGACGCAGTGAAAGACGCCGCAGAGACAACGGAAGCACAGGTTCCGCTGAGGACAAAAGACGCCGCAGAGACGAGAACCGTGAGGACGAACGAAAACGGGGCGGTCGCGATAAAAAGACAACAGACCGCAAGCTCACAGGTGACCGCGAAGAACGGGAACGTAAGAAGCGTAAAAAGAAGGAAGAACCCGGTATCGGCAACAGCTTCCCCAAGAGAAAGAGATAATGAGAATTCTTATATATTTGCCGCAAAAGCCGCAGTTGTGCTTTTGCGGCAAATCGTGTATAGTTAGGGAAGAATGCATAAGACGGTAAATTGCAGAAAGGTTTGCAACTATGAAAACACGGAAAAAAACGATACCTTATATTTTATTGGGAGCGACACTTTTGCTCCTGTTAGGATTAAATATCATCAGTCAGGATCACTGGCTGGATTCCGATATGGCGGCGGAGATGATCTTCTCCCGGATTCTTGCAGGAGAGCATAGGATCATTTCGACGACGAACTGGTATTATTCTACGGAGTTCCGTGTGCTGTATACCCAGCTGATCATGGGACCGCTTTTTCGTATCTGCAGCAACTGGCATGTGATCCGTACGATTACGAATGTGGTGTTTTACGGACTTGTGCTGGCTTCTTACTATTATTTTATGAAGCCGCTGAAGGTGTCGAAGGAGCTTACGGTACTGAGTTCCTGCCTGCTGCTGTTGCCTTTTTCCGAGACGATGATGACACACATGCAGATGGGCAATACCTATATGTCCCATGTGATTCTGGTGTTCTGGTTCTTCGGAATGTATCTGCGGCTGTGCAACGGCGATTATGGGAAAAAACGTAAGATCAGCCTGTGGATATTTTATGTACTTCTGGCAATTGTCTGTGGAATGTCCGGTGTGCGCTATCTGTTAGTATTGCAAAGCCCGTTAGTGCTGACAAGCTTCTTCTATGTGTTCGGCGCAGAAGAATTTCAGAATTTCCGCGGTGCGATGACGAAGGAGAACTTCGGAAAATTATGGCGTACCGACCGGGTGAAGTATTTCCTGTACAGTCTGGCTGGAGCTTTTTTCGCAGTCGTGGGATACGTCATTAATGTGGTATGGATCAGCCATAAATATGTCTTCCAGACCTATGGTGCGACGAATTTCATTGCGTTATATCATGGGGTATTGTTTGAACGAATTCAGAATGCACTCGGATGCCTGCTGATGCTGTTTGGCTATATTCCGGATAAGGGATTTTTATCCCTGCGCGGAATCGTGACCATGGCGGCGTTCGTGATGCTTGGCATCTACGGATATGTGACGGTGAAACATGGGAAAATGCAGAGCAGAAGCGGACTTCGCAACCTGGTCACACTTTTCGTGAAGGTGAGCTTTGTGCTGAATCTGTTCGTATTTATCTTTACCACCAGCACGATGGTACCCCGGTATTACATTACGATCTTTATCTTTGTACTGCCGGTATTGTGCTTTTATCTGGAAGAGGAGAAACTGCCGTTTGACCGTTTTGCAGTGGTGACGCTGCTTACGATCTGCTTGATTCTTGGCACGGGAAAGACGGTGATGTCGTTCCTTACGGTGGACAAGAACGAAACGAAGCGTCCTGTGGCACAGTTCCTTGCGGAAAACGGGTATGATTTTGGTTTTGCTACTTATAATAATGCCAACATTATCACGGAACTTACGAACGGAGCAGTGGAGATCGGCAATATCGGAGATCCGGAGCATCTGGAGTATTTCAAGTGGTCTTCTCCCATGAAATATTATGAGGAAGGATATCATACCGGGGAAACATTCCTGCTGCTGACTGCGGAGGAATGCGCGGAATATGCGAAAGCACCGGCACTGAAACAGGGCGAAAAGGTGTATGAGGACGGCTGCTATACGGTCTATGTATTCGACAGTACGGAAGCATTGATGGATTGTGCGGTGGCACGGTAAAGCAGATACAATAATATTCGAGAAACGGAGCGTGTGTGAAAACGCTCATAAACAAGAATTAATGTGAAAAATGCCCGATAGAGTATTTTCGCAAGTGACAGAAATATGCTGTTGGGGTAAATTGGCATTATAAATATGGCTTTGGCTATATTGTGATACCTTCGGAAGGGAGATTGCTATGAGAATCGGAATGGGATATGATGTACACCGTCTGGTAGAGGGCAGAGACCTCATCATCGGCGGCGTAAAAATACCTTATGAAAAAGGACTTTTGGGACATTCGGATGCGGACGTCCTGCTCCATGCAATCATGGATGCACTGTTGGGCGCGGCAGCACTGGGAGATATCGGAAAACATTTCCCGGATACAGATCCCACGTACAAGGGGATTTCTTCTATCAAATTACTGGAAAAAGTAGGCGAGCTGTTGGAAGAAAATCACGTATTCATTGAGAATATTGATGCGACGATCATCGCGCAGGCGCCCAAGATGCGTCCCCATATTGATACCATGCGTGAAAATATCGCAAAAGCATTGCTGATCGATATCGGACAGGTCAATGTCAAGGCCACCACAGAGGAAGGACTGGGATTCACCGGAAGCGGAGAGGGAATCTCTTCTCAGGCGATCTGCCTTGTGACTACCCCGTTTGACCTCGCCGCACAGGCTGTGCAGGGGGGATGTGGTAGCTGCGGCGGATGCCCGAAGAGATAAAACGCTTGACAAAACAGGTCGACAGGATATAGACTTTAAACAAGAGGTCTGTTCCTGCCGGCCTTTTGTGTTAGGAAAACAAGCAGGATTGCAAGGAGGAACCGAAATGTATCAGATGACGGAGACCGAATATAAATTTGCAGAACTGATCTGGGAGAAGGAGCCGATCGGTTCCGGTGAACTGGTGAAAATGTGTGGGGAGAAATTCGGCTGGAAAAAATCCACTACCTATACGTTTATCAAAAAGCTCTGCGAGAACGGGATTTTCAAGAACGAGAACGCAATTGTGTCCTCCGTATTAAATAAAGAAGAATACCACAGAGAGCAGGGCGAGGCATTCGTGGAGAAAGCCTATGGCGGATCCCTGCCCAAGATGATCGCAGCCTTTATCCAGAGCAAAAAACTCAGCGCGGAGCAGATTGCAGAGATTGAGGCTATGATTGAGGATTATAAGGGGTAGGGGGCAACAGGATTTTTTGGAATCTGACTTTTGAAATAATAGAATACTATTGTGCTTGCAAAAGTTCTATGCTAATATGATGGCATAGAGCTTTTTCTGTTATCTGATCTATTTTCTATAATATCCAATGTCGGAGATTTTCCCAATACATTGAAAACAAATAGAGAATAAATTTTCATTTTTATATTTGCGACTAAAAATGGTTGCAAAACGCTGCGAAAAAAATATAATATAATTAAAGGGGTACAAATGGGACAAAAGGAAAAACTAATTGAACAGTTAAAGAGAAGACCAAAGACATTTACGTTTCATGATGCAGAAGTGCTATTAGACTACTTGGAATTTACAAAATCGAATAAAGGGAAAACCAGTGGTTCCAGAGTAATGTTTTCCAGTGAAGAACATGGAAACATATTGCTGCATAAACCACATCCTCAAAAAGAATTGAAGGAATACCAGGTCAAACAATTACGTGAACTGTTAGAACAGGAGGGATTGATTTGAAAAATACAATGGAATATAAAGGATATATCGGAAGTGTAGAATTTTCAGAGGGAGATGGTATCTTTTTCGGAAAAGTAATGGGAATACGGTCTTTGATATCTTATGAAGGAACCGATGCCAAGAGTCTGGTAGAAGATTTTCATGGGGCGGTAGATGATTATCTGTTACTATGTGAAGAAAATGGGAAAATTCCGGAGAAGGCATATAAAGGTAGTTTTAATATTAGAATTGCGCCGGAAACACATAAAAAGTTAGTGATTCATGCGACCGCTTGTCAGATGTCCTTAAATGAATATGTGAAAGAAACACTGGAAAAGGCTGTAATGTAAAAACTTCACTCCGGGGTTGACAAACCCCTCATTTTTGCATATCTTATTTAGTAGGAAAATACATTATATCAAAGGCATAGAACAGGAAAAGTACTTTTCCGCAAGGTGTCAGAGAGAGGCTGCGGATGCTGTGAGCAGCTTTCACCGGAAGAAAAGGAAGTGCGCCTGTGAGCTGATCCGGGGAATGGGACGGTAAGTCAGTATCCGGATCCGGTGAGCACCCGTTATGTGCATGGCGTCATAGGCGTCTGAGGGAAGGGCATTGTCCCTTAAGTAGAGTGGAACCGCGGATAAATTCGTCTCTAAGATGAAATTTATGCGCGGATTTTTTATTTTGGAAATGTTGTCTGAAAAGTTGATAGATATTGGCGAGGTGAGAACATGGGCATCATCAAAAATCTAAAAGAAGAAGTCCGTATTATCAGGGAACGTGACCCGGCGATCCATTCCTCCATGGAGGTGTTGTTGTATCCCAGTTTTAAGGTTATGATCCATTACCGCCTGGCGCATAAGCTGTACCGGAGCGGACACTATTTCTGGGCGAGATATATTTCCCAGCGAGGGGTGCGTAAGACGGGAATCGAGATCCATCCCGGTGCACAGATCGGCAAGGGATTTTTCATTGACCATGGCAACGGCGTCATCATCGGTGAGACGACGATCATCGGTGATAACGTGACCCTGTATCAGGGTGTCACCTTAGGAGGTACCGGTAAAGAGCACGGAAAACGTCATCCGACGATCGGCAATAATGTTATGATCAGTGCGGGAGCGAAAGTGCTGGGGTCGTTCACCATCGGGGATAATTCCAAGATCGGTGCCGGAAGCGTGGTCTTAAGTGAAGTACCGCCCGGATCTACCGTCGTGGGTGTACCGGGACGCGTGGTAAAGCGCAACAATGCAAGCCTGCCGCAGGAGACCATGAACCAGACAGACCTTCCCGATCCGGTCAGAGAGGACATCACGGTATTGCAGCGTGAGAATTCCGAGCTGACGAATCGTGTATTGGAAATGGAAGACGAGATAAAACAGCTCCGGAGACTTGTGGTAATGAGTGCGGAGACGGAGGCACATGCCGAAGCAGAAGCCAAATGAGAGAAAACTCGTAGTCAGTTAATATCACAATAAGAAAAATAAAGCGGGTGCCGGTGACCGGGAGCGGCTGACGGACCGGCAATTACAACAGGAAAGGATACTATATGAGCATCAAAATTTATAACACTTTAAGCAAACAAAAAGAAGAATTCAAACCCTTAGAGCCGGGTAAAGTGAAAATGTATGTCTGCGGACCTACCGTGTACAACCTGATCCACATCGGTAACGCACGTCCCATGATTGTATTTGATACGGTACGCCGTTACATGGAATACAAGGGCTATGAAGTAAATTATGTTTCGAACTTCACAGATGTGGATGACAAGATTATTAAAAAAGCAAATGAGGAGGGCGTGGAGCCCGGCGTGATCTCCGAGCGTTATATCGCTGAGTGCAAAAAAGATATGGAAGGCATGAATATCAAGCCTGCCACCAGGAATCCCAAGGCGACCGAGGAAATCGGTGGTATGTTGGACATGATCCAGACCCTGATCGATAAGGGGCATGCTTATCCCGCTGCGGACGGTACCGTATATTTCCGCACCAGAAGCTTTAAGGGCTACGGCAAGCTGTCCCACAAGAATCTGGATGATCTGCAGGGCGGTAACCGTTCCCTGTTAGTCTCCGGTGAGAATCAGAAGGAAGATCCTCTGGATTTCGTATTGTGGAAACCGAAAAAGGAAGGCGAGCCATATTGGGATTCCTGCTGGTGTCAGGGACGTCCCGGCTGGCACATTGAGTGTTCCGTTATGAGTAAGCGTTACCTGGGTGACGAGATCGACATCCATGCCGGCGGAGAGGATCTGATCTTCCCTCATCATGAGAATGAGATCGCACAGTCCGAGGCTGCCAATGACAAGCCTTTTGCAAAATATTGGATGCACAATGCATTCCTGAACATTGACAACCGTAAGATGTCCAAGTCTCTGGGCAACTTCTTTACCGTGCGTGAGATCTCCGAAAAATATGATCTGCAGGTACTTCGTTTCTTCATGCTGTCCGCACATTACAGAAGCCCGTTGAACTTCAGTGCCGATCTGATGGAGGCTGCAAAGAACGGCTATGAGAGAATCGTCACCAGTGTGGACAATCTGAAGTTTTTGCTGGAGAAGGCAGCAGATACGCCCATGACCGAGGAAGAGAAAAAACTCCTTGCCGAGGCACAGGGCTTTGAGACAAAATTTGACGAAGCCATGGATGATGACTTCAATACCGCAGATGCACTGGCAGCTATTTTCGAACTTGTAAAATTCGTCAACTCCAACGCAAAAGCTGACAGCAGCAAGGAATTTTTAGAGGCTCTGAAGCAGGAGATCGTAACCTTATCCGATATCTGCGGATTGATCGTTGATAAGAAGGCTGAGATGCTCGACAGCGATATCGAGGCACTGATCGAAGAACGTCAGGCAGCCAGAAAGGCCAAGAATTTCGCAAGAGCCGACGAAATCCGCGATGAATTACTGGCTAAGGGCATTGTACTGGAAGATACCAGAGAAGGTGTAAAATGGAAGAGAGCATAACCCTCCTTACGAAGATCAAGGAAGTATTTGCCTGTGAGGGGCAGGATGTCAGAGCATATTCGCCCCTGACGCTGGCGTACATCGGTGACGGTATTTATGAACTGGTGATCCGCAGCGTGGTGGTGGAGCGTGCCAACCGTTCGGCAAATGATCTGCATAAAAAGACGACACGCTATGTAAAAGCACCGGCACAGTCTGCCATGATCGAAGCGCTGCTTCCGGAACTGACGGAGGACGAGGAGTCAGTGTACCGCAGAGGGCGTAACGCCAAATCCTACACTACAGCGAAGAATGCGTCTGTGGCGGATTACCGCAGAGCCACCGGATTTGAGGCACTGATGGGCTATCTGTATCTGACCGGACAGACAGACCGGATGCTGACTTTGATCAAGGACGGCATTCGTCTGGCGGGGTTGGAAATTTAGGAAAAGAAAGGACAAACATGGGATATCAGGAATTTACCATAGAAGGCAGAAATGCCGTGATCGAGGCGTATCGTTCGGGCAAACCCATAGACAAGCTGTTTATCTTGGACGGCTGTCAGGACGGACCGATGATGACCATCAAACGAGAAGCAAAAAAACATGATACATTAGTAAAATATGTGACCAAGGAGCGACTGGATCAGTTATCCGAGACCGGAAAGCACCAGGGAGTCATCGCATATGCCGCTGCTTATGAGTATGCAGAAGTGGAGGATATTCTGGAAGCTGCCAGAAAAAAGGGCGAGCCGCCATTTATCTTCCTGCTGGATAATATCGAGGATCCGCATAATCTGGGAGCCATCATCCGTACTGCCAACCTGGCAGGGGCACACGGTGTCATCATTCCGAAAAACCGTGCCGCAGGACTGACAGCGACGGTAGCCAGAACTTCCGCCGGAGCACTGAATTATACTCCGGTAGCCAAGGTCACCAATCTGGCAAAGACGATCGAGGATCTGAAAAAAGAAGGTCTGTGGTTCGTATGCGCGGATATGGGCGGCACCACCATGTATGATCTGGATCTGAAGGGCCCCATCGGCCTGGTCATCGGCAACGAAGGCGAGGGCGTAGGTCGCCTGGTGAAGGAAAAATGTGACATGATAGCGTCCATTCCCATGAAGGGAGACATTGATTCCTTAAATGCTTCCGTGGCAGCGGGCGTACTGGCTTACGAGATTGTGCGACAGAGACTGCAGGGGTAGTCATGTTGGGCACATGTCGCGGCAGATAAACCTGTGAATCAGCCGTCTATCGGCAAATAAGCAGGGGACGGCAGAATGGGAGAGCGCATGGCAGAGCATTCCAAATATGAAGAAATGACAGATGAAGAACTCATTGACCAGCTGCGCGAAGGCGACAGACAGGTCATGGACTATATCTGTGACAAGTATAAAAATCTGGTACGCAGCAAGGCAAAGTCCATGTACATTCTGGGCGGAGACAGTGAGGATCTGATCCAGGAAGGCATGATCGGTCTGTTTAAAGCGGTGCGTGATTACGACTGCGGCAGAGATGCCAGCTTTTATACGTTTGCAGATCTGTGTATCAGCAGGCAGATGTATACGGCGGTGCAGGCATCCCAACGTCTGAAGCATGCGCCGCTTAACAGTTATGTATCGCTGGACAGCCCCGGCAGAACAGAGGAAGACCGGGATAAGGAAGCACAGACTTTGGCGGAACTACTGTCCGGCAGGACGGGAGGTAATCCGGAGGAACTTTTCCTGGACAAGGAAAGAGTGGCTTATCTGGAAGAACAGATTGCCAAGGAACTGAGTGAACTGGAAAATCAGGTGCTGGATCTCTATATCACGGGAATGAGTTATACGCAGATTGCAAAGGTGCTCGGACGAAGTGATAAGGCAACGGAAAATGCACTCACCAGGGCAAAACAGAAGATCAGAGGAATGCTGAAAAAGGAATCGAAATCTTAGACAAATCATATTTTAGAATTATTTAATAGATTTTTATGTGCAGTTAGTGATAACATACTGTTCAGATGTTTCGCTAAGAAAGGCACAGGGATATCATGGAAAAATTTAGTGTAAAAAAGCCGTTTACGATCCTGGTGATGGTCGTAGCCATCATTATGCTGGGATTTGTAAGTTTATCGGGAATGACAACGGATCTGCTGCCGGAGATGAGCCTGCCGTATATGCTGGTGATCACGACTTATCCTGGAGCCAGTCCGGAGAAAGTGGAGTCCAGTGTGTGCGAACCTATGGAAAGCGCATTGGGCTCCATTTCCGGTGTGAAGAATGTGTACAGTATGTCGTACGAAAATTACGGCATCGTGGAACTGGAATTTGCGGATGGTACGGACATGGATTCGGCCATGGTAAAAGTATCCAGTGCGCTGGACAGCGTGGAATCGGCGCTGCCGGACGAATGCGGTTCGCCGAATATCATGGAGATCAGCATGGATATGATGGCTTCCGTATATCTGGCGGCATCCTATGACGGGAAAGATATGCAGGAGACTTCGCGGTTCGTGGAAGATACAGTGATCCCTTATCTGGAGAGACAGGAGGGTGTGACCAGTATCTCTGACATCGGTATCGTGGAGAATTCTATCTCTGTGGATCTGAATCAGGAGAAAATAGACGCTCTGAATGAGAAAATACTGGCGAAGACCAATGATGCGTTTGCGGATGCAGTGGAACAATTGGATGATGCAAAACAGCAGTTGAAAGATTCGGAGCAGAAACTGGCAGACAGCGAGAAGGAACTGGTGGACGGTCAGAAGGATATTGATGAAGGTCGGACGAAGCTTGATGATGCGCAGAAGGAACTGGACGAGCAGAAGGATAAGCTGGAAGATGCCAAGAATGAACTGAACAGTCAGAAGGCGGATACGGAAAATAAGCTGGCAACCGCAAGCCAGGCTCTGGATCAGCTGAATGCTTTGCAGACGGATCTGCTGACATTGCAGGCGCAAGAAGCGGCATTGAAGGCGACAATTTCACAGATCGACAATATGCTGGCAGCGCAGGGAAAAACATCTGCAGATATTCCGGCGGTAACGGCTCAGATGGATAGTATGATATCGTTTCTGACTTCTGAACAGGCCGGAATGCTGACAGGCATGGACAGCGCAACAGTAAATGCTGTTCTGAGCCAGAGCACACCGGGAATGACCCTGGCAGGACTTGGAATCGATGAGGCGGCATGGGATGCACAGGCACCGGAGGAACGCAAAAATACTTTGCAGAAAACGGCAGAGGGATACCAGACCCAGAAGGCAATGCTTGCCGGTTATAATGATTATGTATCTTCCCTGAACAGCTTGCAGATCGAAAAAGCCGGAGTGCAGACGGCGGTATCAACCGCAGAAGCGGAATTAAAGAAAAGCGGTGTATCTTATACAGATATTGAGAAGGCAAAGATAGAGGCGGCAGCAGGTTTCGGTACGGCTTCCGCACAGATCGCTTCCGGGCAGAGCGCACTGAATTCCGCTCAGACCACGCTGGATAGCAATAAGGACAGCCTGGATTCTGCTCAGGATCAGATCACGGAAGGCTGGGATTCCATCGCAGATGCAAGGGAGCAGCTGAAAGACGGCTGGGATCAGTATAATACTTCCCTTGAGAATTTTGAGGTTCAGAAGGCGGAGGCACTTCGCTCGGCGAATGCAGATCAGTTAGTGAATATGCAGACACTGTCACAGCTGATTTATGCGCAGAACTTTGCCATGCCTGCGGGATACATAGATGATGCGGATGACAATTCCTGGCTGTTGAAGATCGGCAGCAACTATGCAAGCGTGGATGAATTGTCAAATATCGTACTTACTAATATAGAAGATATCGGAGATGTACGCCTGTGCGATGTGGCGGATATCACGGTGGTCGATAATGCGGACGACAGCTATGCAAGAGTCAACGGACAGAGTGCGGTAGTATTGTCCGTGTTCAAGAGCTCTACAGCCGGAACAAATGAAGTAAGTAAGAACGTCACGGCAGCCGTACAGGATCTGGAAGAACAGTATCCGGGACTTTCCGTGCTGACTCTGATGGATCAGGGTGACTACATTACACTGATCATCAAAGGTGTATTACAGAGCATGATCGTAGGTGCGGCATTGGCCATCCTGATTCTGGCTCTTTTCCTGAAAGATGTAAAGCCGACAATCGTTGTGGCAGTCAGCATTCCGCTGTCTGTTCTGACGGCACTGGTTTTGATGTATTTTACGGATATCTCCCTGAACATAATGTCATTGTCCGGACTGTCTCTCGGAATCGGTATGCTGGTAGATAACTCCATCGTTGTTATAGAAAATATCTACCGTCTGCGATCCAAAGGTGTCAGTGCGGCGAGAGCGGCAGTCCAGGGAACGAGACAGGTGGCAGGTGCAATCGTGGCATCTACCCTGACAACAGTCTGCGTATTCCTGCCTATGGTATTCACCACGGGAACCGTGCGCGAACTGATGATGCCTATCAGCCTGACGATTATATTTACGCTGGGAGCTTCCCTGCTGATCGCTATGACGGTAGTACCTGCGGCTGGTTCTACGTTGCTTCGTAATTCCGGGGAGAAGAAGCACCCGTTCTTTGATAAGGTACAAAATGTCTATGGAAAAATGCTGGCGTTCTGTCTGAAAGTAAAGGTAGTACCCCTTACAATCGCCATTGTCCTTCTGGTATACAGCATCTGGGCTGTAATGAGAATGGGTATCGTTATGATCCCGGACATGACCTCTAACCAGATTGAGATCAGTGTGCAGATGCCGGAAGGTACGGATAAGGAAGAATGTTATAAGAGAGCAGATCAGGTAATGGATGCCATGACCACGATTGACGGCGTAGCGGATGTGGGTGCCATGGCAGGAGGCGACACCAGTCTGGTAGCTTCCTCTTCGGGATTGTCGGACAGCACTTATGATCAGTTTACCTTTATGGTACTTACAGAGGATGAAAATGCCGGTGAGGCAGAAGTAAAGAGAATCTGTAAGGAGATCGAGGAGCGCACGGCAGATATTGACTGCAAGGTTACGATCTCAACCGGAATGTCGGAGATGAGTACGATGATGGGTTCCGGACTTTCCATTAAGGTATATGGTGATGATCTGGATACTTTGACGAAAATCACGGAAGATATCTGTGATATGGCAGCTACGATCCCCGGATATGAGAATATTTCCAACGGACAGGAGGAACCGGATCAGGTCATCCGCCTGGTACTGGATAAAGATGCCGCAATGCGTAAAGGACTGACGGTTGCCCAGATTTTCTCCGAACTGAGCGGGAAGCTTACGGAGAGTACAGATGCAGCCACCGTTACCATTAACGGTGATGACATGAAAATCGTGGTAAAGGATGACAGAGAAACGCTGACCCGCGAGAATCTGTTGGATTACAACTTTGAGATCAAGACAACAGATGACAACGGCAACACGGTTACGGAAGACCATCCGCTTTCCGAGTTCGCAACACTGGAGACGGAAGAAGGCGTACAGAGTATCAATCGTGAGAACCAGAGCCGGTATATGACGGTGACGGCAACGGTAGCGGAGGGAAGCAATGCAACACTTCTGTCCAGAGAGTTACAGCCCATGCTGGATTCTTATGAACTCCCGGACGGTTATACGATTGATACGGCCGGAGAGTCTGATACGGTAAATCAGATGGTAGTGGAAATGAGCAAAGTACTGCTTCTTGGTCTGGCACTGATTTATCTGGTCATGGTGGCACAGTTCCAGAGTCTGCTCAGCCCGTTCATCGTATTGTTCACCGTGCCTCTTGCTTTCACGGGAGGTCTGATCGGACTGCTTGTCATGAATGAGCCGCTGTCCGTCATGGGCATGATGGGATTCATTGTCCTGTTAGGTACGGTCGTTAATAATGGTATCGTGTTCGTGGATTATGCGAACCAGCTCCGTATGGGCGGCCTGGAGCGCAGAGAGGCTCTGATCGCTACCGGTAAGACGAGAATGCGTCCTATCCTGATGACGGCACTTACCACGATCCTGGCAATGGCGAGCCTGCTGGTGGGAGATGATCTGTCCAGTCAGATGTCCAAGGGTATGGCGATTGTCGTGGCAGGAGGACTTGCCTATGCGACACTGATGACGCTGTTCATCATTCCTGTTATGTACGATATTCTCTTCAAGAGAAAGCCTCTGCAGGTAGATATCGGCAGTGAGAATCTGGATGATGTGCCGGATGATGCAGCGGATTACCTGCGTCAGAAGGAGTTAGAGGAACAACGTGCTAAATAGTTATATAAATTGTAGCAAAAAAAGAAAAAATTCTATTGACAAAGGGAAGAACCTTTGTTAGAATGAAACACGGTGATTGCGTTAGCAGTCACGTGATGCTGCTGTGGCTCAGTCGGTAGAGCGTCGCATTGGTAGTGCGGAGGTCACGGGTCCGATTCCCGTCAGCAGCTCTGATGGATAAGTGGAAACCTTGAAATATAAGGTTTCCATTTTTTGTGTATACGATGAGCCAAGTACAAATTTGTGCTTGCACAAGAATCTGTATTTTTATCAGGAATATGATGATGTAAGCGTGTGCGATAAGACAGATTACCCAAATCCGCATAGTGCAGATTTTGCTATTCTCTACTTGTAAGCAGATTTTCTAATTCGAATTTCTATACCGGCATGAGCCGGTGTCTATGACTTCAGAGGAATCCCTGCTTCAGTACCCGATAATTACAACAGAGCAGGAGAAAAATTATTCCGTAATGCGGTGATCCGAAGGTACTTTATCAGTGTAGTGTTAAATATTCCGGTAGACAGGATCCGGAGTACACGAATGCTGAATACACACCTGTGGAGACGATACCGTTACCAGAAACAGGGGATTCTTCGGAATCCTCTTTTTAGTTGGCAGCAGGCACGTAACGTGGTACAATAAAACAGAAACTATGGCACGTGAATTTTCAGGAGGGGAACATGAAGATAAAATGCGACTGGTGCGGCAGCTGGATTAACGATTTTGATCAGGTCTGTCCAAATTGTGGGGGTGTTAATAACAATTATAACCGCCATGCCAACGGTGTACCGCAGACCATTGAGGAATTGAAAGTCTGGGCGAAGGAGAAGAACCTTCCGCTTGAGGAGATGCGGACCTTTATCGGAGAGGATTATAAGGGAGCCAAAGCCTTCGGTATTTACAAGGACGAGACCGACGGCACTTTCGTAGTCTATAAGAATAAGGAGGACGGCACCCGGGCAGTACGTTATAAGGGGACTGATGAAGCATACGCAGTCAACGAACTGTACCAGAAGATGAAGGAACGGGTGGCAGTGCAGAAGGCACACCAGCAGCCGAAAGCTGCGAAACCGGCTCCCGAGGCTTCTGTTTCTGCGAAACAGAGACAATCAGAAAAAAACTTGTCAAAAGCTCTTTTTCCCATTTGCCTGATAACAATAGTGGCAATCATAATATTGTCAGTAATTTTTGCACTCATAGGGGAAAGCGGACCGGCTTCCGGCTATTACACTTATGGAGATCAGAGCTATTACTATTATTCCGGGGACTGGTACGAGTGGGAGAATGATTCCTGGCGTTATGCACCATCGGAGTCCTGGATGGACAGTGATTATGAGAATTACTACGATTCCTACAGCTATGACAGCGGTGCGGAATATGAGGATTTTGAGGATTCGCCTTATTACACTCCTTATGAGGACAGCAGCGATAATGACGATAGCTGGGATGATGACAGCTGGGATTCCGGTTGGGATTCCAATGACAGCTGGGACTCCGGTTATGATGACTGGGGATCTGATTGGTAAAATGTGATTTAGAATACATACAAAGGAAGTCTTTGACAGGCTTCCTTTGCTTTTCATACTATACAAGAGCCGGATATAAGGAGAATTATGAAAAAAATAATAACAGCAGTAGTATTTGACATGGACGGTGTGCTATTTGACACTGAGAGAATCTACATGGAGTGCTGGAGAGAAGCGGCAGAGCCTACAGGACTTAAAAATGTGGATGAGATTTCCAAAGCCTGCATCGGCAGAACCTTACAGGGCACGAAGGAAGTATTCGAGGCAGCAAAGGCAGAGCAGGGCATTG
>CAKRRU010000043.1 GCA_934394515.1 uncultured Acetatifactor sp.
CCGCACCGATCACACCACGTAAGCCGCCGGTACCGAATTCCAGTTCCTTGTAAAAACGATCTTCCACTTCTGCTTCATTGTTACGGATTGCCAGAAGTTCATCCTTGGTCTTCTGGTCAAAATAATCATCATTCAACCAGAAATTCAGTTCGTCCATATAACTCATTTTCCTATCCTCCTGTTTTATCGCTATCATTCAATATCTTCAGTAAACGCTCTCCGGTGATATTTTACCATAGATTGCCTTTACTGAAAAGAATTATTTAATGTCCGCTGACTGCCGGATCCTTCAGTGCATAATCACTGCGGTCCAGCGAGAAATTCGGATTGTAATACGGATCTCCCGCCTCCAGCTGCGCCTTCCATTTTTTGCGGAAATGTTCCGATTCCTTATTATAGCGTTCGGCTTTCTCTCCCTGATCGTCCAGACCTCTGGAGATAGATTCATAATGGTACAGCTCCGCAAAAGGTGTCCAGACATTCAATAATCCCTTTTCCCGTAATTTCAGGCAGAAATCCACATCGTTTAAGGAGATGACAAAGCTCTCATCCAGTCCCTGCACCTGCTCGTACAGACTCTTTTTCACTAAGAGGCAGGCACCGGTCACTGCCGTCACATTCTGTGTGTAGCAGAGACGTCCCATGTATCCTAAGTTCTGCACCGGGATCCTGTAATGGGTATGGCCGGCGGTGCGGTGCGCACCCAGTCCGATGACAACGCCGGCATGCTGGATCGTCTTGTCCGCATAATACAGCTTCGCCCCTACAGCTCCCACATCCTCACGCTGTGCGTACATGAGCATCTCTTCCATCCAGTTGGCGGTGATAACTTCCGTATCATTGTTCAGAAGTAAAATATACTCGCCCGTAGCATAAGATACCCCCAGATTATTCACTGCCGAGTAGTTGAAATCTCCGTGATACGTCACTATGGAAATGCGTCCGTCCTCACTGTGCAGGACACCGCCGTCATGACCGCAGACGGTGTGCAGCTTACATCTTACTTCATAAGAATCCTCACCGGACAAGCCTAACAGCTGAGAATAATAGTCCTTGATTTCCGGCGTTGTACTGTTATTCTCTACGATAATGATCTCATAATTACTCCAGGTACTGTTCTTCTGAATGGATGTGATACATCTCTTCAGGTCTTCCGCATGATCCTTATTGGCAATGACGATGGAGATCTTAGGATCCCCGAGGATCTGATACCGGATCCGGAATATTGTGGCACAGGCTCTGGTACTGGTGATCTGGAAATGCCTGAAACCGTGCTTTTTCAGATGATCTGCCACAGCGCCTTTTGCCGCCTCGATAGCATAAGGCTTCGCATCAATACTGGCCGCTGTACTGCCCTCATGGCTTCTCCAATAGTACATTAATCTGGGCACATGTACGATTTTCTCTGCTCTGTCCGTGAGGCGTAAGATCATGTCATGATCCTGTGCGCCGTCAAAAGCGGTGCGGAACAGCTCCTCGCCTTCCAGCAGTTTTCTGGAAAAAACGCTGAAATGACAGATATAATTGTTGGCCCGCAGATTGTCCGGTGCATAGTCCGGTTTAAAGTGCATGGTCAGCATCTTATTAATATCATTTTCCTTAAAAGTCGTCTCATCACAGTACAGATAATCCGCATCCTGTTCATTGATTGCCTTTACATACGCATACAATACGGAAGGATGTAAAATGTCATCCTGGTCAAACAGTCCGATATAATCTCCCGTTGCCAGCTTATAACATTCATTCGTATTATAAGAGATACCGCCGTTGTGATCCAGATGCTTATATACGATACGACCGTTTGATTTTGCCGCATACTCTTTGCAAAGTTCTTCGATGTAAGCGTGCTCTGCGTCGGAACCGTCTGCCAGACACAGCTCCCAGTTCCGGTAGGTCTGATTCATGACGCAGTCAAGCATTTGTATCTGGAATTCTCTCTTGTTATTCCAGAGGGGAACCAGAATACTGATTTTCGGCATATAGGGAAATACAGTTTCTTCCTCTGTTTTGCGCTGTTCTGCATTCGGAAAGCTTCCTGTGCCGTAAGATTCCATAAGTCCCTTCTGGTGCCTCTTGTTGCGGATCTTACGTAAAATATCCTTCGGTCCGCCGCAATGGGACAGACGGTCTTTCTGCCTCTGGGCAAAATGAATCACGCTTCGTGCCGGTCCCGTAGCCTTCCAGAATTTATTCTTTTTGATCCGGTCCAGTTTGAACTGAAGATCTTCCTTTTCCGATTCCAGTACTACGATCTTATCTGCCAGATCCGCACATTTCTCGTGCTCTCTCTCGTAGGCTTCCTTATAATTGATCTCTGTATTGTTATCTGACATATTTTCCTCCGCGATCCGTTTTGCCTTTGTTTTCCACTACCATATATTTTCCCGTGTCATTCCACAATCGTAATTTGCTGACACGGTTCACTGCCAATACTGCAAGGTGATATGTTCCCACCGGAAGCTGTTCTCCCTCACGGCTGACACAAAAACCTCCCAGCGCTACATTCTTCTGATCCGGAAGGTTTTCCTCCAGTTCCTGACGGTAGGCGGGCAGAAGCTTCATGGACCATATTCTCTGGTCTGCGCTTTGCATTTCTGCCGGGATCAGCAATAAATACTTTTCATAGCAGGCATTATCATCTCCAAGGATCACGCTGTATCCCTGGATCCGCTCCGGTCCCGCCGTCTCCACGCGGGCCATCAGGCAGTCATCCCTGCGGATATTCTGTAATTGTTCCGTCGCAGAACTGCCTGCAGTATTCGCAAACGGTTCCCATGCCGGTTCCTGCAACACATTCCGGTCTGTAAGATATGCCGGAACCACACGACTGTCCAGCCCTTCCCGGTTCAGTCCCTTCGGATAGAAAGGATCTTCTCCACGAAACTGCGGATGCATCTGATAGAGCAATTCTCTCTCCCGGATCAGGCGCTGCATCTTTTCGGGGCTTTCATCGCTTCCCCGGCTTAAAGATTCGTAATGATAGGCAAAGCAGTCATTTAATACCACATTGAAATATCCCATTTCAAGCAGCCGGAATCCCAGTTCCACATCATTGTAGGCTACACGCAGTGCCTCCCTGAAGCCTCCGGCTTCTTTAAAAATTTCCGTCCGTATCAGTAAACAGGCTCCCGTTACCGCCACACAGTCCTGATCGTACCGGTTGCGTCCGAAATAGTAACTTCTGTCATCGTCCATAAATTGCAGCTTATGCACCGGTCCCACCGGCAGATTGACGATCCCGTCATGCTGTATTTTCACGGAGTCCGGATAATACAGCTTCAGTCCCACACTGCCGATATAAGGCATCATCGCTTTGACCACCATTTTATCCAGGCAGTCATTTCCGCACAATTCAATATCATCGTTTAAGAATAATAAGAACTTCCCGTCCGCCGCTTCTGCACCCAGATTACACATCCTGGAAAAGTTAAATTCCATAGGTTCATACAGATACCGGATCTTCGTTCCCCGTTCACGGACCTGTGCCACCAGTCTTTCTGTCTGTCTCTTATTTTCCTCACTGCTTCCGTTATCTACCAACAGGATTTCAATAGGAATATTACACTCCGGTTGTCCGGTTAAAGAAAGTAAACATTTTTCCAGTACGGAAGGATTATCCTTGGAGGGAATGATAACAGAGACCGTAAGCTCCCGCGTAAACAATTCTCCGGCCTCCTCCGCCGCTGCGGATGCGAGTTCAATTGCCAGTTGCGGTGATTCCGGTGCATTCCTGTACTCTTCCCAGGGTGTCTGCTCCGCATCTCCTTTATCTGCCACATTGTCCGGTCCCTGGATTCCCATGCCGTCTCTTCCGAAAGTTCCATGAAACAATACTTCTTCCATATGCCCGATGGAATGACAGTTCCTTGTAAAACCGCCTGCGGTCCGGAATAACCTGTCCATCAGCGGCCGGATCTCAGAGGCTTTGGAAAATACAACCTCTCTTCCGGTACTCTCATCCGATGTTACCGTTACGTTTTCTTCCGCCTTCTGCAGCAGCCTGCTCCGCACCGCAATAACACTTCCCACATAGAAAAAAGACCGGTAAGTATCCGGTGACCAACAGGGTTTGTACCAGGGAATACAGCGTTCCCCGTTTTCTCCCAGCAGATCTTCATCGCCATACACGATCTCTACTTCCGGATGGCTCACAAAATAGTCATTGATATGTTCCGTGACATTCTCGGAAAGTTCTCCTTCCTGCTGTCTCCAGATCACAAATTCTGCCAGTCCTGCTCTGCCCTGCTCTCCGGAAGCTGCCGCCCGGGTCTTTCGAACCGCCTGATCCTGCTTTGTTGCCCACTGTTCATAGGTCATCCGGCGCTCTGCCAGCTCTTTTTCATATTTTTTATCCTGCTGCGCAACCAGCAACTGCTTCACTGCTGTCCGAATACTCAAACTGCTGCTCCCTTCCGCGTCATTTTCCGTGTCTGTTTCGCACGTCATTCTGAAATCATCAGAACAGTTTCTTCACAGCTCCTGCCATATCCTTTGCAATACTCATGGGAATCGGTACGATCTCCATTTTCACCTGCAGAACATTCTCAGCCCTTCTGTCCAATGCATCCACACGGATCGTCATATTGGGATCATCCGTAGGAAATACGATACTGGGGTGTTCTGCCCCCTCTTCGGATTTCATGATCTTTCCGTTTGTTGCAAACAGCTTCTTATCCTGCACGGGAACCGGCTGACCATTCATTGTCAGTTCCGCTATCTTGCAGACACAGGCACACATGGCCGGATCCAGGCGCAAATTATGGACATTGCCGTCAAAATTTACCGTAAAGAGCGCCTGCTTTTCCTCTACATAGACATTTTCCGGGAAATAGGAATTCTCTTCGGAAAATCCCTGACCATTGTCTTCATAGATCTGTACCCTGAGCTCGCCTTCCGTCTGTCGGAAACGTCCGATCCACTCCGCGGGCTTATAGATCTCGCCGCCTAAAAGATTGCGGATCTCCCCCATGGATAATTTCTGTCCGGTCACGAATTTCTGGAACTCCATCTCCTGCTCTCTGTACTGTCTCGCCACACTCTCCGTAATGCCCAGACGGTCCAGGATCCGGTCCAGTTCCAGTGCGTTGCGTCTCTCGTCCTCCAGCACATAACAATAGATTGCCCGGAACGCCAATGCATTCGTCTCTATGGCACGATCGAAGGTCCATTCATAATCGATCAGTGTCCAGCGGTCTCCGTCCACTAAAATATTGGCAAAAATCAGGTCAAAATCCGATACCGGCACTTCTTCCCCGTAGCCGACTCTCTCCAGATACTCCGCAAACAGGCTGTGGAATCCCTCCACATCCTGTCTGTCCAGGCATTCGTCCATCAGTTCCGACAACGGTCTGCCCGGTACAAATTCAAATTCCGCATAAGGAATACCGTTTTCTTCCCCCTGATGACAGACATTGACCTCCAGGCGTCCTCCCTCATAGCGTTTCTTTAGTTTCTCATAAGCTTCTGCCATATGGCGTACATGTGCTTGTGCCTCTTTGGTCAACGGATATTTCCGTACAGCACGCTGCCCCTGTTCATCTCTCAGGATCTCTGTGCGGATCCTGAACTGCTCCGCCCTGTCATTGGAATATCTGACATATTTCAGGTCAAAAGGCTTGCCGAGCACAGCCAGATAGGAATTAGAAAATACTGAAAACAGTCCTTCCGCCACAATTCCGTCAAAAGCGCTCTTCTCGTCAAACAACAGCATTCTGTCGCGGTCAAAATTCCGCATATTATTAGACAATTCTCCGTGTCCCGGAAGATATGCATCCGAGTAAACCGTAGTCATAAATTTATAATCGGGATACGGATAATAAAAACTGCGTTCCTTCACACCGCAGGCATCAAAGATCTGTTCCAGCCTTTTTCTGGAGAAAGTCCGGACCACGCCTCCATCAGGGTAATTTTCAATACCGGAAAACCAGCTGCCCAGATGGTCTTCTTTACAGCCGGCAAAATATTTCAACCCATATTTATTCTCTATAGCGATCACGATCCGTCCGCCCGGTGCCAGATGTTTCTGCAGAATTTTCAAAAAATCTTCATAAGGCGTTTTCCCACCTATGTATGCCTGTCCGTATTCGAATACACCAATGAGACAGATATAGTCATAATCCGCCGGCAGATCCGGTTCCACATCGGTAAAATTGCCTACATGGATAGTCACATTTTCACAGTCACTGTGGCGGTATGCATTGATCAGGCTGCGCTTTTTCGACAGATCCACACAGGTTACTTCCGCTGCTTTCCGGGATAACGCTCCTGTAATGGCTCCGCATCCGCTGCCTACCTCCAACACCTTTTCCGTTTTTTTCATCGGCAGGAAATCCACAATATTCTCTCTGAGTGCAGACAAATGATACAGTATCGGCCAGCTTTTTCTCTCCGCAATGATCCGGTCGTATTCCACGGTACTGTATTTTTTAACAATTTCTAAGATCTCGTCTTCCACACTGCCGTCACAATAGTAATCCTCTCCGGGATACTTTTCCAGATTCAGTGTCACTTTGCCGATGGTCTCTGTCATGAACTATTTCTCCTTTTCCTCATCCCATACTTTGGTTTCGGAATCCATATCATAATATCCTACGGTGTTCTTGTCGGATACCACCGTGATATTCAAAGCATCATATAGTCTGTGATATACCTCAAAGGTATCCTGATTGTAACCTGTCACTCCCAGAGACAGCAGATATTCTCCTCCCTGCAGATTCATCTTCTGGGTGAATGTCACATTTTTCACCTGCCCCGGTTCCGCACTGTCCAAAAAGGCTTTTTCTATCATGGTATTGGTACCTGTAATTTCCACGCCGATGACATTTTTAACAGAAAAAGCAAAGATCGGCGCCGGGATATGTTCCATAAAGCGTACTTTCATATGAATCGTAAACATGCTGCCCTTCAGGATAGCATTCGTGGGAACTCCTCTGTCATCTGTGATATAAAATTCCTCGATCTGCGCCTGTTTCGTACCGTATTCCAGGGCATTGGGATTCTGCCCCTTTGCTTCCGCGGATGCTTCCGACGCGCCCGCACCCTTTTCACCGGCGGACTTTGCCGCCGCACGCTGCAGATCCGCATCATCCAGAAGGTTCTCTGATTCTTCCCCTTCGCTCTCCGGTCCTTCATACTGTCCCACCAGTACCCGCTTATAGGTATCGATCATGGCTTTGGGCTTGCCCTCTCCCAGGATATTTCCCTGGTTCAGCAGATATACACGGTCACAGTACTTACTGATACTACTCAGATCATGGCTGACGAATACGATCGTCTTGCCCATTTTTTTGAATTCTTCGAATTTATGATAACACTTTGCCTGGAAAAAGACGTCTCCCACACTCAGTGCCTCATCCACGATCAGGATCTCCGGTTCAATATTGATCGCCACAGCAAATGCCAGACGTACAAACATACCGCTGGAATAAGTCTTTACCGGCTGGTATACATAATCTCCGATATCCGCAAAGCTTAAGATCTCCGGCAGTTTCGCCTCGATCTCTTTCTCGGAAAAACCCATCATGGTACCGTTCAGATACACATTTTCAATCCCGTTGTATTCCATATTGAATCCGGCACCAAGCTCCAGCAGGGCGGAAATGCGTCCATTGACCAGTACTCTTCCGGAAGTCGGATTTAACACACCGGTAATGATTTTCAGTATTGTGGATTTACCGGAACCGTTGGTACCGATAATCCCCACAGTCTCTCCCTGGTATATTTTCATATCCACGCCCTTCAGGGCATAATGAAGCTTGTGTTTTGTCTTCTTTCCAAAGCCGAAAGCTTCCTTCATTCTGTCCGAAGGCTTGTCGTATAATTTATAGATCTTCTGGACATTGTCTACTTCAATCGCCAGTTTTTTCTTTTCCTGCATAAATTCCTAATCCTCGTTTATCAGCGTTACACTGTCCTTATCATACCACATGGCCAGCGCCTGATTTCTTTCATCTGTCGGATCCCCGGTAATATCTCCCATGTACAAAAACCATGGCTGGTAACGATATGCCGGCAGAACAACATCCCTTTCATCCCCGGACAGACTCTCCACCCGTTCCAGATATTGCTCGTGAAAATTGTTTGCCTCTCCGGTATGCACATAATAATATGCCCCGTAAGCAGAATAATGTCCCGCCTGATTGGGAGAGACGCTAAAGATCACCAGACACACGACACCGATGACCGCGTAATACCACCAGACTGCGCCACCGTCTGCCGCAAGCAGTCTCTTTGCTGCTTTATGCTCCGGTTTCGTTTGTAATACCTGTTTCAGCCATCCGCACCAATAGACTTCATTGAGAAAGAGCAGTAATAAATACGTGATTTTCACCGCATTCAGTGTTCTGGACAATCCCGCATGTCCCAGCGAATACAGACTGGGGGTATAACCGGTGGCATACATGCAAAAGGACCATAACAGTACCACTCCCGGATAACGGAATCGGAATGTCGTAGTCTTAAGCATCTGCCAGATCAAGGGGAACAACAGAAGCATTACTGCCAAAACGATCCAGCCGGTATACTCCGGGATATGTTTTACTGCTTCCAGAAAAGATCTGGCAATAGATTCCAACGGGCTGTATCCCCATCCCACATAGTTGCGCGCTCTTACGGCATTACCGGGTGCTGCCACATTCAGTCCGAACCCTATGATATAGACCAGCGCAGCCGGCAGAAGCCACAATCCTTTTTTCCTGTGTTCCGCCACCACACTTACGAGAAGTATGGTAAACAGACTTAAAAGTCCCTGCAGTGCCGTGACAAAATTGCTTCCCGCAGTGATCATTGCCAGGAGAATCGTTGCAGTAAACAACAGACCTGTGGAAGTTCTTCCTTTTGCCCGTTCCAGACAAATGGCCGCGGATAAAAACAGGAGCCCGAAGCCATGCATTCCCACATAATGAATTCCGCCGTTATACCAATAGAAGCCGGTCTGTGCGGAATAAATAAACATAAATACCGCCGTAGTAATGATTGCCTGTACCGCAAGACTGCTCCATTTTTCTGCCCCCAGAACTTTTCTTAAAATAACACCGGTGAATACCATCGTCCCGGCTAGGAGTAGCAGAATAATAAATACCAATCCGAGGAAATAATACTGTTCTCCCCAGATCACAGGCATCAGCGTCATAAAAAAGATGGAAGAATAAGTTCCCTGCCATGCATACCACTGGGTTTTGGAGCAATCCAGTGCACCGGATATCGCTGCCCATTTTGACTGTTCCTGGATCATGGCAGCTCTTGCAAACTGCCCGAAATTGTAGTCATCATAATACGGTACGGCATACACTGTCAGTCTGAGAAGCGGAACCAGTGTCAGAAACAGCAGCCCCAGACAACCCACTGCCAGCAGCACTTTTCCGGGTTTCCACAGACATATTTTTTTCAACTTTTCACGGACATCTTTCATGTACGTTCACCCTTTCTGTTTCCCCCGACAGTTCTGTGATGCAGTCCTCCCCACAAGGTCCGGTCATCTGTGATGATTTTCTATAATACGTCTGCAAAATGCACTTTTAATCGTTTAAAAATTACAGCACCCAGTCCAAACAGTACAACTGTCACGATCCAGAAATACATCGTGGAAAAGAAGTCCTGGAAAAACCATTCCTTCTCATAGATCGCGCTGCGGTAACCATTCACAATGTATACCAGGGGATTCAATTTCAAAATAAAGATCCATGTATCGGACAAAGCATCCAGATTCCACAAAATGGGGGTTGCCCACATTCCGATCTGCAATCCGATACTGATGATCTGGGACAGATCCCTGAAAAATACCACCACTGCGCAGGTCGTATAGCTCAGTGCCAGTACAAAAATAAACAGGCAGAAGCTGTAATACAGGATCTGTGTGGTGTAAATGGTGGGATAGTACCCGTAAATAGCGGCCACGATCAGCAAAAGGCATACGAAGAACACATGAATAAAGGTGGCTGCAATGATTTTAATGATCGGAAGGATACTGATCTTAAATACTACCTTTTTTACCAGATAATTGTACTCCAGAAGTGCATTGGTTCCGTTATTCAGAGCCTCACTGAAATAAAACCAGGGAACCAGTCCCGCAGTCAGGAAAAGCACGAACGGAACTTCCACGCCTTCACGCAACGGTGTGCTGGTATTGCCCATGATCTTGTCAAAAACAATATAGTACATGGCAACGGTAACGACCGGCTGTGCCATAGCCCACACCGCTCCCAGATAAGACCCCGCATATCTCTTTTTAAAATCGTTTTTTGCCAGTTTCCAGATCAGATGCCGGTTCTGGAACAGTTCTACCGGCAGGCTGGTAAATTTGTCATACCAGCGGATAAAGGCAAAACATGACGCTGCGATCACGATGCAGGAAATGATCTTTTTAGCCAGCTCCTGCTCCGGATCCGCTGTGGGTCCCGGATTCTTATGAAACACGATGAGCAGCGCCATGATCACGGCCGCGGTTACGAATATGGCAATGCCTGTTTTCTTACTTACTTTCATTCTCTTTTTCCTTCATGTACTGTGCAAGAGTTCCCCACTTGGTATCCTTTTCGGAAAGGATCAGTTCCATGCCTTCGGGGATGGGCCACTTTACACCGATATCCGGTGTATTGTAAGCGATGCCGCCCTCATCATCCGGATGATAGAAATCGGTACATTTATAGCAGAACTCCGCATAATCGGACAGTACAAGAAAACCATGTGCAAAATTTTTCGGAATAAAGAACTGTTTTTTATTCTCCTCGGACAGAAGAACTCCATACCACTGACCGAAAGTCTTAGAGCCTTCTCTCAGATCCACGGCCACATCATATACTTCTCCGCGGATCACTCTTACCAGCTTGTCCTGCGGAAAATGCTTCTGAAAATGAAGTCCGCGCAACACTCCCTTTTTGGAAGCAGACTGATTATCCTGTACAAATACCTCGGGAATGCCTGCCGCCTTGAAATCGTTATAATTATAGGTCTCCATGAAATATCCTCTGGCATCCCCGAACACCGTCGGAGTAATGATTTTAAGTCCCTCTATTTCACAGGTTTCTACTGTTATCTTGCCCATTTATTTTTTCCTCACTCTTTTTATTTTATTAACTGTCCGGGATCACCTTTTATCCACAAAATCCCGCATAGATTACGCTTCCTCGCAGTTACTCATAGGTTATGTTCATATCGACTCTGCCTTCGATGCCGTCCACTTTTCCGTGGGAAGTATACTGCCAGGTCTTGTAATATCCCTGGTACAGCGGAACACTGCGATATTCCGCAAGCCAGATATGATAATTTTCCAGTCTTGCCGTCTGCAGATTGTTGTTGAACCAGTTTCTGCTGGCATATACGCCGGCAGTATATCCTGCATTCTCTATCGTACGACAGAAAGCCTCACACACCAGTGTCCTGGTCTCTGCATCCAGTCCGTCTGCGCGTCCGTTTCCTCCTGCACCTTCCGTGTCGATGAATACCGGATAAGTCAGTCGGTAATCCCTGATCAGTTCAATCACTGCGGATGCCTCTTCCACTGCTTCCTTTTCATCCACCGCCTGGGTAAAGAAATATACGCCCACCGGAATACCGGCTGCCTCCGCACCTTTCATGTTGGCAACAAAATTCGGATCTTCCACCAGACTTCCCGTAATCGAACCGCGATAACCCGCACGGATAATCGCAAACTGTACCCCGGCATTTTTCACCTTGTCCCAGTCGATCTCTTTGTTCCACTTGGAAACATCGATACCAACCTTCGCATTGCCGGACGTAGTCTGCAGCTTCTGTATCTCCGTCTTGTCGGCATCCGCCAGTGCACCGGTCACGGCACTGTCCTCGGCATCCGCATCAACCTCATCCTCTGTTTTGATCAGCAGAGAGATATCATCAATGGCGAGGTATTCCACTTTATCTTTTACATGTACTCTGGTCTCGCTGACCGGAACTTTATACCCTTCTATCGGCAAAAGTTCAATATAGTAATCTCCGGAATCCAGGTCCCCGATATAGATGATACCATCCTGATCCAGATCCTTATAATCTCCCAGTCCATCCAGACGCACATAAAAGCTCTCGCCGGTCACAGGGTTCCCTTCGTTATTCACGATCTGAATACGCAGATCCTTTTCCACAGAGGTAGCCACCAGCGACAGACGGTTACTGTTATCCTTTGCCGCCTCCAGAACAGGATTTACGTCCTGGTCAAAAAAAGTATTGTCTTTTAAAAATGCTTTCAGGTCATTACCGATCTGGCCGTTTCCCGCAATTGCATCTTCTTCCGGAGTACTGTCTGCCGCAGATGCTGTCGTATCCGCTGTTCCCACGGTCTGTCCTGAAGTGTTTGCGAGCTGTTCCCTGTTGGCATACATGACAAAGAGTGCAACCAGCAGAATCACTGCCATGGATGCGAGAATTGCCATCTTCCGCAGCTTAGAGTCCATTTGCTACCTCTACCAGATATTTTCCGTAATTCGTCTTAAGCAGCGGCTCTGCCAATGCCAGCAGCTGTTCCTTGTCAATGAATCCGCGTTTGAATGCGATCTCCTCGATACAGGAAATATACAGTCCCTGTCTCTTCTGGAAGGCTGCCACGAAATCTGCGGCATCCAGTAATGCATCATGATTACCGGTATCCAACCATGCGAATCCTCTTCCCAGTGTCTCTACCTGCAGGGTTCCTCTGTTTAAGTACTCATTGTTGATGCTGGTGATCTCGATTTCTCCTCTTGCGGAAGGTTTTACATTCTTTGCAATCTCAACGACATCGTTGTCATAGAAATACAGTCCGGGAACCGCATAATTGCTCTTGGGATGCTCCGGCTTTTCTTCGATGGAAAGTGCCTTGCCGTTCTCGTCGAATTCCACCACACCATACTCTCTGGGATCACGCACATAATATCCGAAGATCGTTGCTCCTTTTTCTCTGGCCGCCACACGCTGCAGCACCTGTGAGAAGCTCTGTCCGTAGAAAATATTGTCTCCCAGTACCAGTGCCACTCTGTCATCACCGATAAAGTCCGCACCGATGATAAAAGCATCCGCCAGTCCTCTGGGCTGTTCCTGTACCGCATATTCCAGATGCATTCCCAATTGGCTTCCGTCTCCCAGCAGTTCCTTAAATACCGGAAGATCTCTCGGGGTGGAGATGATCAAAATATCTTTGATATTTGCCAGCATCAGTGTTGACAGCGGATAATAGATCATGGGCTTGTCATACACCGGCATGATCTGCTTGGATATTGCCTTTGTCAGGGGATAAAGTCTGGTTCCGGAACCTCCCGCCAGTATAATTCCTTTCATTTCGTCCTCCGATCCGCCCTCCCTGGGGCTTTTTTTACTTGTTTTTTAACACACCGAATGGGAACGACGTTCATCGTTCCCATTTGACAGGTATTCTTTACTTTTCTTCATACATCTCGTTGTAGTACTTCTGGTAATCACCACTGGTCACATTGTTCATCCAGTCTTCATGTTCGAAATACCAGGCGATGGTCTTGCGAATGCCTTCCTTGAACATGGTCTCGGGATACCAGCCGATCTCTGCCTTGATCTTGTCCGGTGCAATGGCATATCTTCTGTCATGTCCCTTACGATCCTCCACGTAAGTGATCAGGTCGTTGTTAATATGTGCCTTGCGGGGATCGGAATCCGGCAGCATCTCCTGCAGTGTTTCGATGATAATATGAATGATTTCGATATTCTGCTTCTCGTTATGTCCGCCGATATTGTAAGTCTGGAACAGTCTTCCCTGCTCCTGTACCATGTCGATGGCTTTTGCATGATCCTCTACATACAGCCAGTCACGGACATTCTTACCGTCACCGTATACCGGAAGCTTCCTGCCGTGCAATGCATTGTTGATGATCAGGGGAATCAGCTTCTCGGGGAACTGGTAAGGTCCGTAGTTATTGGAACAGTTGGTGATGTTGGCAGGGAAATGATAAGTATCCATGTACGCCTTTACCAGCATGTCCGAACTTGCCTTACTTGCAGAGTAAGGGCTGTGGGGATCATAAGGTGTCGTCTCATAGAAGAATGCATTGTCATCATCGGGAAGAGAACCGTATACCTCGTCCGTGGAGACATGCAGGAACTTTTTGCCTTCCTTGAAGCTGCCGTCAGGAAGCTCCCATGCTGCCTTGGCACAGTTCAGCATGACAGCCGTTCCCAGTACATTGGTCTGTACGAAGATCTCCGGATTGCGGATACTTCTGTCCACGTGGCTTTCCGCTGCGAAATGTACCACACGGTCGATATCGTTCTCTGCGAAGATCTTGCTGATGGCTTCCTTGTCGCAGATATTGGCTTTCACGAAGGTGTAATTGTCACGTTTTTCCACATCCTTCAGGTTTTCAAGATTGCCTGCATACGTCAGGGCATCCACGTTGATGATGCGGATCTCATTGTCGTATTTCTTAAACATGTAATGAATGTAGTTGGAACCGATGAAGCCGGCTCCGCCTGTTACCAGATATGTTCTCATTTTTTCTCCGTTCTGTGCGTAACGCACATTTTGCTATAGATAAAAGATATTTTACCATAAAATACCAAAGATATCAACACGGCTTCTCCGCGCTTCGCGCGCCCGAATCCGCAACACGTATTCGCATTCCGGGCTTTATTGCAGATCTTAATATCCCAGGTAGCTGAGGTTCAGGTCCACGTTTCCGCTGATACCGCTGACTTTTCCGGTGGATTTGTACTGCCACAGGTCATAACGTCCCGTATAGGTAGGTGTTGCTGCATACTGTGCCAGCCATATCTTATAACTGCCCAGGGCACCCGCATCCATCTTGCCGGTCAGCCATGTCTTGTTAGCATAAATACCGGCGGTGTATCCCGCATTCTGAATGGTATTGCAGAACGCCTTACATACAGCGGTTCTGGTGGCAGAATCAATCTTGTCTCCTCTTCCGCCGCTGGCTTCCACATCCAGGAATACAGGGTAAGAAATCTTGTATCCGCTGATACGGTCAAGTACCATGGATGCTTCCTGCACAGCCTCTACTTCATCCACTGCCTGTGTGAAGAAATAAACACCGACTTTCAAACCTGCTGCGGTTGCACCCTTGATATTGGTCTTAAATGTAGGATCATCGATCAGGGATCCCTGTGAGGAACCGCGGTATCCCACACGGATGATCACATAGCTGACACCTGAATTTTTAACGGCGTTCCAGTCAATGCTTCCGTTCCACTTGGACACATCGATTCCCATGGTTCCGGATCCTACTACCAGAGAGCCATCGCTTGCGAAATTATACTTTGCTCCCTGAATGACCTGCTCGCCGGTTACCTTATTACCATCAGCATTAAAGAAATATACCTTTCCGTCCAGTGTCTGCCATCCGGTATATTTAATGTCACCTTTGACAAAGAATTTGGCTGCCGTAAAATAATCTGCATATACTGCTTCGCGATAACTGTCACCATCCTGGACATATAATTGCAGGCCGCTCTTGTCCTTTAATTTCGTGACTTTATCCTCTCTGGGATTGGAAGATTTTACGGTTACAGTGCATTTTGTGTCAGCATCTACTGTTCTGGTTCCGTCAGTATATGATATTTTTACTGTTACACTTCCGGCCTTTAAACCCTTAATTGTGACAGTGTTTCCGTTTATCTTGATCTCAACGCTGTCTTTGTCGCCCTCTGCCACCTCAGCTTTTACCGTACCGTTTACTTCACCGCCGTTTACCGTAACGTTAATCGTTGTTTCGGCATTCGGATAAGTCGTCAGTGTCGACTTATCAATGCTGACAGTCCATGCAGGACTGGGGGTCGGGGTTGGCGTTACTGTCGGTGTCGGAGTTGCCGTCGGTGCCGGGGTCGGGGTTGCCGTCGGCGCAGGTGTCGGAGTCGCTGTCGGTGCCGGAGTCGGGGTTGCTGTCGGCTCCGGCGTCGGTTCCGGGGTCGGAGTTGCCGTTGGCTCCGGTGTCGGAATTGCCGTCGGATCCGGTGTCGGTGAACCTTCTGCGGAACCCGTTCCGGTTCCTTCTCCACCGGTCGGTGCCTGTCCTGCAGTTTCTGCCACACGCAGGAATCTGCCACTGTATGCCACAGTTTCCGGATTCGTGATCGTATCCTTGGACACTTCTTTATAAGTATTGGCTGTGGAAGTACTTGCTACCCACTGCACCGTATCCTGCAGTACGGACTCTACCACTGTTTCGTTTTTCTTAGTATCTTCCTTTGCTGCGTTGATCTCGGATTCCTTTTTGATCTCATTGGAGACATCGACCTTTTTATAGGCAATATCTTTTTTGACCTCTACCTTCTGTGTTCCGGCAGGCAGTGTGTACTCCTTATATTTTTCATCACTCAGTGCATTTACTGCCACAGTATAATTACCGGGAGTGATACCTTTTTTATAGATAATACCGTCCATATCATCATCCGTCCAGGTCTCGGACTTACCGTTAGGATCTGTGACGGTCACACTGAACGGTACATTAGACACCAGTTTCCCGGTCTTCTTGTTGTTGAACTTGATCTTCAGATCCTTCTGTACAGAAATCAGTTCCAGACTTACCTCAGCACTGTTGGTATACTCAGCCTCATTGTATTCTTTCTGTTCTTCAGGCTCCTCTTCCACTACATTTGCAGCTGCGATTTTAGCCATCTGCGCATCAGCCACCGCTAAAAGTCCTTGCTCACCTATCATCTGAATTCCGTCCAACTGCGTTCCGACACTCACAAATTCAGAGACCTGCCCATCCGCAATGCGTGCGCTGGCATAGACGCTTCCCGTAACGATTGCCAATATCAATACCGCCACACCTGTAGCCGTCATGATACGGTCCATAGTGCTCATATTCAGGAATTTCGTCCACAGGTCAGGAGATTTTCTTCTCTTGGAAGTCTTATGCGGCACTCTTTTCTGAGACCGTTTAAAAGCTTCCGCTTCTTCGTAGTCGTCATAGCCCTCATATTCCTCTTCCCCGGCATAATACTCTTCGCCGTCTTCTCCGGTATAGTCCTCTTCCTCGGCGTAATATTCTCCGTCTTCTTCACCGGTATAATCCTCTTCCTCGGCGTAATATTCTCCGTCGCCTTCTCCGGTATAATCCTCTTCCTCGGCGTAATATTCTCCGTCTTCTTCTCCGGTATAATCCTCTTCCTCGGCGTAATACTCTCCGTCGTCTTCTCCGGTATAGTCCTCTTCCTCGGCGTAATACTCTCCGTCGTCTTCTCCGGTATAGTCCTCTTCCTCGGCGTAATATTCTCCGTCGTCTTCTCCGGTGTACTCCTCTTCCTCGGCGTAATATTCTCCGTCGTCTTCTCCGGTATAGTCCTCTTCCTCGTCCCAATCGTAACCATCCTGTACGTCCTCGTCCCAGCTGCGATCCGGGCGTTTTGTATGGTTAAATAATTTTTTCATCTTATCTATCCCTTCTACCTATAATTCTTCGGTGTAACAATTCCGTAACATTATATCATTGTATTTTTCCCACATCAAGGTGTTCACCCATTTCTTCAGAATTTCTTAAATCTTTCTAATATTATGGACTTTCTTTCCGTATAATAGTAAAATCAGAATAACTCTTTTTACCAATTTATCTAAGAATTACTTGAAATGGAGAGAATACATGAAACGAAATATTAACAACCATAATATCCCCGCAGGCAGTATGCCGGATATTGAGATTGTAGATCTGGAAAGTGAAAATATGCAAGACACAGATTCTGGTAATTCACAGCAGATATCCGCTGTGAACAGCAGGAAAACATCCCACCGTTCAAACGTCTCGAAAAAAAGCGCTGAATTTTCAGAAGATTTTGAAGATCTGGACGACTTTGCAGAGTCAGAGGACTATGAAGAAGAAAACACGAATTCCTCTGCCCACACCGGATTCCGGCGTTTTCTCAATGTTCATGTTCTGTTTGCTCTTGTGTTTGTAGTAGTTGTAGGTGTGCTGGGCTATCGTCTCACTCACTGGGGACAAAAAATCAGCCAGTCTGAAATTTTCAAAGACGGACAGGGTTCCTATGACGACAGTTGGGATTCCATCCTTCCGTTGACTGACGAAAACGGACAGATGATCATTAATGAAGCTTCCAACATTGTTTTATTCGGAAATTCTCCTTTTGCAGATGACAGGGATTCTTCCGACGGTCTGGCCAATCTGATTGCCAAAGAAACCGGTGCTACCGTCTACAACTGTTCTGTCAGCGGAAGTTATCTGGCTGCGCAGAGCTATAATTATGACCCGTCATTTGCTCCTATGGATGCCTATTGCCTGTACTGGCTGGTAAGCCTTGCATGTGGTGCTCCTCTGGACGGTTATTACAATGATGCCGCTCTGTCCCTTGGAGATCAGACACCTCCTGAAGCCGAGGAAGTGGTAAACACCCTTAAGACTTTGGATTTTAACACCATTGACACAATCGCAATTATGTATGATGCCGCAGATTATCTCATGGGGCATGCCATGTATAGCGACGACAATCCAACAGATCCCACACAGTTTACCGGCAATCTGGAAGCAAGCATCGAGATGTTACAGAATAATTATCCCGGCATTCGTATTATCGTGATGTCTCCCGCTTATGCCTTTGCAGTGGACGAAAACGGTGATTATGTAAGCTCTGATATTTATATTTACAATAACAGAGATGTTCTCTCTACCTATGTTATCAAGGAATGCTACTCCGCGAATATCCACAGTGTATCCTTTATGGATAACCTGTACGGCAGCATCACCGAAGATAACGCCAAGGAATATCTCAGCGACAACCTGCACCTGAATGTAAAGGGGCGTGAACTCATCGCAAAACGCTTTGAATATTTCCTGAATTACTACGCCAAAGACTACGCTTCACAAGAGAATTAATACCGGTTTCCGGTAAATTGAAAGTTAATTAATGATCATTGGCTAACCGGACGAACTCCCGGGATGAACAGAAGGGCTCTCTTTCAGTTGTAAGGTCTACGAGTGTGAATTTTCTAGGAAAAGTGATTCAGCGGTTCTAAGC
>CAKRRU010000044.1 GCA_934394515.1 uncultured Acetatifactor sp.
CGTTTCTTATATGCAGCCGGGGCTACGGCAGGCTAGCCAGTATGTTAGCCAACGATTATTAATTAACTTTCAATTTAGCAATCTACGCCCAGCCCACGGAGTGCTTCCTCCGCCTGTTCTTTTGTCTGGAAGTGAATTCCATGAATTCCCTGCGCTTCTGCTGCCTGAACATTTTTCAGCGTATCATCAAGGAAGACACTTTCCTCGGCTTTTAAACCATATCTGCTTAACAACAGCTGATAAATCTCCGGTTCAGGTTTGATCAGGTGTTCCTTGTAAGACAGGATACCGCCTTCCATCTCGGGGAGAAAGTTCAATGCTTCTGTGCATTCCACTTCTGCCTTACGAGAGAAATTAGACAGGTAATACACATGATATCCTTTTGCCTTGAGTTCTTTCATCCAGGGAATCGCATATGCTCTGGGAGTGACGATTCCGTGGATATTGTCAAAAGCGCAATTCAGTTCCTGCTCCAGTTCCGGTGCATCTTTGATAAACGCATCCAGGATCTGCCTGTCTGTCCAAGTGCCGCGGTCATACTCATTCCATAACGGATTCATCACAGATGCCTTGGCAATACGCGCTATCATATCAGCATCAAATCCCTTGTCTGCCAGGAATCCTTCCCAGCGATAATCTGTCAGAACATTTCCTATGTCAAAAATAATATTACGTATCACTTTCTACCTTCTCCTTATTCTCAATCTTGTGTCCCACGATGACGCTTTCTAAAAATGAACCGCGAAACCATACACACCGAAAGCCGCGTCAGAATTCTTTCACGTGTTATCAAGAAAACAGGCAGCTTTACATTTTTGCGCCTTTCCCCTCTTATGCCTTCACCTCTCCGGCATCCAGTTCCATGATTTCTAAAAGCTTTCCTGCTGCCGCCGTCAGCGGCATTTTCGTATTTTTCACGACGCAGAACTGCCTCTTAGGTATCATTTTATTGAATCTGAGTTCAAAAAGCAAGCCTGACTCCACATAATCTCTGGCAAAATCGCGCATCACGCATCCGACGCCCAGATTTCTCCTGACGAACTGCACGATCATATCACTGGTAGCAAGTTCAAACTCCGGCTGCACATAGACACCGTTTCCTGCCAGAAATTCATCCATATAGCTTCTGCTGCTGGTATTTTTCTCCAGAAAAATAAGCGGCAGACTTTCCAGTTCCTGAAAATCCAAGGTTTTATTTTTATAACTGAAAAAACGTCTTCCGGCCACAAAAACATCCTCGATCTCCCGCACCGGTATCATCCGGATATCCGGCCGTTCCGGAAAAGGTGTGCTGACGATTCCGAAGTCGATTCTTCCTTCTCTCAGATAATTCAACGTCTCCGGTGTCGGAGCATTGGTAACGATCACCTTGATCCCCGGATATTTTTCATGGAATTTTTCCAGATAGGGAAGCAGATAGAACTGCAATGTCATATCGCTGGCACCGATACGGACTTCTCCCAGCTCCATATTCTGCATCTGATGAACCTTTTTCACACCAAGTTCTATCTGTTCATAGCCTTTTGACACATAAGAATACAGCAGTTCACCCTCGCCGGTCAGCCGTACACCCTTGGCCGCCCTGTGAAACAACGCCACATCCAGTGTATTCTCCAGCTGCTTGATTGCCTGACTGACAGCCGGCTGTGAGATAGATAATTCTCCCGCTGCTTTTGTCACACTACCGCATTTTGCCACATAGTAAAATACTTTATACGCTTCCAGGTTATTGATCATGAAAGTCCCCCCGCTGCTCGCATAAACCAAAAAGAGCATGGCTGATCTTGCGCCAGCACCATGCCCTTTTTTGCATTCTGTCTGTTTCTGTTCCGTCGACACGATTCTGTGTCAGTCACCCCAAAATTCTATTTCTTCAGAGGACTCTCACGATAGATGATATCTTCTCTTCCGGGTCCGTTGCTGACCATGGTAATGGGGAATCCGATCTGCTCTTCGATAAATTCCACATACTTTCTGCAGTTCTCGGGCAATTCATCAAAGTTGCGGATACCACGGATATCGCACTTCCAGCCGGGCAGCTTCTTCAATACAGGTTTTGCCTTCTCCAGCTTGTAAGTAACAGGGAAGTCTGTAGTTACTTCACCATCGATCTCATAACCTACACATACAGGGATTTCATCCAGATATCCCAGTGCATCCAGTACAGTGAAAGCTACATCCGTTGCTCCCTGCAGGCGGCAGCCGTACTTGGTGGCTACACAGTCGAACCATCCCATACGTCTGGGACGTCCGGTCGTTGCACCGAACTCACCGCCGTCACCGCCGCGGCGACGTAACTCATCAGCCTCTTCACCGAAGATCTCGGATACGAAAGCACCTGCTCCTACGGAAGAAGAATATGCCTTACTTACGGTAACGATCTGCTTGATCTCATAAGGAGGGATACCTGCACCGATGGCGCCGTAAGCTGCCAGGGTGGAGGAAGAAGTTACCATAGGATAGATTCCGTGATCCGGATCCTTCATGGTGCCCAGCTGTCCCTCTAACAGAACAGTCTTGCCTTCCTTCAAAGCTTTATCAAGGAATGCAGATACATCGCATACGAAAGGTGCGATCATATCACGATACTCATGTAACGTATTTAACAGCTCTGCGGGATCGATCAGGGGCTTATGATACAGATGCTCCAGAATGACATTCTTCATCTCGCTGACACGCTGTACCTTCTCCTGTAACAGTTCGTCGTCGAACAGTTCACTTACCTGGAAACCGATCTTCGCATACTTATCAGAATAAAAAGGGGCAATACCGGACTTGGTGGAACCGAAGGACTTACCGCCCAGTCTCTCCTCTTCATACTGATCGAATAAAATATGATAAGGCATTACCATCTGTGCACGGTCGGATACCAGAATCTTAGGCATCGGAACATTTCTGTCTGTGATGGATTTGATCTCCTTCATCAGAATCGGAATATTTAATGCCACACCGTTACCGATCACGCTTGTGGTATGATTGTAAAATACACCGGAAGGAAGGGTATGCAGAGCAAATTTACCATAATTGTTCACGATGGTATGTCCTGCATTTGCGCCGCCCTGAAAACGTACGATAATATCCGCTTTCTCTGCCAGCATATCCGTGATCTTTCCTTTTCCTTCGTCGCCCCAGTTGGCTCCTACAACTGCCTTTACCATGTTTTCCTCCATTCTTTACCACATATTTGTGATAAATCAAAATCCTCTGTCTTTCTTTGTGAGCTTTCTACAGTTTCCATACTATCTTTTCTCACAGCATAATTCAGTATACTACACTTTGTGATATAAGTAAAATCAATATTTATTATATTTAATATAATGTCATTTTATATTTTTCACATTCATGTGAAATCCTGTCTTTCAGCCGTTCTCTATCCGATCAAATGCTGCTACTCTCTGCCGTCCCAGCAGTAAGTGCACAGCTTCTCTCTGCCGATTCCCACGGATTCGATCATATCGTCCAGTCTCTGGAACTGCAGCGTGGTGAAATTCAGCTGTTTGCAGATACGTCCTACCATTTCTTCATATTCCGGGGTATCCGGATCCACATAATTCTTCAGATCGATTTCTCTGCCTTCCTGCTCGATCTCTTTGATCACACGCCGGGTGATCAGATCCATTTCGGACGAAGATCTGGAGAAATTCAGATACTTACAGCCGTATAACAGCGGCGGGCAAGCCGGGCGGATATGTACTTCCTTCGCACCGCTCTGATATAAAAATTCCGTAGTCTCCCGAAGCTGTGTACCGCGGACGATGGAATCATCGATCAGCAGCAGACTCTGATCCTGGATCAGATCATGTACCGGGATCAGCTTCATCTTAGCGATCAGATTTCTCTGTGTCTGAATGGTAGGCATAAAAGATCTGGGCCAGGTCGGCGTATATTTGATGAACGGACGGGAAAAAGGAATTCCCGAACGATTCGCATATCCTACCGCATGTGCGGTACCGGAATCCGGCACTCCTGCTACGATATCCGGCTTCACATGATCCCTCTCCGCAAGCTTCGCTCCGCACTGGTAACGCATTTTCTCTACGCTGATCCCCTCATAGGACGAAGAAGGATAGCCGTAATATACCCACAGGAAAGTACAGATCTTCATATCTTTACCGGGCTGTACCAGCGTTCTGACCCCTTCCGGTGTCACCACTGCGATCTCACCGGGTCCCAGTTCTCTCACCGGCTGATATCCCAGATTCAGATAGGCAAAGCTCTCAAAGGACACGCAATAAGCGCCTTCTTTTTTACCCACTGCCACCGGAGTACGTCCCATCTTGTCTCTGGCAGCATAGATTCCCTTCGGTGTCATGATCAGTAACGTCAGGGAACCGTCAATGATCTCCTGGGCATACTGAATACCCTCCACCAGGTTATCCTTCTGGTTCACGATTGCCGCCACAAGCTCCGTGGCATTGATATCTCCGCCGCTCATCTCAAGGAAATGCGAATGGCCCTTTGCGAACAGATCTTTGATAATGGCATCCGTGTTATTGATCTTACCCACCGTAGTGATGGCATAAGTCCCGTGGTGGGAACGTACCATCAACGGCTGCGGCTCAAAATCGGAAATACATCCGATTCCAAGATTGCCGCGCATCTCATTTACATCTTTGTCAAACTTGGTACGGAACGGCGCATTCTCAATATTGTGAATGGCGCGGTTGTATCCTTCCTCTTTGCTGTAGACTGCCATACCGGCACGTCTGGTTCCCAGATGGGAATGATAGTCTGTTCCGAAGAACAGATCAAACACACAATCTTCTTTTGCTGCGACTCCAAAAAATCCACCCATATTTGTCTCCTGCTTTTATCTTTCATTGTAACGCAGAAAACCGTCATCGGCTATTTGTGGTTCTCAAACGGTCAAATGACGGATTTCTCGATAGTATCGTTCTTATTTATACATTGATCTCCGCTTTTACGCCCAGCAGATCTTTGTTTGCCTCCAGAATCGGGTTGATCACATTCTTCAGGAAAGCTTCCACCTGTTCCTTAGAACGGCCGATATATTTGGAAGGATCCATAGATGCCTTCAATTCCTCCAGTCCCATGGGGAATGCAGGATCTGCGGCAATCAGCTCTAACAGATTATTCTCTTTGCCTTCCACCTTCACATTGCGTCCTGCTTCCATGGAAAGTTCGCGGATGCGCTCATGCAGTTCCTGACGGTTGCCGCCCAGTTTCACGGCATCCATCATAATATTCTCGGTAGCCATGAACGGCAGTTCACTCATCATGTGTTTCTCAATAACCTTAGGGTACACTACCAGACCGTCTACTACATTCAGACACAGATCCAGAATGCCGTCGATAGCTAAGAAGCCTTCGGGAATGGACAGTCTCTTATTGGCAGAGTCGTCCAGAGTTCTCTCGAACCACTGGGTAGCGGAAGTGATCGCGGGATTCAGTGCATCCACCATCACATAACGGGACAGGGACGCAATACGCTCGCTTCTCATGGGATTGCGCTTGTATGCCATAGCGGAGGAACCGATCTGATTCTTCTCAAAAGGCTCCTCTACTTCTTTCAGATGCTGTAACAGACGGATATCGTTGCTCATCTTATGTGCGGATGCGGCAATGCCTGCCAGTATGTTTGCCACACGGGTATCCACTTTACGGGAGTAGGTCTGTCCGGATACGGGATAACACTCCTTGAATCCCATCTTGGCAGCGATCATGGGATCGATCTTGTCAATGGTCTCCTGGTCTCCGTTGAACAACTCCAGGAAAGAAGCCTGGGTTCCGGTGGTTCCCTTGGAGCCTAACAGCTTCATGGTGCCCAGTACATGATCCAGATCCTCCAGATCCAGAGAGAACTCCTGTAACCATAAGGTTGCTCTCTTACCTACGGTCGTAGGCTGTGCAGGCTGAAAATGAGTAAATGCCAGGGTAGGCTGTGCCTTATATTTATCTGCAAAATCAGCCAGTTCCTTCATGACATTGACCAGCTTTTTACGAACCAGCTTCAGTGCCTCTGTCATCACGATAATATCGGTATTGTCTCCCACATAGCAGGAAGTCGCACCCAGATGGATAATACCGGCTGCCTTGGGGCACTGCTGTCCGTATGCATAGACATGGCTCATAACATCATGACGCACCAGCTTCTCACGCTCTTTTGCCACATCGTAATTGATGTCCTCGGCATGGGCCTTCAGTTCTTCGATCTGCTCATCTGTGATAACGGGCTTGCCGTCCTGGGACAGTCCCAGCTCTTTTTCCGTCTCTGCCAGTGCGATCCACAGTTTTCTCCAGGTGCGGAACTTCATGTCCGGAGAGAAAATATACTGCATTTCTTTACTTGCATAGCGCTCGGATAACGGGCTCTGATATCTGTCTGTACCTGTACTCATTTGTCTTACTCCTCTTAATCATTATTAAAATTATCATAACTTTTTCAGAACCACATTCTCAAAAAAGCTCTTCCAGAACTTATGGGTAGCTCTGAATCGTTATTTGTCAAATTCCCCACGGATATCTTCTCCGGGTGGCTCCATCGGATATTTTCCGGTAAAGCATCCCTTGCAGATGCCGAGATTACCGCCGACCAGTTCTTCCAGTCGTTCGATCTTCAGATAGTCCAGGCTGTCCGTGCCGATCAGGTCACTGATCTCCCGGATGGAACGGTTATATGCGATCAGCTGGTCTCTCGCCGGCACATCCGTGCCGAAATAACACGGCCACAGGAAAGGCGGCGAGCTGACTCTCATATGTACTTCTTTGGCTCCGGCCTCTCTGAGCATCTTCACGATACGGTCGGAAGTCGTACCGCGGACAATGGAGTCATCGATCATGATGACGCGTTTGCCTTCCACTGCTTCCCGGATGGGGTTCAGTTTGACCTGTACGCTGCTCTCTCTGCTCTTCTGTTTCGGTTTGATGAAGGTCCTGCCCACATAGGCATTTTTCACAAACCCCATGCCATACGGAATCCCGGACTGCATGGAATATCCCATGGCAGCGCAGTTGCCGGACTCCGGTACGCCGATGACCAGATCTGCATCCACCGGCGAATCCATAGCCAGGAACTTGCCTGCCAGAATACGGGAATCATACACACTGACTCCGTCAATAAAGCTGTCGGGTCTGGCAAAATAAATATACTCAAAAATACATCTTGCGGTATCTGCCGGTTTCAACACATGGGTTGTGTCGGACTCGATTCCCTTTTCCGGAGAGATGGTCACGATCTCGCCGGGCAATACATCCCTGACGAACTCGGCACCTACCGTATCCAGGGCGCAGGTCTCACTGGAAAGGAAATACGCATTGTCTCTCTTACCGATACAAAGCGGTTTAAATCCGTAGGGATCTCTCGCACCGATCAGCTTACGGGGAGACATTACCACCAGGGAATACGCTCCCTTGATCTTCGTCATGGCTCTGCCGACAGCTTCCTCTACCGATTTGGAATTCAGGCGTTCTCTTGCAATATGATATGCCATGACCTCCGAATCGATGGTCGTCTGGAAGATAGCTCCGGTGTACTCCAGTTCTCTCCTAAGTTCCGGTGCATTGATCAGGTTACCGTTATGCGCCAGTCCCAACGTACCTTTTACATAATTCAGTACCAACGGCTGTGCGTTCTCTCTGGTAGAGCCGCCTGCCGTGGAATAGCGGACATGTCCCACACCGATATCACCTTTTAACTTTTCCATGTGTTCCGGTGTGAATGCCTCATTGACCAGTCCCATATCCTTACTGCTTAACACCCTGCCCTTGGGACCGTTCGTATCGCTGACGGCAATACCGCAGCTCTCCTGTCCTCTGTGCTGCAATGCCAGAAGACCGTAATAAATGGTAGATGCCACGTCATGTCCGTCGAAATCATACACGCCGAAGACACCGCACTCTTCTTTTAATTTATCATTATTTTCTGTCTGGATATAAATGTTGTCTGTCACCTGTAGCCTAACCTTTCCTGTCTGCCACAAACTACCTGTTCACACGCTTCCACCGTGTCTGTAAGATACCTTATCGCTTTTTAAGTGGTATACACACAATTTTACCCAATCCCCATATAGTGAAAATTTGTAACTATCCAAAGCCTCGTTTACAAAATTACAACTCCGATGACTGCCGCGGCTCTGAATAGCTGCATAAAAATTATAAGTCCTTACCGGTCAGCATCTTGTATGCCTGAAGGTATTTGGCAATCGTCTTCTCCACGATATCCTCTGGAAGCTTCCAGCCCTTCTCAGGGTTGGCTTTCAGCCAGTCACGGGCGAACTGTTTGTCAAAGGAAGGCTGTCCGTGTCCGGGTTCATAGCCGTCTACCGGCCAGAAACGGGAGCTGTCGGGAGTCAGTACTTCATCTCCCAGTACCATGTTGCCGTCCTCGTCCAGACCGAACTCGAACTTGGTATCTGCGATAATGATTCCTTTGGTCAGTGCATAATCCGCACATTTTTTGTAAATAGCAATGGTATAATCACGAAGCTTGGCCGCATAATCTGCGCCCTTGCCGGGGAAACGTTTCTCAAGATATTCCACGCTCTGCTCATAAGAGATATTCTCATCATGATCTCCGATCTCAGCCTTGGTGGAAGGGGTATAGATAGGCTCAGGAAGCTGATCGGCCTCCTTCAGACCTTCCGGCAGCCTGATACCGCATACAGTACCGTTCTTTTTGTAGCTTTCCCAGCCGCTTCCGGTAATATATCCGCGAACGATACACTCGATGGGGAGCATGTTCAGCTTTCTGCACATCATGCTGTTGCCGTCGAATTTCGGCTGTCTGAAAAACTCGGGCATATCCTTGACATCTACAGATACCATGTGATTGGGAATCACATCCTCGGTCATGTCAAACCAGAATTTGGACATCTGGGTCAATACAGTTCCTTTTTTGGTTACTGTGTTGTCCAAGATCACATCAAAGCAGCTGATACGGTCAGTTGCCACCATGATCAGGGTATCTCCGTTGTCATAAATCTCACGAACTTTGCCTTCCTTGATCGGTTTCATTTCCTGTACGCTCATACCATCGTCCTCGCATTCTTATGTTTTCAGTTTTTTACTATTCTTTATAGGAACAGATGTGGGTCAGAAAATAACCCACATCTTATAGATAAACAGATTTGCGAAAAAAAATCAATATATTTTTATTGCAACTTTCCGATAAATTCGCGAACACGTCCGTTTTCCGTTGCAAACAGCTGTTCCGGAGAGCCTTCCTCCACGATCACGCCCTGTTCCATAAAAATAATTCTGTCAGATACCTCTCTGGCAAACTGCATCTCATGCGTCACGATGATCATCGTCATATGCTCACTGGCAAGCTGCCTGATTACCTTTAACACTTCCACTGTGAGCTCGGGATCCAGCGCTGAAGTCGGCTCATCGAAAAACAGGATTTTCGGCTGCAATGCCAATGCCCTGGCAATCGACACTCTCTGCTGCTGTCCGCCGGACAACTGATAAGGGTATGCATCCGCTTTATCCGCCAGCCCCAGCTGTGCCAACAGTTTCTCTGCTCTGGAAATTGCTTCACCGCGGCTCACCTTATCCACATGGATCGGCGCATCAATAATATTTTTCATCACCGTATAGTGTGGGAACAGATTGAAATTCTGGAACACCAGTCCGAAACATTTCCGGATCTTACGAAGATCTGCCTTGGAAGCATATTCACATGAGGCATTGCCGTTCTTATCAACCTTTTCACCGGCAGCTTTTTGTCCCAGATAGATCAGTTCCCCACCGTCCATCTTTTCCAACAGTGTCGCGCACCGAAGAAGCGTCGATTTGCCGGAACCCGAAGGTCCGATAATAGAAACGACCTCTCCTTCCCTGACCGTCAGAGAAATATCCTTTAATACGCCCGTTCCGTCAAAGCTTTTTTTCACATGATTCATTTGTAAAAGGATCTCGCCGTTTGTCTGTTCTGCCATAAGTGCTGCAACTCCTATCTGTAATAAGCTAACTTTTTCTCCATATGCTCCATAAAGGAAGCCACGATCAGGTTAAATACATAATAGAACACACCTGCTGCCAGCAGCGGAACCACGCTCGTCTGCGCCGCTCCGATCTGTTTTGCCACGGTGAACATCTCCGCAATGGAGATTGTAAAGGCTAAGGAAGTATCCTTCACCAGTGTAATCGTCTCGTTCGTCACCGGCGGAAGCACCCGTTTGATGACCTGCGGCAGAATGATTTTCACGAATGTCTGTGTCTTGCTGTACCCCAATACCTCTGCCGCTTCATACTGCCCCACAGGGATCGATTCGATGCCGGCACGATAGATTTCTGCGAAATATGCCGCATAGTTGATTACAAATGCCAGGATCACTGCCGGGAACCGGTAACCGGTACCCATCTGCAGCCGGAACACGTAAAAAGGAGCAAAATACACGACAATGATCTGTAACATCAACGGCGTTCCGCGCATAATGGATATGTATATTTTGGAAATAATGCGGATCACTTTGCATCCCGACATTCTCCCGAACGCTACGATCAGGCCAAGTGGAAGGGAAAACAAAAGTGTCAGCACGAATATTTCCACTGTGATCAGAAATCCTTCTGCCAATTGACTCGCCATGGTGATAAAGCTCATGTGTATCTGCTCCTTTTATTCTTATTTTTCGTATATGCTTACTTTCCGAGGCAGACGCTGTCTGTCAGTCCCCATTTTTCAGCAATCTCGCCGAAAGTACCGTCTGCTGCCATCTCATCCAGAGTCTTCTGAACGGTATCTCTGAGTTCATCATTTCCCTTCAGGAAACCTACCGCATACTGTTCTACTGCCAGCTTATTGTCTTCGCCCGCGAGCATTACGAACTTGCCTGCTTCTCTCTGGTCGATCTGGTACTGTGCCACACCGATATCAATAGCAACCGCATCTACCGCGCCCTGCTCCAGATCCATAAATGCGGTATTGTAATCCGCATATTCGATCAGCTGTGCAAAAGAGTCGCGCAATGCGATATTATCTGCATTTTCTTCATCATTCAGTGCTGCCAGTGCGGAAGAGTCCTTCTGTACCGCAACCACCTTGCCTGCCAGTTCTTCCTTATTCTGCACACCGGAAGCAGATGCCACGACGAACACCTGACTGTTATCGATATAGGGCTCGGTCCAGGTATAAGCATCCTCTCTGCCATTCATGGTAAAACCGTTCCAGATACAGTCAATCGCACCGGAAGAAAGCTCCATATCCTTTGCATCCCAGTCAATGGGCTGCTTTACAAGCTCCCAGCCCTGTCTCTTGCATACCTCTGCTGCCAGATCCAGGTCAAAGCCCACATATTCTCCACTGTCATCACGATATCCATAAGGGGGAAATTCCGCATCGAATCCTACGGTAAATGTTTTATCAGATCCTTTAGAACCACAGCCTGTAAGAACACCTGCTGCCATACTGATTGCCAATAATGCCACTAATACTCTTTTCATAATACATCCTCCCGTTGATTGCCTGACGGCCGTTTTACTTTAGCATGGTAAATCGTTAACACGGTGTCATAGTAACACAACGGGAGGTATCTTGTCAATTCTTTATCTGTCGTAGCGCTCCACCATCGCCAGAATCTCCTGGGCATATCTGGGGTACGCAGCCGCCACATCCTTTACTTCATTTCTGGCAGACTCTGCCACTTCCTGATTGTAATCCATCTGTTTCCGCAGTGCCTGTCTCCTCTGGATCAGTTCATGACGGATCTCCACCATCTCGCGTTTATCCAAAAGTGCCGCCGTCTGGCTTACCCAGCGCTCCGGCATCTGCACACGGTAATTGGAAAGCTGCTCTACCAGCTGTTTCTGGTAGTATTCGATCTTCGCTTCCGCTTCCGCGTACTGTTTCCGCTCTTCTTTTTCGTCCTGATACATTTTCCATTGTTTTTCCAGCTTTGCGGCACTGTCCGTATTGTATTTCAAATACAGATATTCCATCAGCTGACAATTGTTCACATAGCGGATCTTTACTTTATTCTGCAGCTGTATGATCTTGTTAATTGTCTTCTCCACCCGCTGCAGTTCCCGTCCGGCATCCATATACTTAATGCAGACATAAGAGATTGCCACTGCTCCGGCTCCTACCGCCAGGAAATATCCGACATAAGTATCCATTTCAAATCCAAACTGCAGAATTGCCAGCATAATGACGCAGATCACCAGCGCTGTCAGAAAAATTACTGCCATTCCCCGCTGGTTGTTCATCATATTCTCCAGTTCATTTTTCCGGTACTCATATGCATGCCGCTCACCGTCCAGCCGATGCAGATCCTGGCGCACCAGATTGCCGTACTTTTCTCCCTCACGGATTTTCCGGATACCTTCCTCGATCTCATTTTCTCTCTTACGGATCGCATAAAAGTCCGCATCCTTCATCCGGTTCTTTTTCTCCCGGTATTTGCTGCGCTCCTGTTCCAGTCCCGCAAGTTTCCCGGCCACACGATTGATCTCCGACCTCTGTTCCTCCGGCAGTGCCTCGATCTCATCTGTATCTGTCAGATAAGAGGTCACCAGCGTATATTCCCCTGTCAGCAGGTCGATCTCCCTGGATGCTTCCGCGATCTGCTCCAGGCAGTTGACAATATAACGTTTCCGCTGATCTTCTTCGTCAAAATTCACCCCACTGCGGGTATAGACCAGCTGTTCCCAGTCTTCTTCCTGCTGAATCGGTTCTTTTTTCTTAAAAAAGCGGTTCCACCACGCCATAACTTTCTCCTGTTATTTTTCACACTATATGCTGACGCTTGTCCGATAGCTGTTCTTCAAAGCCTGCGTCAGTCTCTCATTTTCCGCATCGTATTTCACTCTGTCGCCCGTACGCCATTCTCCGCGCAGCTTCAGCTGTCTGTACTCCGGCTGCTGTTCCCATTCCCTCTCGAACTGTTCAATGCGTTTTTCCAGTTCCAGGGATTCCGTATAATTCTCCGGGTTCTGTGCCGCAAATGCCACGTATTCATCCTCCGGCAGTTCCATACGTTTGGCGGCCAGATAAGCGTCCAGATGCTCTCTGTCCGGATCTGTCTGCCAGGCTTCTCTAAAATAATACGCCGCCTTGTCATAGAGCATCAGCCCCGTCAGCGCAACGCCTTTGTTGTGCAGGATCGCCGCCCTGACCTTTCCTGCGGGAAGTTCCTTTCCTTCCTTCTCCAGATTACTCCAGGTCTCCAGCAGCAGATCATATCCGCGGATGGCTGCAGCATATTTTCTTTTTTCCACCATGTAATCGATCTGACTCTTTCTTTTTTCCATATTGCTGAGTCCGGCTCCCTGTTTCAGCACCTGTTCCACCTGGCTGATCTCCTCCGGATCGTACATTCCCACATATTGCAGGATCGTCACCACAAATACACTCAAAGAGCCTTGCTTATGCACCATGGGGTACAATTGTTTTGCCAGATCACGCACCCTGCATTCTTCTCCGATCCAGTCCACCAGTTTATCATTCATCAGGGACAGATCCAGCAGAAATGCATTTTCTTTCAGGCAATAGCTCAGTTCCTCCATACAATATACCTTAAGTTCCAGACTTTCTATATTATAAGGATTCTCACAATATTCTCCTACACACAGACTTGCTTTCATTTCCAAATCCTCTTTTTTCAAAACCGCAACCCGTGATCACAGTTTAATCTCTTCTTTCCAGATATGATGCGTTGCTGCCCGGAAATTGCCAAATCCCAGATCCTCCAGTTCCACCTGCAGATGGGTTTCGTCTTTCATCTCCACACGGATGCGCAGTCTGGTAATTCCTTCCTGCAGTTCTTCCGGAACGATTCTCGCAATTCTGTTTCCCTTTCCGGTCAATGACGTGATCAGGATCTCCACGTCTCTTCCTTCCAGCAGGTAGAATTCCATATCATTTTGTGCTTCGTACCAGTTGATCCCGGCATCCAGAAGCGGCTGATAGGACTCTTCGCCCTGCCTGCGCACTTTCATTCCGATATTGGACTTCAGCTTATCCTGCCCCAGATACACATAATTTTTACCGGTCTCGCCGGGATGCAGCCTCTCCATCATGCTGTAACATGCGCCTTTACTGAACAGGTTGTTCCCCTGGAACACCCTCCTGCCCTTGCACAGGTATCTCAGAGATTCTTTCATCCAGTCCTGCGAATATTCCTCTCCGATCAGATAGACAGAAGACACCATCCGGTTCTCACACAGCTGCGTCACGATCTCAAGGAATTTCTCATCCGACCTTTCTATCGGAAAAGGGAATTCTCTTTCCTCTGTATAAACTACCACCGGAGTCGTATGCCTGTTGCATTCCATACAATAAGTCCGTATCGCACTGTCTCTGTATTCACACAGCACTGTGCGATACTTCCAAAGTTCCTCCGGCTGATATAAATTATAGTAATAAAAGCTTTCACGATGGCTTTGGAAATAGATATTTTCTGTTTTCAGATGCAGCGCCTCGGCGACCCGGGTCAGCACCTCCAGCAATCTCGTGTCCAGATCCTCGCAGGTGATCATCATCGCTCCGATCCGGTCCGACGAATTTACCTGTGATAGCAGTCCGAGACTTCTTTTTACGAAAAGTGTCAGTAAAGCTACCGGATCCAGTGTGTTTCCGTCAACCTGTACCGGCTCTCCTTCTCTGGCAAGTTTTAAAATATTTTCTACGAGAATTCCCTCTTCTTCCTCCGCATAGCGGGCCGCCTCACTCCCGTAAAACCACTGGTTTACTCCCTGTCTTTTGCTGAGGACCAGTGGAATCGTATACACTTCGGATCCGGCAACGGAAGACAATGTCGTGATCTCCTCTTCGTTCCCCGTGACATAACAGCTGATCTGTGCATAACTGTAACTCAGGTCATACCCTACTATAACTTTTTCACTCCCCGGCAGACGCATTCTTCCGCCTCCTCTCCATCCGGTGTTGTTTTGCTTTTATTTGTGTGCATTATTGCAGTGTAAATAATCTGTGATCCAGATACTCTCTCCGATAATATTCCTCTATCAGATGATCCAGCGTCGTATCATCCTGCAATGTCATGCTGATCATCATATCATTGATGATCTCGTATTTACTGTCCGGACTTTCATTCATGATATCACTTCTCTGCAGGCTTCCGCTTTCTGTAAGCTGTTCGCCGTTTTCCGATTCTTCCATAATATAATATTGGAGATTCTCACCGAAAAACAGTACAAATTCCTTGAAAAACACACCACTGTATATTTCCTGCATGTATTCCGACAGATAATCCTCCGCCCGACCGTTCTCATGCAGCATTACATAATGAATTCTTGCCCGGACACCGCCCTTTGTATGATACTCCACAATGGTCTTGTCCTCCATTTCCTGCAGCTGCGGCAGGCAGTCTTTGTACTCTCTGAAAAAGTTCAGATGAATGTGTTCCTGCATCATCTCCTGCAGGAAATCCTGTATCAGCGGTTCATCCTCTCTCTCCAGGCGGTCTCTGTTCTCCGCATAGAATTTCAGGTATGCCAGTTTACAGATCCGCTGGGTTTCCTCTCCCCGCAGATAACAATTTCTGATTTCCCGGAAAATATACTCTTCCGTTATCTTTTCCCGGCAGAAATAATCATAAGAGCTCTGTACCAGAACAGCTTCCTCGATCTCCTGTCTTGCTCCCTGGGATACATAATATCGGAAAATATCCAGGCGTTCCCCCACGAAAGCTCCCGAAAACAGCATCTGCAGCAATATTTTTTCGCTCAGCGCATAGCAGTCGACTTCAAATGACCTTGCCGTTTTCCAGATATCTCTCAGTTCCTTTGTCGTACCGGCAGCATAACGCACCAGATATTCCAGGATCTGTCCGTTATATTTTCCCTTCCTGAACGCCGTCAGGGCCGCCGCATACAGAGCAGCTTCCCCTTCATGCACCGTCTGTGATATCACTCCGTCCGTAAGCCGCAGCAGTATCTTGGCTTCCACAAAGTAAGGGGTGTAATGCTCTATCCATTCATATGCTTTCTCGTAATTGCCCCGGAGTACCAGAAATCTCAGTATGATCTCCCTCTGTTCCTCAGACAATCCTTCCCCTGATATCTCCTGCAGATAGGTATCCAGCGCCTGCATATTGTCTGCATCAAAATAAGCCTGTACCAGCTGTACCGAAATCGCACTCCGCATCTTCTGCTCCACAGAATCATTTCCTGCCAGCCTTGCCATTCGCATGATCTTTGCAGAAGATATTCCTTCCTCGGATCTGCCGTTTTCCATGAAATAGAGATCCAAGTCCGCAGTATCCGGCACATAATGCTCCAGAAGCCGCAGATATTTTCCGGGAACGAGCAGTTTTTCCAAAGTATATTCCACGTTTTTTAAAAACCGGTTACCATAAGCATCTTCAAAAGCTATCGTATAGTCATTGCCGTAGACAGCGACCCACGCGACACCATTTTGCAAAACGGTTTCCGACAATGTCAGATTCCCCGGCTGGCCTACGATAACTTTGCGCATTCTGCTGTCCTCTACTCTGACCAGATGTGCAAACAGCAGACGTGACAAAGGTTTCGCCATAACCTCCGTCACAATGGCAGGGGACAAAAATTCCTGATATAGCACCGCCAGATGTCTGTTAATATGCTGCTTCTGGATCTGATCGATAACAAAACGCTCCATGCGGGGTTCATAATGCTGATATAATTCTTCATACTCTTTTCTATGTTTCACCAGATATGCATATAGGAAAGCGCTGTGTTCATAATCCAGGTTGCTCTGAAACGAAAAGTACATCAATATGACTTTCGGAAGTTCCTGTATGGAATCCATATCAATCGAAGCCATGTAGTATTCATATAGATTGGTGATCCTCAGATGGCTCTCCACGCCTTTCTGATACCACAGGAATGCATCCGCTCCCGTTTTACTGCCTTTGATCAGAAGACTGCATATCTCCTGAAGGATCCGCACATCATTCTTTTTTTCGTAGAGATTCCGTAAAATTCTACCCAGCAGGGGAGAGTACTCCCTGACCCTTCCCGACAGATATAACACCTGCTCCACCAGGCTGTCATTCAGGGCACTCTGTCTGGCTCCGAAATTCAGCACCTGCAGTTCAAATCCGTTCAGTTTACGCAGCAATGCCGGATTGCCGTTTAAAAGTGTCAGAGCTTCCAGGTAAATGACCGGGCTGTTACAGCCATACCGGTACTGTTTTTCCAGAAACATCCATTTTCCGGAAGTCGAACGGTTATATTCTTCCGACAGATATAACAGCAGCCATGCCACACGCCAGCAGGTTCTGTCATAGCGGTAGATCTGCTCCACCTGTTCCGCCATCTGCATCGTATACTGCGGATCTCTGTGGATCAGGGTCGTAAGATACAGATAATATGCCCACAGTTCTCCGCCGGTAGCATCCTGCGCCTCCAGCATATCCGCCGCATGATCCAGGATCCATCCCGCTTCGTTGTATCGCTCCTCTGTGATCAGGAGCTGTGCCTGAAACAGCCTTGCCGATACATCCTTTTCGTTCATGGTAACCATCCGTTCCACCAGTTTCCCTGTTTCCGAAAGCCATGTCCCCGTACCTATTTTTTTCAGGCGGAAATCCTGATAATACTTCATCATCCGGGCAATGCACTGCATATGGCTGTGATCCGCATGACGTGTTACCGCGCCGTCTCCCAGTTGTACCATTACCGGGATCTCCAGAGAAGTATAAGCATTATAGATATAAATCTTCCCAAAATTCCTGCCGGGGCGGCAGAGACTGCTGTCTATGTATACCGGCAGCCGGCAGCGGTTCCCCAGGAAGTCATCATCGCTGATGATCTCCTTTTCCGTAAAGACAAACTCTCCCTCGCACTCCACCTGCAGTCTGGTATATCCCCAGCCGTTCCTTACGATTGTCAGGTTATTCTCCGTAACGCCATAGTTATCCGCACTGCGGGGCAGTTTTTTCACCAGTTCCTTTTCTTCGATCAGGAATTCCAGCTGTTGCTTTTTATTAATGCAGATCAAAAATTCTTCTACATTCTGTTCGTTGCCTTCATAAGCCGACAGAATCCGGTAGCTGTCATAGAAATGCGCATCATTTCCCTGAAACAGGCGTAAGAACTCCGGATCATAGAACAGCCGCACGGCTTCTTTCCAGTTGCTCTTCGCCAGGTTGGTAAAATGAAACAGATTCCTTATGGCACCGATAGAAGAATTCAGCACACCATGTTCCACCGTCACTACAAAAGGAAGATTATATTCCCCTCTGTTACTGACAACAGAAAAAGCTCCTTTTACCACATCCCCTTCCGCCAGATCCTCTCCGTGGAAGCAGTAAAAGATTTCTGCATCAGAACCGGTAAACTGGTCTGTCATACATTCCATCCGCAGATGGTCAGATATCACAGATCCTTTTACATAGCCGTCTGATGCAGAAAGGATGTGAAAAGAGCCTTCGTATGCTGTCCCCTGTGACAGGGAAATTTCTATTTTAGAGCAGGAGAATTCCAGAGAACCATTTTCGTAATCGAAGTTTCCTCCTAAAATTCTATCAATAATCTCCTGCATGTACCTTCACCCGTTCCCTGTTGTCATTTG
>CAKRRU010000045.1 GCA_934394515.1 uncultured Acetatifactor sp.
GGAGACGTTACAGCTGCCGGAAGGCATTCTGTCCGTTCCGGGAGTTCGTCCGGTTAGCCAATGATCATGGACTAACTTTCAAGTTAGCAATTTCTCATAAATTCTACTATTTATACCAAAATCAGCCAAAATAGAAGAAAAATACATCTATAAATAAGGACATTCTTGAAAAACCATTGTTTTTGCACTGAATGGTGGAATATAATTCTAAAAAAGCAAAATTTGTCCACTATTTTGTCCAATTATGCCTTAAATGGTGAAATTGAAGACAGGAAAACAAAAAGACAGTGCGGCTATGCTATCGTAACTTTCAATTTACTGTGTACAACGACGATGCACTAAAATATGAAGAATCTGATTGACGTTCGATAGGTTCTGTGCTACCATATGCGAATAAAGAGACAACGAAGTCCGTAGTAACGGAATGCGTTGTCTCTTTTGTTTTATAGAGATTGTGCAAAATGAAAGGACAGATAAGAAGTCTGTGGAATGGAGAGCATAATGCAGGAAAAAAAGCAGGAAAATACCGTGGCAGAGATCCTGGTAAAATGCCTGGAGAACGAGGGCGTCAAATATGTCTTCGGGATTCCGGGAGAGGAAAATCTGGATATGATGAATGCATTGGAGAAGTCAGATATCCGTGTCGTTGTAGTGAGACATGAGCAGGGAGCTGCCTTTATGGCGGATATGTACGGCAGGCTTACGGGCAAGGCCGGTGTATGTTTCTCTACGTTGGGTCCGGGTGCCACGAATCTGATCACAGGGACGGCGGATGCCAATTCTGACGGCGCACCGCTGATCGCCATTACCGGACAGGTGGGAACGGAACGTATGCATCTGACATCACATCAGTATCTGGATCTGGTGGAACTGTTTGCACCTATCACCAAAAGAAGTAAACAGATCGTAAACCCGGATTCGGTCAACGAGATTGTCCGGATCGCTTTTAAATATGCGGAAAGTGAAAAGCCGGGGGCCTGTCATGTGGATCTGCCTACCAATGTGGCCAAGCTTCCTGTCAGCTCCGGTATCGCAACGCAGCCGTTAAAAAAGCCTGAGAGGGACAAGGAATATGCTTCCTTTTCCAGCATTGACCAGGCGGCAGCCATGATCTTCAAAGCGGAACATCCCGTCATACTGGTAGGACACAGTGCGGTGCGCAACCATGCGGGAGAGGCGCTTACCAGCTTCGCGGATGCCTTGAAAATCCCGGTCGTCAATACCATGATGGCAAAGGGAATCATCCCGTTTAACAATAAATATTCTATGTGGACCATCGGTATTCCCCAGAAGGACTACCAGAACAAGGTACTGGATATGGCGGATCTGGTGATTGCCGTTGGGTATGACATCGTGGAATTTGCACCCGGAAAATGGAATGCGGATGGCAGACATAAGATCCTTCACATCGATCAGCGTCCGGCACATATCAATATGCTGTATCAGCCGGAAGTAGAGGTAGTCGGAGATATTTCTTATTCGCTCCAGCAGATCCAGTACCGCAGTGACATCAAAAAGGAGCCGGAGCAATTTTTACGGTTGCGGGAAGAAATGGTAGCGGAATACGAAAGCTATGCCGACGATACTTCATTTCCCATGAAACCGCAGAAAATCCTGCATGATATCCGGAAGTTCATGGGAGAGGATGACATTGTAATCTCGGATGTGGGGGCACATAAAATGTGGATAGCCAGAGAATACAACTGTTATAAACCCAATACCTGCATGATTTCCAACGGTTTTGCCACCATGGGCATTGCCGTACCCGGAGCGGTGGCGGCAAAACTGATCTATCCGGAGAAAAAGGTACTGGCGATTTCCGGAGACGGCGGATTTATGATGAACAGTCAGGAATATGAGACGGCACTGCGAGAGGGAACACCGATCGTGACCCTGATTTTCTCCGATGCAAGCTATGGCCTGATCAAATGGAAACAGATGGATCACTTCGGGCACAACTGTTTTGTGGATTTTCAGAATCCGGATTTCGTCAAATATGCGGAAAGCATGCATGCGAAGGGATACAGGGTCGAGAAAGCAGAAGATTTACTGCCGATCCTCACAGATGCATTCCGGCAGAAAGTTCCCTGCATCATTGACTGCCCTGTGGATTACAGTGAGAATACAAAATTATCGACGTACTTACATGAGAAATTTGAAGCATAGTGCGGAAGCGCGTATGTCATTTATGCCAGAGCAGCGAACAGGGAAAGCCTCCGATTCCGAAAAAGTTCTCTCGAACCGTTGTACAGATGTGAAAAAAATGGTATGATAGACACAATGATGTTGAGTCGTACTGACGACGGATTGAGAGGATGAAATGGACAAGATTATTTTAACAGGTGACAGACCGACAGGAAGACTGCATGTGGGACATTATGCCGGTTCCCTCAGAAGACGTGTGGAACTGCAGAATTCCGGTGAATATAAGAAGACATTTATCATGATCGCGGATGCACAGGCGCTGACGGATAATATCGAGAATCCGGAGAAGGTGCGTCAGAACATTATTGAAGTGGCGCTGGATTACATGTCCTGCGGACTGGATCCTTCCAAGGCTACGATTTTTATCCAGTCACAGATTTCCGAGCTGTGTGAGCTGACCTTCTATTACATGGATCTGGTGACTGTAGCGAGACTGCAGAGAAATCCTACGGTGAAAAGCGAGATTCAGATGCGTAATTTTGAAGCCAGCATTCCGGTAGGTTTCTTTACTTATCCAATCAGTCAGGCTTCCGATATTACCGCTTTCAAGGCAACGACCGTTCCCGTAGGCGGCGACCAGCTTCCCATGATCGAACAGACCAGAGAGATCGTGCATAAGTTTAACACCGTATATGCACCGGTACTGGTAGAACCGAAGGCATTGCTGCCTGAGAACGAAGCCTGCCAGAGACTGCCCGGTATTGATGGCAAGGCGAAGATGAGTAAATCCCTTGGCAACTGCATCTATCTGGCAGACAGCGCCGATGATGTGCGTTCCAAGATCATGAGCATGTACACCGATCCCGAGCATCTGTTAGTCAGCGATCCCGGACATCTGGAGGGCAACACCGTATTCACATATCTGGATGCGTTCTGCCAGCCGGAACACTTTGAGAGATACCTGCCGGATTATGCAAATCTGGATGAACTGAAAGCACACTATACCAGAGGCGGTCTGGGAGATGTAAAGGTCAAGAAGTTCCTGAATAACGTGATGCAGGAGACCTTGGAGCCGATCCGCAACCGCAGAAAAGAACTGGAGAAGGATATTCCTGCCGTATATGAGATTCTGAAGAAGGGCAGTGATGAGGCTCGTGAAGTGGCAGCCCGGACCCTGTCTGAGGTAAAGAGCGCAATGCGTATTAACTACTTTGAGGATGCGGAATTGATTCGTATGCAGAGTGAGAAGTACGAAGGACAATAAGACGAAGAGAATAAATATACAATAATAAAAGGACGCTTTCCGGAGTCAGATCAATGAATCCGGTGGCGTCCTTTCTATGTGTATCCAAGCAGACCGAAGTCACCTGCCTGATCAGACGCATTATTTGCTGTAATCGACACAAACAGATTTTTTTCCAAAGTAAAGAGCAACCTTTTTGCTGGTGGGATCTTCCGGGTCACCGGGGAGATCTCCGGTATAGATCAGTGCAGGCTGATGTACGAACGGTGTCAGTACTACATCCGTAACATCAGGGTCATTTAAGAGAAGCAGTCGTTCTTCGTATTCTGCAGCGTAAGCGGCGGCTTCACCGTCTGCCAGTACCCGGATCGCTTTTGCGGCGGAGGTTTCCTGCCACAGACCGGTGAATAGGATGCCGGCCAACAGGATTGCCATGGCAGCATAACGGGCAAGTTTCAACTTGCCAAAGCCCGTCTTTTTCTCTGAAACATTTAGTCTCATATGTAGTTTTCGGATGATAAAGCCGATCCAGTAGAAGAATACGGCAAAGCTGATCAGCAAAAAGGTATAATACACGATCGCCACTGCCCGCCCGGGACCCGTGGAGTTCATGGTATAGAACAGCGGACAGGACATAGAGCAGAACAGTCCGTAAAAATATCCGGTAAACAAAACAGGGTGGGAAAAATACCTGGAAAGGCTGTCACTTTTTCTGCGCAGAATATGCAGAAAAACAGGCAGCAACAGTATGGCAGCCAGAAGCCACCACAGCCCGGTCCAGGCAAAAGTATAGTGGATACCCTGCAACAGCGATTTTGCAATGGCTTTCCATGCGGGAATCTTCCACATGCCATCCTGCCGTACGTGATTGCCGGGAGCCATGGCACTGACGGCAAAAGCTGACAGAAGAACAATCGTTGCGATTCCGCAGATCAAGGATTTTTTCTCTTTTTGTAAAAGCAACAATAAGGTTACGGTTGCCAGTAACAGCATACAGGGGAGAAGGGACACGTAATTGCCACCGCCCAGAAAGATTGCAAACAGAAGGAGCAGAAGCAGAAGGAACGTTCTGCCGTTGTAAAGGTAACGAAGCAGCGTGCCCAGGAAAAACAAAGTGACGGCAAAGAAACCGGTGTAGTACATGGATCCGTTATACCAGTAAAAACTGTCGCTTTGAAAGGTTACAGTCTGCACGCACAGAAAGGACAGAACGGAGGAAATGGTAATCCATTCCCCTGTCGTTCCGGGCAGAAACCGACACATAAGGGGGCGCAACAGATAAAAAATACTGCCACATAATAAAAGAAGAATCACGAAGGTCACCAGATGATAGGCAGTATTGGAGAAAATGTTGGGGGGAAGATACATGAGCAGCAGTGCTGAGTAGGTTCCCTGCCAGTTCTGATAAGTATTCAAGACCCCTTCACAGGCGACAGCAAATACTTCCGTCAGGCTTCCGGTCTGTTGCCGGGCAAGGTGCGTTTCCACTCCGTAATAGTAATCGTCTCCGGTGGGATAATTGTAGCGTCCCAGCCATACCAGAGGAATCAGGCTAAGAAGCAGCAATAGAAAGGCGAGATAAGGGATAAAATTGCGGATTTTATTTTTCATATAGGATCATAACTCCTGAAATTATATTCTTTCATTTGATTTTCGGGTCAATCTTTATCATCAGTATAACATACCTGAAAAGACAGGAAAAGAGACTTGTTTTGCAAATATGGGAAGTGTATAATCAGCTTAAAGATTACAAAGGGAGGGAGAAACGTGGCAGCAGACAGAGCAGAACAGGAATTTCATAACCGGCAGACCGGACCGGAACAGTCAACACCGGGAAAAATACAGGAACCGGAAGCTGAGGAGGATGCATACGAAGAGTTTGCTTATGAAGAATATGAGACAGAGGATGCCGGAGAAGAGGAAGATTTTGCGGATGCGGATGAATTGGATGAAGAAGACGTTGTGATCCGCTTCAAACCGTGGATGATTCCGGCATTTGCCGGTATGATGATATTGGCAATCCTGATCTGCATTCCGCTGTGGAGACTTAGCCGTCATGGTGGAAATACGAATAACAGCATAGCGGCTGTGACAACAGAGCCCAAGACAACAGAATCTCAGATGGCGGAGGCAGCTCCCACTGCAACAGAGACTGAAAATACAGTGGCAGTGGTGGAACCGGAGACTACACCGGATTCTGAGACAGTTATACCGGAAACGGTGCCCGCACCGACGAAGACACCGGCGACAGTGCCTGCAGCCACACCTGAGGTACAGATAACTCCTACAGTGTTGCCGGAACCCACGGAACTCCCTGCAACAGGGAATGCCGCTGATGCTCTTGCGGAGGGCAATTCCATGACTTTCGGGGATGTGAATGAGACGGTTACCGCCAAGAATGAGACAAATCTGCGAAGTGAACCCTACACCGGAGATACAGGAAATGTGGTAGGACAGTTGAAAAACGGAGAAACCCTGCCGCGTACCGGCAGAAATGATTCTACGGGATGGTCCAGGCTTACCTATAATGGGCAGACGGTTTACGCGGTGTCAGCGTATCTGACCACAGATCTTTCGTACAAGACGCCGGAAAAACCTTCGAACCCCAATCGCGTCAGTACCCTGGATGGCAGAGTGATCGTGTTCACGGACTGTGATGATTATATTACACCGAAAGAATTGATCAATCTGCGTACAGAACCAAGCACCAGTGAAGGGGAGAGTACCGTGCGTACCCAGGTGAAAAACGGAACAAATCTCCATCGTACCGGATACAGTGAAGGCTCCGGCTGGTCAAGGGTGGAATATAACGGAGAAATCCTGTATGCCGTGACTAATTATGTAATCTCGGGAACGGCGCCGGAATAAAAAGAAACAAATCAAATTGTATATTGCAGTAGCCCCGGTTAGCCGGGGCTACTGGATTGGCTGAATGAATTATTTCGGTCTTACGGTCAGAAACTTAATCAGGCCGTTTTCATCGGCTTCACGGACGGTGGCGATTGCCATGATGTTGTATCCGCCAAAGTTCGCAATGAACTCCGCCTGCTCATCATTTACGACCTCGGCATCCAGAATGGAATAGCGGCGGAAACCGAATTTGTTACGGAAGAACATGTTGATGGCTTCTTTTCCGTAGATATGATATTCCTGCTGGGAAGCGGACGCGGTACAATAGTCACACAGGATGCCGTCAGGAGTGAACAACTCTGCAAGTCCGGCAAAATCTTTATTTTCCATAGCTTCTACATATTTTTCAATGGGTCTCATAGTGTGCTCCTCCTTAATATACCTTTTCAGAATTTAACAGTGCGTCGGTACCGCCGTCTACGAACATGATGTTGCCGTTGACACCTCTGGCGGCATCGGAAGCGAGGAATACCATCACTTCAGCGATCTCTTCCGGAGCCATCAGACATTCCTGACCGTATTTGGTGGGAATGGGCAGGGCGTTCAGTGCCATTTTGGCAGTGGTACTCATGGTAGCGGTCATGGCGGTATGTACATTACCGGGAGCTACCGCATTGATGCGTACACCGTTGGCTGCCCAGGCAGCGGACACTCTGCGCACCCATCTGGCCAGCGCATATTTGGTGGATACATAGAGACTGTTGCCGACGGAGAGATTGGTGGCATCCATAGAAGATATCAGGCTTAAGACTCTCTTCTCATCACCGATATTGTTCAACAGATCTACGATATCCTTACGTCCGGCCCCCTGGGAAATCGTGTTGGATACCGTAACGACGCAGCTGCCGTGCTTTTTCTTCAGAAGATCATAGACACCTTCCGCTACGGCCACGGGGCCGAAATAATTCAGGGAAATGATCAGCTCCAGATTGCCGCAGGCACCGGATACACCGGCGTTGCAGATCATGCCGTCCAAGCCTTCCGGATGCATCTCGTGCAGTTTGTCTACTGCGGTCTGTCTGCCTTCCGGTGTTGCCAGATTCACACAGATATCGCCGTCTTTTAAGTCGATATTGATGACCTCATGTCCTCTTTGCTGTAACAGTTCCTTTGTCTTGGCGCCGATTCCGCTGGATGCGCCGGTGATTGCATATACGCCCATGTTGTAATCCTCCTACTTGTTTTCTTTCTTGCTTTTACTTTATGAGTTCATTATAATAAAATCTGATCTCTTTTAAATAACCAAAACGAGAAAAAATGAGGATACCAGATGCTGACCTATGATTTGACGAAACGCGGAAAGAAAACCATGTATGAGTACTTATATGAAGCGATGAAGACGGATATCTTAAGCGGTCGTCTGACTGCCGGTGAGAAGCTTCCCTCTAAGAGAGCCTTTGCGGAGCATCTGCAGGTCAGTGTCAAGACAGTGGAAAATACGTATGAGCAGCTTCTGCTGGAAGGCTACATCCGTTCGGAGGAAAAGAGGGGATATTTCGTCAATCGTCTGGAAGTGCGCGGTTTGCAGGCTCCGGCGTATGCTTCTTTTGTGACCCGTTTTCAGGAAGAAAAGTATCTGGCGGATCTGACGGCAAATACCGTGCAATATGAAAAGTTTCCGTTTGCCACCTGGGCGAAAATCATGCGTAAGACACTGACGGATTACGATACCACGCTGCTAAAAACAGTGCCTTTTAACGGTGTGGAGAAGCTGCGTGTGGCGATTGCGGAGCATTTATACCGGTATCGTGGCATGCAGGTGTCCCCGGATCACATTATCGTAGGAGCCGGAACGGAATATCTGTACAGCCGTCTGATGCAGCTGCTGGGGAAAGAGGCAAAATTCGGCGTGGAGAATCCGGGGTACCGTAAGATCACGAAATTATATGCTGCCGGCGGTGCTGCATGGGATTATGTGGATATCGACGACAAAGGCATGAAAGTGGGACAACTGGATCAAAAGGGCATCACTGTGGCGCATGTGTCCCCGGAACACCATTTTCCCATCGGACTGGTCATGCCGGTAGGCAGGCGGCAGGAACTGTTGAACTGGGCGGCGCAGGAGCCGGAACGCTATATCGTGGAAGACGATTTTGATTGTGAATTCCGTATGGTGGGAAAACCGATTCCATCCATGCAGTCCATGGACCGGAATCACAGAGTGATCTATCTCAATACCTTTTCCAAGACGATGGTGCCGTCCCTGCGCATCGGCTATATGGTGCTTCCGGAAAAACTGATGGAGCGCTATATCTCCACGATGAATTTTTACTCCTGCACGGTATCCGGATTTGAACAGTATGCGATGGCAGAATTCCTGGAAAAAGGTTATTTTGAACGGCATATCCGGAGACTGGTGAATGATTACAGGGATCAGAGGGAGAAAATCTGCCGAATGTTCCGGGAGTCGGAACTGAGCCGTGTCAGTCAGATCTATCAGGATGACGCCGGAACGCATTTTCTGCTGCATGTGCGGACACTCCTTAGCGACGTGGAAATCAAATGGGCACTCAGACAGCGTGGCATTCTGGTCAACTGTCTGTCGGAATATTGTTTTGCGGATGCGCAGAAATATAAGGGGATTCTGGTCATTCACTATTCGGATATGGAGGAAGAGGTGCTGCAAAAGGTGATCGGGGCGCTGGAGGAGATTTTTCTGTGATGCCGGAATATATTTGCCCATAAAATCACACAAATATATTTTGCTCTCGAAGTCGTGAGGGATAGAACGGATACATTTATATTTTTTCCATATATGGGAATACTGAGAAAAAGAATGCAGTGTCATAGTGCGATAGCATGGAAGGAGAAAATATGAATCAGAGAGTGGGAAAAAGAAGTATCCGGCTGGGCAAGCCTGTGTGCATTATAGATAGCGCCAGTATTGTGGGAAAAAAAGAAGGCGAGGGACCGTTAGGCTCCTTGTTCGATATGGTTGGCGAAGACGACCTCTTCGGCTGTAAGACATGGGAAGAAGCAGAGAGCAATCTCCAGAAGGATGCAGTCTACATGGCGATGGAAAAAGCCGGGCTGAAGGCAGAGGATGTCTCATATCTGTTTGCCGGAGATCTGCTGGCCCAAGGGATAGCGACATCCTTTGGTATTTCGGCGTATCATATTCCGTTGTTTGGATTGTACGGCGCGTGCTCTACCTGTGGGGAAGCTCTGACAGTGGGGGCTATGACCGTGGCAGGCGGTTATGCCGATCATGTGGTGTGCGTGACTTCCAGTCATTTCGGCAGCGCGGAGAAGGAGTTTCGGTTCCCACTGGATTACGGCAACCAGCGTCCGTTGTCTGCCAGCTGGACAGTGACCGGGAGCGGCGCGTTTGTACTGGGACAGGATCAGAAATGCAGAGCACATATTACGGGAATGACACCGGGGAGAATCGTGGACTACGGGCTCAAGGATTCCATGAATATGGGCGCCTGCATGGCACCGGCGGCAGCGGATACCATAGAGAGACATCTGGAGGATTTCCATGTGCAGCCGGAAGCATATGACCGGATCATCACGGGAGATCTGGGAAGTGTGGGACAGACGGTACTGATAGATCTCCTCAGGGAGAAGGGGATTGACATCGCAGACCGGCATATGGATTGCGGTATCGAAATTTTTGATGCCGAGGCACAGGATACCCATGCTGGCGGCAGCGGCTGTGGATGCAGTGCCGTGACTTTGTCGGCATATATTTTGCCGAAGCTGGAGTCCGGGGAGTGGAAAAAAGTATTGTTCCTCCCGACGGGAGCGCTATTGTCGAAGACCAGTTTTAATGAAGGTAAGAGCGTACCGGGAATCGCACATGCGGTGGTGCTGGAGAGCCCGAGGTAATTAAGATAAGAGTGAGAAAGCAGCAGATCAATGATTGGCTGCTTTTTCTATAAAAAGGATTATAAAAGCACTGCGAGAGAGCGGTTATTCATAGATTTGTGGACATATTCGTGATATAATGAGCGCAAGAGAGCCAACATGCTTGCATGATTGGCGAACGGCGAATTTGATCATGATAGTTGCGAAGCAACGTCGAGCACCGAAGGTGCGAATCATGATATAATGAAAAACAATCATAGTTCCTGAAAAGTGAGGTAATGTTATGGCAATTCGTGAAATGATAATTAACGCTCATTGCCATAGAAATCTGTTAGATGAATCCTGCATACAGGTAGCGGTTTATGATGACCGCTTGGAAGTGACGTCACCGGGAGGTTTATACAATGGATTGACTTATGAGGAAGTAATGAGTGGGCATTCCAAGATTCGGAATAAGTTGATTGCTAATATTTTCAGCCAGACGGGGTTGGTTGAAGCGTGGGGAAGCGGTATACGGAGAATATTAAGTGCGGCCAGAGAGTATGGACTTCCGGTTCCTACTGTGGAAGTATTTGATGATATGTTCCGGGTGAATCTGTATAGAAACATCGGAGAAAACATCGGAGAAAACATCGGAGAAAATAGCGAAGAAGAATTGGTACATGATACAGGAAAATTAAATGAAACCCAGATGAAAATGTTGGAAAGCTTAAGGAAAGATAAATATCTTTCGGCTGCAAAGCTTGCTGATATAACAGAAATTTCCAACAGAAATGTGGAAAATAATATTAAAAAATTAAAAGATATGGGAATTTTGATTAGGCATGGTTCTCCGAAGTCTGGTTACTGGGAAATTGTGGAATAATTAGTTCTTGCAAGCCCCACGCAACACTGGTACAATAAATTTCAAACGGCGAAAACAGTATGCCGGGAATGGCTGGTGAGTCAAAATGCGCAGAATAGAATTCAAAATGGAACGTCCGGGATTATTGGAAGTTGGACAGAAGATCACAGTGACGGAAGGCGTACTTCCCAGTAACTATTATTATACGATCGACCCGTCGCTTGCAATGTCTCCGAATATTCCGTTCCGTTATCGGCTGAAGAACCGGGAAGGTGTCGTGGCAGATATCGTGGAGAACGCTCGCGGATTCTACGTGACGGCAGAATTTGATGAGCCGGAAGTAGATATGAGCAGATAAAATTGCCATGGCTCCGAATCGTTACAAATCATAACAGAAAAGAGGACACATTATGTTACAGAAGATTTCAACAGACAAAGCACCCGCAGCAATCGGACCTTACTCCCAGGGTATCGTACTGGGCAATATCTTTTTCGCATCCGGTCAGATTCCGATTGATCCCGCTACCGGAGAGATCCACGGCACCACGATTGAAGAGCAGGCAGAACAGGTGATGAAGAATATTGGCGAACTGTTAAAGGCAGCAGGCACCGATTACACCAGAGTAGCCAAGACTTCCTGTTTCCTGGCGGACATGGGCGATTTTGCAGCGTTCAATCAGGTCTATGCGAAATATTTTACCGAGAATCCTGCCAGAAGCTGTGTTGCAGTCAAGACCCTTCCCAAGAACGTACTGTGTGAAGTGGAAGTCATTGCGGAAGTATAAAGTGTAAGTAACCACCATGAGCAGATAACATGCAGACATGTATTCAGAAGCTCCGCAGAGGCAGTTCTGTAAATGGAGCGCTGGGAAGGTTATAAATAAGAACAGGACGGAAGATCGTCGCTTATAGGCGGCGATCTTCTTATGTAGAGACAGGAGAAACTTATGAAAAATAATATTACTCTGATCGGTATGCCGGGTTCGGGAAAAAGTACGGTAGGGGTCGTTTTGGCGAAGCGCCTGGGCAGACGATTTGTGGATTCGGATCTGGTGATCCAGGAGAGGCACGGAAAATTATTGCATGAACTGATCACAGAGCATGGTGTGAAAGGCTTCTGGCAGATCGAGAGCGATGTGAATGCGTCCTTAGATCTGAATAACAGCATCATTGCCACCGGCGGAAGTGCCTGCTACGAGCCGGAGGGCATGCAGCATCTGCAGGAGATCAGTACGGTGGTATATCTGAAGCTTCCCTATGAGGAAGTGGAGAAACGGCTGGGGGATCTGAATGCCAGGGGTGTGACCCTGCAGCCCGGCCAGACACTGCGGGATCTGTATGATGAGAGAACTCCTCTGTATGAAAAATATGCGGATCTGATCATAGACTGCGGCGGTAAAATGCTGCGGGATGTGGTGGCAGAGATTGCTGAGAAATATAAAAAACAATCCTGATAAGATCACATAACCGTAAAGCAGCAAGGGACAAAAAAATAAGGGACGAAAAACATAAGGAACGAAAAACATAAGGAACGAAAAACATAAGGAACGGAAAACATAAGGAACGGAAAATACAACTATGGAAAATAAAAGAGTGAAAACAACGAGAAACAGCCTGATTCTTCTGCTGACAGCCACCATCTGGGGTATGGCGTTCGTCTCCCAGAGCAAGGGCATGGATTATATGCATCCCTTTACTTTTAACGGCGTCCGTTCCCTGATCGGTGCGGCAGGCATTCTGGTATACATACTGATCAGCCGGAAAATCTCAGGAGCAAAAGCAACACCGATAGATTGGAAGGTAAATATTAAGGCAGGACTTTTGTGCGGCGTTTCTCTTACCATCGCCAGTACACTGCAGCAGTTCGGCATCAAATATACCAGTGTCGGCAAAGCCGGTTTTATCACCACCCTGTACATCATTTTCGTACCGCTGTTCGGCATCTTTTTGAAGAAAAAGGTAGCACCCGTTGTCTGGGCGGCAGCGGTCATGGCAGCAATCGGCATGTATCTGCTGTGTATGACGGAATCGCTGCGCCTGGGAGCCGGCGATATTATGGTATTTTTATGCGCAATCGCTTTTGCCATACAGATCATGACTATAGATCATTATGCAGGCCGGATCGACGGAGCCGTAGTCTCCTGCATCCAATTTACGGTCTGCGGTGTCACCTGTTGCATCGGTGCATTGATCTGGGGACAGCCGACGTTCGGTCAGCTCTATGAAGGATTGGGCGCACTTTTGTATGCCGGTGTCTTAAGCTGCGGTGTCGGTTATACTTTACAGATCATCGGTCAGCAGGGGCTGAATCCCACAGTGGCGGCACTGATCATGAGTCTGGAATCCGTGATTGCGACGATCTCCGGATGGGTTGCATATAAGATCGGATTCTTAAGCACGGATCAGACATTGACACCGAGACAGATCGCAGGATGTGTGATCGTATTTGCTGCGGTGATCCTGGTACAGCTTCCGCCGGAGTGGTTCCGGTTTGGCAGCAGGAAAAAAGCATAAATGAAATAATCTTGAAACGACTTAAAATAATAACAAAATGAATAAATCAACCCCAAATTGCAGAGACTGTCCTTAAAAAGGAGGAAATGCAGAGAATGGATTATATCAATGCTTTCTGGGTGGGCGGTCTGATCTGTGCTTTGGTGCAGATCTTAATGGAAAAGACGAAGATGATGCCGGGACGTATCATGGTACTGTTGGTGGTCACCGGTGCGGTCATCAGTGCACTGGGCTGGTACGAACCGTTTCAGGAGTATGCAGGTGCGGGAGTGAGTGTGCCGTTACTCGGTTTTGGAAATGTGTTGATGAAAGGTGTGAAAGAGGCTGTGACGGAACAGGGCTTTTTAGGACTGTTTTCCGGAGGCTTCAAAGCCGGAGCTGTGGGAACCTCCGCGGCACTGATCTTCGGCTATCTGGCGAGCCTGCTCAGCAAACCGAAGATGAAGGAGTGACCGGTTTAGGGCTGTTCCTGCGAATGATTCGAAGAACAGGAGATGATCCGGAGAGAGGGATCAGAGCTCTTCGTAAGCAATTCCTTTCAGATCCAGATACTTTTTCAATGCCTTGTCCCAGGCGGCATCGGCGCTTTTATCCATGGTGAACACCTGATATGCAGAGCCGGTGGTGAGAATGGTTTTTTCTCCGTCGTATCGGATATTCAGGACAAGCGCTTTGAGCACCGAAGCATCTACCTGCGCTTTTTCCAACATGGCGGCAGCCTTGTCCGGCTGCATGTGCAGGACAAACTTAAAATACAAAGGAGTGTGTTTTCCCTTGATCAGGTCAAAGCACAGTCCTTTTATTTTGCTCCAGGACTGCAGATCCCAGGGAATACAGTCTTTCCCACGCTCTTTAGCAGGGTAGAAGTCCCGGTTGATATGCCCGTCAATGGTGTAAGTAAGCGCGGTGCTGATCGTGGCTTCTTCCAATAAAAAGGAATCGAAGGTGTCAGCCAACAGCAGGTGATTCATAAAATTTTTCATGGATGTAATCTGTAATGCGATCATGAGATCTCCTTATTGTGTCTCAGCGATGTCGGCACACGTTCAATTCATAAACTCTTACCGGGGAAAGGAATGCAACGAAACGTGAAAGACATTGTCGGCACAGAATTGTTATGAAAACAGTATAAGCGAAATTTATGGAAAAGGAAATAGCAACAGAACAAAATGTGAATATTTTGTGGAATGACTTTACGAATGAAATATTCCGTGCTATTATAAGTGGTATTAAAAACTACATAGTATAGTCTGAAAAAATAATTATGGATAATAAATACAGCATGAGCAAGACCGGGTCGATTTGGAACCGGAGCTGTGATGGAATAACGGAAAAATGTGAAACTGATGTTGCGTCTGTTATTTTGAATGAAATACAAGCTATGAAAGGTATGGTAGGGATATGAGTTTTAAAATTGTTGTAGACAGCTGTTGTGAATTGCCGGAGGAATATTTACAGGATTCCCGGTTTGAGATCGTCCCCCTGGGACTGGAAGTGGGAGATTACCAGATCCAGGATGATGAGAACTTCAATCAGTCGGAATTCCTGAAAAAGGTGGCAGAGTATCCGAAATGTCCCAAGTCGGCATGCCCCTCCCCGGAGAGATTCAGGGAAGCATATCACACAGAAGCACAGCATGTGTATGTGATCACATTATCTTCTCACCTCAGCGGAAGTTATAACAGCGCAGTACTGGGAATGAATTTGTATCGGGAAAAATACGGGAAGAAACAGATCCACGTCATTGATTCCGAATCCGCCAGCTGCGGTGAGACACAGATCGCAAAAAAGCTGGTGGAACTGGAGGAGCAGGGACTTCTCTTTGAAGAAATCGTGAAGCAGATCGAGGAGTTCCGCAGTAATATCCATACCTATTTTGTACTGGATAATCTGGAGACCTTGCGCAAGAACGGCAGACTGACCGGCGTAAAAGCCCTGGTGGCATCTACATTGAGTATCAAACCGATCATGGCAGGGGATAAAGGAAACATCGTACAGAGGAGCCAGAGCGTGGGAATGAAGAAAGCGCTGCGCAGAATGGCAGAGATCATATTGGAGGAAACCGGTGACACCAAAGACCGCATACTGATGATCACTCACTGCAATGCACCGGAACGTGCGGAAACGGTGAAAAAACTTCTTATGGAAAAGGCAGAATTCAAAGACTGCCTGATCATGGACACCCGCGGTGTCAGCAGTATGTATGCCAACGACGGCGGCGTGATCGTGACTGTGTAGGGCAAAATACCGTAAAAATGCGAAAAACAACGGAAAAATCCCGGCAGCAGGCTATTGACATTTTTTCATACAGGGGCTATACTGTGTATAGTTTAAAGATGATTACTAGAGTAAGAGTGGACGCGTGCCACTCTTTCTTGTTGTTGTAACAACAGTTTATAAAAGCAAAGGAGGGCATACATGTCCAAACGAGAGGATTACGAAAGTAAGACCGAAGAACTGCTTGCGCCCATCGCAGAAGCCAATCAGGTGGAGATCTACGATGTGGAGTATGTAAAGGAAGGCAGCGACTACTATCTGAGAGCCTACATCGACAAACCGGAAGGGGTGAACATTCTGGATTGTGAGAATGTCAGCAGAGCATTATCGGAAGCTTTAGACAAGGCAGACTTTATTCCGGAAGCTTATATTCTGGAAGTCAGCAGCCCGGGACTGGGTCGGACTTTGAAAAAGGACAAACACTTACAGAAGAGTATCGGCGAGGAAGTGGAAATCAAGTTGTTCAAACCGATCGATAAGTGCAAGGAATTTTCCGGAGTACTGGACAGCTTCGATGCAGACACGATTACAATTACCGAAAACGGCACCCCGAGGACTTTTGCCAGAGCAGAGATTGCACTGATCAGACTGGCACTGGATTTTTAGGAAGGTATAAAGTTACAACGAATATTACACTGATATTACAATAAGAAAAGGCGAAAGCCGGAACGGAGGAAATGATGAATAAGGAATTAATGGAGGCACTGGATGTTCTGGAGAAGGAGAAGGAAATCAGCAAGGAAACCTTGTTTGAAGCAATCGAGAACTCCCTGATGACAGCCTGCAAGAACCATTTTGGAAAGGCTGACAACGTCCATGTGGAGATCAACAGAGAGACCTGTGATTTCCTGGTATATGCCGAAAAAGAAGTAGTGCCGACCAAAGAAGATGTAGAGGATGAATGCCTGCAGATCGCTTTAGAGGATGCACAGGAGATCTCCAGGAAGGCACAGGTAGGCGACATGATCCATGTAGAGATCAAGTCCAAAGAGTTCGGGCGTATCGCTACCCAGAATGCCAAGAACGTGATCCTGCAGAAGATCCGCGAGGAAGAGAGAAGCGTAATCTATAATCAGTATTATGAGAAAGAGAAAGATGTTGTCACCGGCGTGGTACAGCGTTATGTCGGCAAAAACATCAGCATCAATCTCGGCAAGGTAGATGCCATGCTGACTGAGAACGAGCAGGTAAAGGGAGAAGTATTCAAACCCACTGAGCGTATCAAAGTCTACATTGTGGAAGTAAAGAATACCCCGAAGGGACCCCGTGTCAATGTCAGCCGTACGCATCCGGAACTGGTGAAGAGACTGTTCGAGTCTGAAGTAACCGAGATCAAGGACGGTACTGTAGAGATCAAGAGCATTGCCAGAGAAGCAGGCAGCCGTACCAAAATCGCTGTATGGAGCAATAACCCCAATGTAGATGCAGTCGGTGCCTGCGTCGGTATGAACGGTGCCCGTGTCAATGCCATCGTTGAAGAGTTGCGCGGTGAGAAAATCGATATCGTGAACTGGGATGAGAACCCCGGTAACCTGATCCAGAATGCACTTTCTCCCGCTAAGATCGTAGCAGTATTTGCAGATCCCGATGAGAAGACTGCTAAGGTAGTCGTTCCCGATTATCAGTTGTCTCTGGCCATCGGTAAGGAAGGTCAGAATGCAAGACTGGCAGCAAGACTGACCGGTTACAAGATCGACATCAAGTCCGAGACACAGGCGAAGGATGCTCCCGGCTTCCGTTACGAGGACTATGTGGATGATTATGAAGATGATACCGTAGACGATTTTGATGGAGAGCAGGAATAATCAATGGCAAAAAAGATTCCACTGAGGCAGTGCGTAGGCTGCGGAGAAATGAAAGGCAAAAAGGAAATGCTGCGTGTCCTGAAGACCCCGGAGGGTGAGATTTGTCTGGATGTTACAGGCAAAAAGAACGGGCGCGGCGCATATATATGCAGACAGAAGGAATGTCTGCAAAAAGCCCGGAAGAACAAAGGATTAGAGCGTTCTTTCAAGATGAGTATTTCTCCCGAAAGTTATGATATGCTGGAAAAGGAGTTTGATCAGCTTGAAACAGAATAAGATATATTCCCTTTTGGGACTTGCGATGAGGGGGCGTAACCTCGTAAGCGGTGAATTCCAGACGGAGGACGCTGTGAAAAAAGGTTCCGCCATGTTGGTAATCGTTGCGTCAGATGCATCGGCCAATACGAAAAAGTTGTTTCACGACAAATGTTCTTATTATGAAGTCCCGGTATATGAATATGGCACAAAGGAAGAACTCGGGTGGGCGATCGGAAGAGACCTGAGATCTTCAATAGGTGTGTGTGATGCGGGACTGGCAGATGCACTCATCAAGCAATTGGAAGCGAATTTGCCCGGTTAGGCAGAATG
>CAKRRU010000046.1 GCA_934394515.1 uncultured Acetatifactor sp.
TCTCAGGCAGGTCAGGCTATGCTGGCTCAGGCTAACCAGTCCAACCAGGGCGTACTGTCTCTGTTACAGTAAGCTTCAGCCGAGATCAGGTTGTTTCCTAAGAGGAATGAACCATAGCTGTAAGAGTTATGTAAAAACCAAGGGGCAGTCCATGATGGGCTGCCCTTTGGCTTTAATATTTATGCATTTGTAGAGCGGACATGAGAGCCTCTTGAAGAACTTTTGATACATTGATTCCTGCTTTATCAGCCTCCACATTCAGCCAATGAGGAAGGGTTACATTTCGCCTGACAGATTTGGTATCTACTTTTCTCCGATATTCTGCAAAGTCCACATCCACCAGGGAAACATAGGACGTTCCGGATTTATAGAATTTCCCCTGTTCAATAGAAATATTGTTTATATCACTTGGCTCTGCCATTACTTCTTTTTTATCTTCTAATGTTATTCCCAACAGCCCGATTGCATCACGTGCCATATCAATAGCATTTGCGGTGCCGAATCCCTCTGTTAGAATATCAAGATCCGGAACTTCAATTAAAATGGTATCTTTTTTATCTGGCGTTTTTGTAAATATAACAGGATAGACTTTTTTCAATATGATTCCTCCTCTAAATTATGATAAACCCCATTTATTAAGAATGGCCTGTGCGAGAGCCTCATTTATTTCTTTGTGCCTTGGAATTTGTTCTTGTTGTTGTCCACGAATGTATATGTCATGATTTCCACCATGACGATAGAATCTGAATCCTGCTTGCTTTAGCTTTTTAACGAGGATACCTTGCTTCAATAAAACTCCTCCTTTGTATTATACACACCGATGTGTATAATATCAATAATGAAAATATGTGTTACCTTACAAAAAGTAGTTGTAAATAAGGGAAAATTGTGACCGCTGATGGGTCTATGGGAATTGTTAGAAGAAGTAAAATTACTTCCGATATCACCATATCATACGAAAACTGTGCTGGCAAGTTGGTAAAATGTCACAAATTTTTGAAACAGCATATTAGCCAAATTCAAGGGGTCAAGATTTTGCTATTCTGCTACATTGACAATGAGATAGATGTCTGTTATTCTCAGCATGTAAGCAGATTTTTCTATTTCAATTTGTAATTATTCAGAACTAAGGCAATTTTCATAATTGCGAATGAAGTGCTGAATAATTACATCAATTCTTTTATATCAGCGCAAGTTGATGTCTGTGACTTCAGAGGAATCCCTGCTTAGATACCCATTAATGACAATAGAGCAGGGGAAGACATAGAAAGAAATCGCAAGATTTGTTTTGTAAAATGCCGTATATATTCTCCTGTGAATGTGTGGAAGGAGAATACAAATGGCAAAACGGTATGAAGAACTGACGATTGAGGACGATTTTATGTTCGGCAAAGTAATGGAAGATAAGGAACTTTGTCGGGATGTGCTGAAGTGTCTGTTGGAAGAACCGGTAGGAGAACTGGAGGATGTGCAGACACAGAGGGAGTTTCGATATACCTCGAAAGGTAAGCCTATTCGTCTGGATGTGTATACGAGAGATCAAAAACGGATTTATGATGCTGAGATGCAGAGATTGAATCATCAGACACCGGAAAACTTAGAGCTGCCGCGCAGAAGCAGATTCTATCAATCTACCATGGATACAGACCACTTGAGCAGGGACAAGTCCTATCGGGAATTGCCGGAGGGCAAGGTACTGTTTATCTGTACCTTCGATCCGTTTGGACTGGGATATGCAAAGTATTCGTTTCAGAATCTTTGTATGGAAGACAGAAAACTGTGTTTAGAGGATGGAACCGAGAAGATTTTTTATAATTGCATCGCGGAAGAGATACCCGAGCATTTGAAGTATCTGTATGAATATATCAGAACCGGAAAGGTCGGAGACAATCTGACCCGGAGAATAGATGAGGCTGTAATCAGAGCCAGAAAGAATGAAGAGTGGAGGTCAGAATACATGAAAGAATTATTACATGATGATGACGTCAGAGCAGAGGGAGAAGCACGTGGTAAGGCCAATGGAGCTATTGATATGTGCAAGGAGTTAGGGCTGAGCTTTGAAGAAACGGCAAAACGAATCCGGGAGAAGTTCCGGTTATCGGAGGAAGAAGTACAGAGAGACATGAAACTGTACTGGTAAAGAGTATATCATAATATTCGTTTCAGAATCTTTGTATGGAAGACAGAAAACTGTGTTTAGAGGATGTAACAGGGAAGGGCAGCCTATATGGATGGCCCTTTCATTTTACATTCCGGGCAATTTGGGGTAAGATAAAGCAGCACAGTGCGAAAATAAAATTTTCACACATGATAACGCAGAAAGGACGAGTTAACCATGAAATTTCAGGATATGCCTTACGAAAGAATAGATTTTACCAGGGTGCAGGAGGAGATGGGCGAGCTGATCCGGGAGCTTTCGGAAGCTAAGAGCGGGGAAGAACAGTTCGAGGTGCATAAAAAATATTACGCGCTGACAGACCGCGTGATGACGCTGATGACGATTGCGAACATCCGCTTCGATATTGATACTTCCGACAAATTCTATGAGGAAGAGCACAAATACTATGATGAGCAGGGACCGGTATTCAGTAATCTGGTGTTGGCTTATCAGAAGAAGCTGTACGAATCCCCTTACAGAGCCTATCTGGAGGAAAAGATCGGACCGGTAGCTTTCAAGAACATGGAACTGGCGCAGAAATCCATGAGTGAAGCGTTGATTCCACTGATGCAGGAAGAAAATGCCCTGACCATGGAATATGACAAACTGATTGCGAGTGCCAAGATTAATTTTGACGGCAAAGAGTTGAATCTGTCTCTGTTACGTCCCTACCTCATTAACCCTGACCGAAATATACGCAGACAGGCATGGGAGAAGATGAGTGTGTTTTTCCGGGAAAATGAGGAACAGCTGGATACGATTTATGACAAACTTGTCAAGAACCGTACCGCGCAGGCCAGAGCCTTAGGATATGAGAATTACCTGGAACTGGGCTATTACCGCATGAACCGTAACTGCTACGGCAAGGACGAGGTAGAGGCGTTCCGCCGGCAGATCAAGGAATATTTTGTTCCCTTTGCGGAGAAGCTGCATGACCGGAGAAGACAGCGTCTCGGTCTTAACAAACTCAGCTATATTGATGAACAGGTATATTTCAAGGACGGCAATCCGGCACCGGCGGGCACACCGGAAGAAATCATGTCGGCTGGTCAGAAGATGTACCGCGAACTTTCCCCGGAGACTGCGGAATTCTTTGATTTCATGATGGAGAATCAGCTGTTTGACGTCCTGGGACGCAAGACCAAGAAGGCGGGCGGCTATATGACCTATCTGCCGCTGTATCATGCGCCGTTTATCTTTGCCAACTTTAACGGCACCAGCGGTGATGTGGACGTGATCACTCATGAATGCGGACATGCTTTTCAGGGGTATCTCTCCGGCACAGATCCTATCAGAGAGCATGCGGATATCGGTATGGAGACCGCGGAGATCCACTCCATGTCTATGGAATTTTTCACGGAAAAGTGGATGAATCTGTTCTTTGGTGACCGGGCGCAGGATTATGTGGAAATGCATCTGGAGGACGCGGCGGCATTCATTCCCTACGGCTGTATGGTAGACGAGTTCCAGCATATCGTCTATGAGAATCCGGAGATGACACCGGCAGAGAGAAAGCAGACCTGGAGCCGTCTGGAACGGGAGTATAAACCGCACCTGGATTATGAAGGGGATCCGTTCTTTGGGCAGGGTGGATTCTGGCAGAAACAGCTGCACATCTATGATTATCCTCTGTACTATATCGACTATTGCCTGGCACAGACCTGTGCATTGCAGTACAAGGTGAAGATGGATGCCGATTTCGGGGAAGCATGGAAGAGCTACTTGAAGCTGTGCAGACTCTCCGCCAGCGATTTTTATACCAATATGATCAAAGAGGTCGGCCTGGACAGTCCTTTTGAGCCGGGATGCGTGAAAAATATCGTGGGAAAACTTGAAAAATATGTGAAATAGCTTTCTTTTTCTCTGAAAATACGTTAAAATAAGGAGTCATTGAGACCTAAGACGCAGGAAGGAGACATGTAAGCAATGTCTAAGAATGAAAAAGTTACAGAAAATAAGGAACAAACAGAAAACAAGGTCATGACCAACTATGACCGTAAGGTACAGAGACGTAAGGAAGAGAAGGAAAAGGAGAAGAAGGAAGAGCGCATCAGCACAATCGTCGGCATCGTATTTCTCGTTGCACTGGTATGTCTCGTAGCATCTTTTCCGATCCGTACCTATCTGGCAACGCATGAGACCTATGTGGTGGTCAATGGAGAAGCTGTAAACAAGGTAGAGTTCGATTACCAATACAATCTGACCAAGAACAATTATATCACCCAGTACGGCAGCTATCTGACGTACTTCGGACTGGATACCTCTAAGGACCTGTCCACACAGATGTATTCCGATACTTTAAGCTGGAAGGATTACTTCGAGCAGATGGCAGTGGACAACCTGAAGCAGTCCAAGGCACTGAAGGCAGCAGCTGAGGCAGAGGGCTTCACCTATGATACCACAGAGGAATACAACACTTTCAAGGAGACCATCAAGACCTCCGCAGCAAGCGCAGGCGTATCCGAGAAAGAATATGTACGTTCTATTTACGGTGATTATGCTACCATGGGTCGTATTGCAGAGTATGTAAAGAACGACATGGTGATGAATGCATATTACCAGAAGCTGCAGGAGAACAACGCTCCTTCCGACGAAGAGATCCAGAATTATTATGATGAAAATAAGGCAACCTATGATTCTGTAGATTATCGCCTGACCACGATTGAAGCAGATCTGCCCACAGAGCCTACCGAGCTGGCTGACCCTGTAGACGAGACTGCAGCAACCACCGATACCACTGCAACAGACGCAGCTGCAGCTACAGATGCAACCGCTTCCGACAGCACCGATACCGCATATCAGCCTTCAGATGCTGAGATCGCCAAGGCAATGGAAGATGCCAAGGAACTGGCAGATGATGCGAAGAAGACCGTGGCAACCGCCGGTGATGTGCATGAGAATGAAAAGAAAACTTCTGTGAACTACCTGATCTCCGACTGGCTGTTCGATGATGCCAGAAAGGCAGGAGACACTACTGTTATCACCAACGACAACAGCCATTGCTACTATGTGGTAGCATTTGAACAGAGATATCTGGATGAGACACCTTCCGCAAATGTACGTGTGATCGTTCCTGCCGAGGACAAGAGCGGAGAAGAGATCCTGGATGAGTGGAAGAGCGGAGCGGCTACCGAGGACAGCTTTGCAGAACTTTGCAAGAAGTATACACAGGATACTTCCGCAGCAGAGAACGGCGGCCTGTTTGAGCAGGTAACTTCCACCGGTATGACCGCAGAACTGAGCGACTGGATCTTCGATAGCAGCCGTCAGGCAGGAGATACTGTGGCAATCACAGTTTCCGATGCGACGACTTATGTACTTTACTATGTGGGTCAGGATCAGCCCGAATGGAAGATCAGCATCAAGAATACACTGGTATCTCAGGCAATGTCAGAGTATCTCCAGAACATCACTGCTGATATTACCGTAGAGGATCCAAAGGGTAAGCTGAATTACCTGAAAGTACAGGCAGAAGAATCCACAGCAGCAGAGACTGAGACCGCGGAGACGCAGGAACTCACCGAGGAGCAGACCGCTGCTACTGAAGAGACTGCAACACAGGCACAGTAAAGCTTGCTCAGGAACAGAACATAGACAACAGACAAGTACCTGTTTCACTGCGCAAGCAGAAGAGACAGGTACTGTTAGATTATGAGCAAAGATAGTCGAAAAATGGCGGAAAACATGATAATGTGACTTTGCCAGTTACGTGAACTGAACAGAGAATAACTTTGAGAAAGGTATGAATAAAAATGCAGGAAAAAGTCCTGGTACTGGATATTGACGGTACATTGACCAATTCAAAAAAAGAGATCACAGAGGCCACCAAACAGGGAATCTGGAACATTTTGCAGCACGGTCACAAGGTGATCCTGGCTTCGGGCCGTCCCACCCCCGGCATGCGGAAATGCGAAGAGGAACTGGAACTGAAAAAATACGGCGGATACCTTCTGTCTTTTAACGGTGCACGCATTGTGGAGTGTAAGACAGGGGAAGTTGTATATCAGAGGACATTACCGCTGTCCATTGTTCCCGGATTGTATGAATTTGCCAAAGAGAACGGCTGTGGGCTGATTACTTATCAGGGTCCCGGTGTCATCTCTGCGTTCGAGCCGGACAACTATGTGCAGCTGGAAGCCAGAATCAACGGAATCCCTATTAAAGTCGTTGACAATTTCGTAGAATATGTGAATTTTGATATTAACAAGTGTCTGATGACGGCACCGGAAGAGATCGCGCCGGAGCTGGAGAAGCAGCTACAGGAAAAATACAGTGATGTGGCAAGTATCTACCGTTCGGAACCGTTTTTCATCGAGATCATGCCGAAAGATGTGAACAAAGCGACTTCTCTGGATCATATGCTGGAAGGCATGGGACTTACGCGTGAAAATGCGATCTGCTGCGGAGACGGTTATAATGATATTTCCATGATCGAGTACGCGGGAACCGGCGTGGCCATGGGCAATGCACAGCCCGCGGTCAAGGACGCGGCGGATTATATCACCGGCACCAATGATGAAGACGGGCTGGTAGAAGTTATCGATAAATTTATCATGAACCCGGAGAAATAGAGGATATATATGATTCAGATACAAATACCTGAAAAAGCGAAATATATCATAGAGACCATACAGAATGCCGGATTCGAGGCGTATGTGGTAGGCGGCTGTGTGCGGGATTCCATCCTTGGGAGAACGCCCGGGGACTGGGACATCACGACTTCTGCGAGACCGGAGCAGGTAAAACAGCTGTTCCGCCGCACGATAGATACCGGAATCCAGCACGGCACAGTCACAGTCATGCTGGATAAGGAAGGCTTTGAAGTCACGACTTATCGCGTGGACGGAAAATACGAGGACAGCAGACATCCCAAAGAAGTGACATTTACGCCGAATCTGGAGGAAGACTTAAAGCGGCGCGATTTCACGATCAACGCCATGGCATATAATGAGACAGAAGGGTTGATCGATATCTTCGGCGGCATGGCGGATATAGAAGCAAAATTGATCCGGTGCGTAGGTAATCCGGAAGAACGCTTCGGAGAAGATGCGCTGCGCATGATGCGCGCGATTCGTTTTTCGGCGCAACTGGGATATGAGATCCACAAGGATACGATAGATGCAATTCGAAAACTGGCTCCCTCACTTCAGAAGATCAGTGCGGAGCGTATTCAGGTGGAATTGACCAAGCTTTTAACTTCCGCTCATCCGGATACCCTGCGTGAAGCCTATGAATACGGTATCACGAAGGTGATTCTGCCGGAATTTGATGCTATGATGGAGACGCCGCAGAAGCATAAACACCACAAATACAGCGTGGGAGAACATACGCTGCATGCGCTGATGGAGATCGCACCGGAGAAGAATCTGCGGTATGCCATGCTGCTTCATGATATCGGTAAGCCACAGACACTTACGGTGGATGAGGACGGCACGACGCATTTCCACGGACATCCGGCAGCGGGAGAGGAAATCGCGCGTAAGATCCTGCGCAGGCTACGGTTTGATAATGATACGGTCAGTGTCGTTACCCGACTGGTGAGATATCATGATTACGGAAATGGCGTGACACCGGATCTGAGGATCGTGCGTCGGGCAGTGAACAAGATCGGAGAAGATATTTTTCCGCTGCTGCTCCCTGTGAGAAGAGCAGATATCCTGGCGCAAAGTGAATATATGCGCACCGAGAAACTGGAAAATCTGGAGCTCTGGAAGACCCTGTATCAGGAGATGCTCCTGAAAAAGCAATGCGTCTCCCTGAAAACACTGGCGGTTACCGGCAGAGATCTGATTGCAATGGGAATGAACCCCGGCAGAGAACTGGGAGAGATATTGCAGAAACTGCTGGAACTGGTACTGGAGCATCCGGAATGGAATACGAGGGAGATTCTTTTGCGGAAAGCGGAAGAATTGTCCGGTAGCAAAGAGTGACATACTTTACAGGCTTTCCTCATAAGATAGCGTAAGAACCGTAAAAACGGTTCAGTACATATCTTAGGAGGGGTTGTAAGTGAATGACAGAGCGGTGGCACTGCTGGAGCAGTATGAGATAGAAGTATTGCGCACCCGAAAGGGCAGAGGAGCGATTCTGTGCGAAACCGGGCAGGGCTGCCTGATTTTTAAGGAATATACCGGAAAGGAAGAACAACTGCGCCTGCAGGAGCAGGTACTTTTACGTCTGGCGGAAGATGGAACAGTATCCGCGGAGCATCTGATCCCAACGAAGGAAGGAGCCCTGTCGGTGACGGACAGAGATGGTGTCAGATATATTCTGAAGACCTGGTGGGAAGGCAGAGAATGCAACATCCGTGACAGGGAAGAATGTCTGGAAGCAATGAGACTCCTTGCAAAGCTGCATGAAGTGCTCGAATTTACACCGCGGTTTCCGGAGATAGAAGGAGTGCGGATACCGACGATAGAGAAATATTTGCCGAGCAGGGATTACGAGAAGCATAACAGGGAACTGAAACGAGCCCGGCGCTTCCTGAAACAACGGAGCCAGAAGACCTGGTTCGAGATTCGTTTGTCGGCAGTGATAGATCCCTTTTTGGAAGAAGCCGGGCAGTTGAGTGATGAATGGAAAGAACTTGAATCTTCTGTATCGGAAAAGGCCGGGGAGGACAGTAAAATGTGTTTTTGCCACGGAGATTACCAATACCATAATATTCTGCGGCAGGACAATGATTTTTTCCTTGTGAATTTCGAAAAATGTCAGGCGGACGGACCGGTGAGAGACCTCTACCTGCTGTTGCGTAAGCTGATGGAGAAAAGCGGCTGGGACGTCGGCTGGGGAATTAAACTGCTGGAGGCTTATGAATCCGTCCGGCCGTTAACAACGTTGGAGAGGCAGGATCTGTTTTACCGATTATCATATCCGGAGAAATTATGGAAGATCGTTAATTTCTATTATAATTCCGGCAAAGCATGGATTCCTGAGAAAAATATGGAAAAACTGGAGCTGCTGCTGGAACAGGAAACCGCCAGGAAAGAATTCCTGAAGACGATCCGGCGATAGGATCATAGAAACGGCAGAGAGGATACAAAGGAGGAGACAATGACAAACCGTCTGAAAAAAGCGTTCGATAAAGAAAAAACAATAGTGTGTTTTTTACTTGTGACAATAGTGTCATTGACAGGGTGCGGACAGACGACGTCTCCGGGAACGACAGCGGCGGTGCAAAATACTGAGGCACCTACGGCAACGACCGATGCGGAACGGATGGACACGGGCTTTGTTGTGACGAACCCGGACAGTTTTGATTCGGCAGATACAGCCGTGTTGGTAGATATCAACAGTGTTGACAAAACTGTCAGTTTCCTGAACCTGGATCTGGGGAAACGATATACGCTGTCCATGGATGGAACCACGCACTTTGCGGATAAATACGGAAAGGCAATGTCGCTGGAACAGTTTCAGGAAGGAGATATTGTGGATGTCACTTTTCTGAAGAAGCAGAAACATCTGACCACCATGCAGCTGGCACAAACGGCATGGCAGTATGACAATGTGGAGCGCTATGAGATGAACACTGTCCGCAATGAAGTCTCCATCGGTGGAGAGGTCTTTCAGCTGTCTGATGCCACGCAGTATTTTTCCCGTGGGCACAGCATTGAAAAGATGGATCTGAATCCTGCGGATGTGCTGACTTTCCACGGGATCGACAGTACCGTGCTCAGCGTAACGGTGGAAAAAGGTCATGGATATCTGCGGCTGGTCAATGATGAGAATTTCATCGGAGGGTGGCTGGAGATCGGGCAGACGCAGATCGTCCGGATCACGGAGGACATGCTGGTGACTGTGCCGGAGGGAAGTTATCAGGTCGATATCAGTCATAACGGCGGTGGCGGAACCAAGAATGTCGTGATCAACCGTAATGAAGAGACTACGCTGGATATCGGTGATCTGGAAGTCGCTGAGGCGCAATACGGGATGGTATTGTTCTCCATGAACCCTTCCAATGCGGAGTTATATATTGACGGCAGCGAAGCGGATCCCTCTCAGCCGATCTCTCTGGAATACGGGATCCATCAGATTATAGCGAAAGCGGACGGGTATAAATCGCTGACCCAGTATCTCCGGGTGGGTCAGGAATCTGCGGGAGTGGATGTACAATTAGATAAGGCGGATTCCGACAGCAGCGAGAGCACCGGTGAATCTTCTTCGGGAAGTACAAGCAGTTCGTCCACCGGCAGTACTTCTTCTGCGGAGAGTACTTCATCCACCGGCAGTACCTCTTCCTCTGTAGACACAACAACAACGTATTATCGTGTCCACATAGATGCACCCGAAAAGGTGGAAGTATATCTGGACGGCAACTATGTGGGGATTTCACCGTGCAGCTTCAAAAAGACTTCCGGAAGCCATGTCATTACCCTGAGGAAAACGGGTTATGAGACCAGGAGCTATACGGTACAGGTAGATGAGGAAGAAAAGGATGTATCTTATTCTTTTGTAGACCTGATAACCGCTTCCCAGGCGGCGGAATAATCCCTGTGAAAGGTTGAGAAAATGCCGTAAATATGCGGAAAAATCTTGACAAAGGGGATAAAAACAGATATATATATGTATAGACGTTTCAAAAGAACTATTTTCGAACGTAAAATTAATCACGAAAACTCATTACAGGAGGAGTTCAATATGAACAAAACAGAATTAGTTGCAGCTATGGCTGATCAGGCTGGTCTTTCCAAGAAGGATGCAGAGAAGGCATTAAAGGCTTTCACCGATGTTGTTGCTGAAGAGTTAAAGAAGGATGGTAAGGTTCAGTTAGTTGGCTTCGGTACTTTCGAAGTATCCAGCAGAGCAGCAAGAGAGGGTAGAAATCCTCAGAGCGGCAAGCCTATGAAGATCGCTGCTTCCAAGGCTCCTAAGTTCAAGGCTGGTAAGGCATTAAAGGATATGCTAAACGCTTAATAGAAGCTGAATTTTCAGAGACTCGAGAGGACAACCTTTCGGGTCTCTTTCGTTATTTACAATATGTGAGGACACAGAGATGAGATTAGATAAATATTTGAAAGTATCCAGACTGATCAAGAGACGCACGGTGGCCAATGAGGCCTGCGACAGTGGCAGAGTATTGATCAATGACAAGCCTGCAAAGGCATCTGCCAATGTAAAGGAAGGAGATATCATTACGATATCTTTCGGTAATAAAGAAGTAAAGGTGGAAGTGCTAGATGTACAGGAAACTGTAAAAAAAGAAGAAGCCAAAGAACTCTTCCGTTATGTATAATTTTCCGGATCCCCCCATAAAATGAATTGTAATATCAGGAAAACTCTGATGAAAGGGTGGGGAGATGGAGGATTTAAATGCAACAGGACGTATGCATAAGGTAATCATGACCAACAGGCGTACCTGCACGGTGAACGGAGTCAACGATGTACTTTCTTTTGATCTGCGCGAGATTTTACTGGAAACAGAGCAGGGAATGCTTATGATCCGGGGGAATGAGCTGCATGTGAACCGGCTGACCTTAGACAAGGGAGAAGTGGACATTGACGGCCGGATCGACAGCTTTGTATACTCGGATACCGCAGCATCCGGTGAGAAACAGGAATCCTTTTTTGGCAGGCTGTTTCGCTGATGGATGAGAATGTTTTCTTGGCACATTCTTTTCTGCTGGGACTGTGGATCACTTTTTTGTATGATATACTGCGGATACTGCGAAGAGTGTTTGCCCACAGTGCCGGGATGGTGTCGCTGGAAGATCTGGCATTCTGGATGTACTGTGCCGGGAAAGTTTTTTTGCTGATGTTTCACGAAAGCAACGGTAATCTGCGCTGGTTTGCCGTGATGGGGGCACTTACGGGAATGTACCTCTATCACAAAGCGGTCAGCCCCTCTTTTGTAAAATATGCGGCACTTGGTATAAACACTTTGCTATCTCCTGTCCGGAAGGTATTACAAAGAACCCGGATATGGTTAAAAAAGAAGTTGACGAGCCTATGGAAAATGCTTAAAATATTCTATAAAAGGAGATGCGCGTATGGCAAGAAGAAAAACACCTTACCGCAAGAGACACCAGAACCGGTTCAGCATGTTTCTGGTGAGCCTGGTCGTATTGATGATCATGGTAGTAGTTGCGGTACGGAGCGTGGAATTACAACAGAAGATAGAAGGATATGATACGCAGATCGCAAGCCTGACCACGCAGATCGAAGCGGAGAATACCAGGGCGGAGGAGATCGAGGAATATCGTAAGTATACCCAGACCAAGGCTTATGTGGAGGAAGTGGCGAAGGATAAGCTGGGACTTGTGTATGAAGGTGAGATCCTCTTTAAGGAGGACAATTAAGCAGGGAAACTGATTCTGAACAGTGGACCTGCTTTTTTTGTCGCAAAAAATGAAGTTACGACTCCCTCGATTTGACAAAAAGGGAAAACGGTCTGTCCTATAATCGGTGGACAGAAAGGGGAGTCAGGGATGATCATAGGGAAAAGAGAGCAGGAAAATCTGGAAAAGGAACAGTGTGCACAAGTCACACTGTTGTGCAGGCGGAAGCTGATGGGATATGCGGAAAGCTTTGATGAACTTGGGAAAAGCTTCCGGCAGGAGATACAGATCACGGGAAATGACAGACAGGGAATCCTGGAAAAATGTTTATTTCAACAGAGCAGGCAGATCATGGGAGATCATCTGCAGGAGGTGGCAAAGATCATGGAGCGGGTAGCCGGTGAGGAACTGGACTATCAGCCACTGGAAGAAAAAAAGAAAAAGAGCCTGATACAGGCACTCAGGGCGGAGAAAATCATCGCAAAGGATCTCTGTTACATACAGGATGCCGGGACAACGGGGATCAGTATGACTTTGTACACGGATAAAATGCGGTGTAAGGCGTCACAGGTTGCTGATATATTAACGGTATTGTTGCAAAAAAATCTACAGCCCTCTCCGGGGAGTCCTTATCTGGTGGAACGGGAACCGCACAGTTTTATTTTCGTTGAAGAACCCGGATATATAGCGCTGACGGGAGTAAGCCGTGCGGTCAAAGAAGGAGAAAAGGTATCGGGGGATCAGTATGCTACGATGGAATCGGAAAAAGGAAAGCTGACTTTGTTATTGTCTGACGGTACCGGCTCCGGAGAGGACGCCGGAAGAGGAAGTGCCAGAGTCATGGACCTGATGGAAAAAATGTTGGAAGCCGGATTCGGCAATGAAGCATCGGTCAATCTGCTTAATTCCGCATTGTATGCCCAAAATGAAGAAGGGGATCACCCTACCATAGATATCTGCAGTCTGGATCTGTATACAGGAGAGTGTGAGATCTGCAAGGTAGGCGGTGCCCCCACCTTTTGGAAAAGCCGCAGGGGGGTAGAGCGCATCGGCGGAGAGAGCCTGCCGTTAGGCATTTTTCAAAAGGCACCGGTGGAATGGCAGTCGTGCCGATTGCAGCCGGGAGATGTTCTGGTCATGATGACAGATGGTATACTGGATATGCCGGAGAGCGGAGAAGAACGTATAGAAGAGATGCTGTCCGGTCTACAGGAACAGAATCCCCAGGAAATAGCGGAGAAACTGTTGGCTTATGCGATCTGCTCCTGCGGTGGGCGCATCAGGGACGACATGACAGTACTGGTTCTGAGTTTTTGGGAAAACAAATAGCACGGAATAGTTATCTTGATTTTTGGAAATAATTAGGATAGAGTAAACATATGAGTACATGGATGGATACACGGGAAAAAGTATTTGCATATATCAAAGAGCATCGCATGCTGCAGGATGGTGACCGGGTAGTAGTCGGTGTTTCCGGAGGGGCAGACTCAGTTTGCCTCTTATTTTTGTTGCTGGAATGGCAGAGAGAAAATCCCATGGACATTGCTGTGGTACATGTGGATCACGGGATCCGTGCGGAAGCAGGGGAAGATGCCCGGTATGTGGAGAGCCTTTGTGCCGAACGGAAGATCCCGTTTTTCCTGACACAGGCAGACGTAAGAGACAGAGCCCGCAGGGAAAAAAGTTCAGAGGAAGAGGCGGGACGCCGCACCAGATATGAGGCCTTCGATAAGGCGGCTGAAGAATGGGGAGCTACGAAGATCGCCGTGGCACATAACAGCAATGATCGCAGCGAGACACAGCTGTTCCATCTGTTCCGGGGCAGCGGGATCCGGGGATTGGCAAGTATCCTGCCGGTAAGAGACAGGATCATCCGTCCTATCCTGTGCCTGGAGAGATCGGAAATAGAGGATTTTCTGACACAGCAGGGAATTGCTTATTGCAAAGATGCGACAAATGATGGGGACGATTATACCAGAAACCGCATCAGACATCATATTCTGCCCTATGCGGAGGAGAATATTGTAAGAGGCTGTGTGGCACACATGAATCAGACGGCAGAGCTGCTGGCCGAGACGGAGGACTACCTGGAACAGCAGACGGCGGAAGCGGCAGAACGCTGCGCCCGGACCACGGGGAGCAGGAAGGAGGCCGTGTGCATTACCGTAGAGACTTTCCTGACATTGCATCCGCTGATGCGCAAGAGATTATTATATGAAGAAGTAAAACGGCTTTCTCCCGGCCAAAAGGATATCACTTACCGGCATATTGAAGAGCTTCTTACATTATTTACCAGAGAGGGTAATCGGCAGATCTGCCTTCCTTTTGGCATCCGGGGCAGACGGCAATACGGAGAAGTACTGCTGACGACGGTCAGGGCCGGCACCGGGGAAACTGAGAAAACAGCAGTACAGGGCGTACTCTCCGGACAGAAGGGAATATTGGAACTGGAACAGGGAATACTGGAATACAGTATCTGCGAGCTGTCGCATACGCCCGAAAAAAACCAAGAAGTTCCCACAAATCAGTATACGAAATGGTTTGATTATGATAAAATAAAAAAATGTCCGATGGTACGGATCAGGCAGACGGGAGACTATCTGACTATTTCTGACGGCAGGGGCGGCATGCTCCACAAGTCTTTAAAGAGCTTTTTGGTCGATCAGAAAATCCCACAGACAGAGCGCGACAGACTGCCGATCCTGGCAGAGGAAGATCACGTATTGTGGGTCGTGGGATACCGTATCAGCGAATATTATAAAGTAACGGAGAATACAAAACGTATTTTAAAGGTACAATTCATAAGAAAGGAGTTCGCTTAAAAGCGGAAGGACAAAAGAAAATGGCAGAACATATCAGAGTACTGTTGACAGAAGAGGAAGTAGATAAGAGGATCCAGGAGATCGGTGAGCAGATCAGCAGGGACTATGCGGGCAAGCAGGTACACCTTGTATGTGTACTGAAGGGCGGAAGCTTTTTCATGTGTGAACTGGCAAAGAGAATCACTGTTCCCGTATCTCTGGACTTTATGTCTGTATCCAGTTACGGCAGCGACACCAAGTCCAGCGGTGTTGTAAAGATCGTAAAGGATCTGGACGAATCCCTCAAGGATAAGGAAGTTATCGTAGTGGAAGATATCGTGGACAGCGGAAGGACCTTAAGCTATCTGTTAGAGATGCTGAAGGACAGAGGACCTGCTTCCTTACGTCTGTGTACCTTACTGGACAAACCCGAGAGAAGAGTCATTGATGTGCATGTAGATTATACCGGATTTAATATTCCCGATGAATTTGTAGTGGGCTATGGACTGGATTATGATCAGAGATATCGTAATCTGCCTTACATCGGTGTGGTAGAATTCGATTAAGCGATACGAAGATGTAGGAGGCCCGTGAAGTTGAAACAAAACGGCAGAACAATTAACTCATATTTTATATTCATAATACTCCTGATCATGGTAATCGTGGGGCTGAACCTGTTGAGCAACCGGGAGGATGAGTACACCAGAGCGGAATTTATCGCAGACCTGGATGCGGGAAATGTATCTGAGGTCGTGGTCAATCCAAATGGTGAGGCACCTACCGGTTATCTGGAGATCCAGATGAAGAACGGTGTGTCCCGTAAGCTGTATGCTACAGATATCACTGAACTGGAGACACTGGTTCGCGAGTATGGTTTTGACCCGGTGGTCAATGACATTGAGAGAGAGAACTGGTTTTTGACGTATATGCTGCCTATGCTGGTAGTACTGGGAGTGGGCGTATTCCTGTTTATGATGATGAACGCCCAGCAGGCAGGCGGCGGTAACGGCAAGATGATGAACTTCGGTAAGAGCCGGGCAAAGATGTCTATGGGTGACAAGAGTGTCACATTCGCTCAGGTAGCCGGTCTGAAGGAAGAGAAAGAGGAACTTGAGGAGATCGTTGATTTCCTGAAAGAACCCGGAAAATACACCGGTGTCGGAGCCAGGATCCCGAAGGGTGTCCTGTTAGAGGGACCTCCCGGAACAGGTAAGACACTGCTTGCCAAGGCAGTGGCAGGAGAAGCCGGCGTTCCTTTCTTCAGCATCTCCGGATCGGATTTCGTCGAAATGTTCGTCGGTGTCGGTGCATCCCGTGTGCGTGACCTGTTTGAAGAGGCAAAGCACAATGCACCCTGTATCGTATTTATCGATGAGATCGATGCTGTGGCAAGACGCCGCGGTACCGGAATGGGCGGCGGTCATGATGAGAGAGAACAGACACTGAACCAGCTGTTGGTAGAGATGGACGGTTTCGGCGTCAATGAAGGTATTATTGTCATGGCGGCAACGAACCGTGTGGATATCCTCGATCCCGCGATCCTGCGTCCCGGCCGTTTCGACCGTAAGGTAGCGGTAGGTACCCCGGATATCGGCGGCAGAGAAGAGATTCTGAAAGTGCATGCGAAGAACAAGCCCCTCGGAGACGATGTGAATCTGCAGCAGATCGCGCAGACCACAGCAGGTTTTACCGGAGCGGACCTGGAGAACCTGTTGAACGAGGCGGCAATCATTGCGGCAAAGGAGAACCGCTCCTTTATCGCACAGAAGGATATCAAGAGAGCTTTCATCAAAGTGGGCATCGGTGCAGAGAAAAAGAGCCGTATCATTTCCGACAAAGAGAAAAAGATCACGGCGTATCACGAGGCAGGACATGCGATCCTGTTCCATGTATTGCCGGATGTGGGACCGGTGTATACCGTATCCATCATTCCTACCGGGGTAGGAGCTGCCGGATATACCATGCCCCTGCCGGAGAAGGATGAGATGTTTGCGACCAAGAGCCGCATGCTCGAGGATATCATGGTATCCCTGGGCGGGCGTATCGCAGAGGAGATCATTTTCGGTGATATTACTACCGGCGCTTCCAGCGATATTAAGAAAGCTACCAAGACGGCCCGTCGTATGGTGACCCGTTACGGTATGTCAGACCATATCGGTGTGATCTGTTATGATGATGACGATGATGAAGTCTTCATCGGTAAGGATCTGGCACATGCCAAGGCACACAGCGAGGAGATCTCCGGTGAGATCGACAAAGAAGTCAAGAGTATCATAGATGAGTGCTACACCAAGGCAAAGGATATCATTTTGCAGCATGAAGATGTCCTTCACAGCTGTGCAAAGCTTCTGCTGGAAAAAGAAAAGATCAACAGAGACGAGTTTGAAGCATTATTTCAGCCCAAAGCAGATTCCTTTTTGAATACTGAACTTTCGTAAAGGTCGGGAGCGGAAAAGGTTTTCGCAGGAAAATCAGAGATTTGGTAGTATTGTACAAACTGCTTTTGTGAAAAATAGACAAAAACAGATGTGCGTTTTTGTAATATTTGTGAATTTTGAGAATAGTCAAAAATAGTAGTGCATGCTATTATAATACTCGTAACCCCCCCAATACATTATATAGTTTTTTGCTATACCCCATAAGAAAGAAATACCTTCTCTAAAAAGGACAGTCC
>CAKRRU010000047.1 GCA_934394515.1 uncultured Acetatifactor sp.
CTCATACAGGCTCTCATCTGCATCAATGGTACGGTCGAAGAGGATAACTCTGATGCCTGCATCCTGTGCGTCCTTCAGTACGGAATCCCAGCCTGCGGTATCTGCTGCGGACAGAAGTAAGTAGTCAACGCCATCCTGGATGAACTTCTGAGCTGCTGTGATCTGCTCATCGTTCTTTAAGCTGTATGCGAAAGATGCTTCGTAGCCGTTAGCCTCGGTAAAGGTATTCTTCATATCCTTATCGTTTGCGGTACGGTAACCGGACTCGTTAGGGTCGTTGTTGATGATACCGACTTTGATCAGATCTCCGGAGGAGCTGGATGCACCTGCGCCTGCGCTTGCGCTTCCGGTTGCTGCGTTGCTGCCTGCATCAGAGGAGCCGCATGCTACCAGGCTAAAGATCATGGTTGCTGCCATTACTGCTGCTAAAATTTTCTTCTTCATTGTGTAACCTCCCAATTTGTTTTTGTTCCCCAAAGAACTATTTCTTTGATGATTCTATTGTATGGCGAATGGGGACAAAAAACCATGAAGATACCTCACGGAAAAGTTGGATTTTTTATGGCAAAAAAGAACCGCTGCCGTAAAAAGTTGATTTTTTTACGATAGCGGTTTAATTTTTTCACAAACCTTCTCCGGGAAGTCTCACAGTAACGCAGGTGCCTTCCCCGTATACGCTTGTGATAGTGATACCGTAATCCTCTCCGAAGTTCAGGCGGATACGTTCATTTACATTATAAAGGCCATAGATATCCGTCTCCCGGACGTTCCGGTTACGGATGCCCTCCCGTACCTGTTCCAGGCGCTCCGCGGTCATTCCTCTTCCGTTGTCGGTGATACGCAGGATGCAGTCTGCACCGTCCCGTTCTCCGTCGACCCGGATCATTCCTTTGCCGCGCTTGTTCTTAATGCCGTGATACAATGCATTTTCCACCAACGGCTGTAAGGTGATCTTGGGAATACAGCAATGGTTCAGCTCCTCCGGAACACAGATCTCATATTGCAAAATATCCTGATAACGCATCTGCTGGATTTCCAGATAACTGCGGACATGCTGCAATTCGTCTCTGACATCCAGAATATCCTGCCCCTGATTCAGTGAGATTCGGAAGAAGTCCGACAGACTGCCTACCATGCTCACGACCTTTTTCTGCTCTCCGGCTTCCGCCAGCCACACGATGGCATCCAGCGTATTATAGAGGAAATGGGGATTGATCTGGGACTGCAGCAGCTCGAATTCCGCCTTGCGCAGTCTCACCTGCTCCGTCTTCACCTGTTCCAGCAGTTCGTTGATCTTATCGATCATGGTATTCAGGGAATCACTGAGCACACGGGCTTCCACGCCTCCCGTCACATCGGACCGCACCGTCAGGTCTCCCTTCGCCACCTGATCCGTCACCTGGGTCAGCCGCCTGATGGGGCGTGTGATACTCAGGGGAATATAATAGGATAAGAACAGGAACAGCATCAGTATCATTGCAAAGGCGATCACCGAAAACCGGATCATATTTATAAAGAAACTCTGATACTGCTGTCTGCTCTCCTGGAGTCCCCTGATCTCATAATAAATATACTGGGACATGGTGTCTCCCACCAGCGAAGTCACGATCTGTACATCGTTCTCCCAGATTTCTATATTGTCTTCATAACGGTTGCCCTCACGGATATTGTCTTCGATTCGTCCCACATAAATAGCCAGATTGTTCAGATATTTTTTCACACTGCCCAGACGCTTGAGATTTTCCCGGGATTCTGTCTGTTCCTCCAGCCCGGCTACGATCTCGTCAGCCTCATCCAGTATGGCATGCAGGCTGGATTCTTCCGGTGTCTTGTTCCCGACGATGAGAAGATAGGTCTCATAGTCGAAATCCTTCCGGAAATCCAGGCTGAACTGGCTCGCCATAACGGAGGAATTGATCATATCCTCATATCTGCGGTTATTGTTCCACAGATTATAGAAGCAAAAGATGAGAAATAATACAAAAGGCACCAGAAGGCAAAGATAAGAGTATCTTATCTTTGCCACCAGTGTCGAATGATCGTAAATTTCTTTTATCTTTTTTCTCATAAAATCATCATGCCTTTTTCACACTAATTTTCTTCCGCGCAGTGACTAATTGTTTCCTCCCCGGTACTGGGTAGGAGTCATTCCCTGGGTCTTTTTGAACAGGTAAGAGAAGTAATGAGGATCCTTATATCCCACCTCCTGGCTGATCAGGCTGCTGCGTTTGCCGGTACAGCGTAAAAGCTCTTTTGCTTTGTTCATGCGATAATCCGTCAGGTATTTGATGAAACTCTGCCCTGTCTGCTGGCTGAAGATCATGCTCAGATGATTGGGGGAGAAATTCACATGGGAAGCCAGCAGGTTCAGGGAAAGCTCCTCATCCGCATAGTTTTCGTCGATGTATTTCATCACCTGATCCACCACATCGTCGTAGCGGCTGCTCGCGGCCCTATCCCGCACTTCCAGTGCTTTTTGCAGGATCCTGATAATATAGCCGATGGCACTCTCGCTGTCCTGTAAGGTCTTTTCATCCTGGTTAGGTGTCTCCGGTTCCTCTGCGTCCGTCTGAAAACTTTCCATAAAATCCGCCACGCAGAAATACGCATCCATCGTGATATACTGTCTAAAAATGTTGGACTGCAGTGCTTTATTGCTGAGATCCTGGAAAAACTCCTCTACAAAGTAGACAACTTCCTCCCGGTCTCCCTGTTTTAAGAATTCCTGGATTCTGGTGCGGTCGACCTGTTTGGGATTGACTTCCTTGATATCAAAGGTATCTTCTTTCTCTGATTCCTGTGCCAGCCGCCCGCTGTCGAGGATCCTGCTGTCCTGCACCAGATATCTGTGTGCAAAAGCATGACTTGCCTGTTCGAAGGATACCGGCAGTTCCCGCAGACGGTTCACCGGTCTGCCGATACCGCCGAAATAGCGGACATGTTCATATCCTTCCATAATATCTTCGATTTTCCCGATATATTCCTGTTGTAAAAGCAACAGCTGCTCTTCGGAATCCGCCTTAAGCAAAAAGGCTTTTCCCTCCAGATTCCGGTCAAAGGCAATCACCGTTTTGCCGTCCTCCAGATTGCGCAGTTCCTGTTCTATACGGATCAGGCTGCCCGAATATTCGTCCTGTGCGTGTCGAAGTGACTGCATCTTAAAAAGGATAATATTGTACCATGGAGCCGACAGGTCGATTCCCAGTCTCTCTGCCGCTTCCAGCAGCTCTGCCACTGTATTTTCTCCGGTGACCAGCTCCTGAAACAGTGTTTTCCGCTCTCTGAGGGAGTTTTCTTCCATCTCCTTCTGGTATCTCTCCCGGATCTGCAGCGCTCTTCTTTTTTCTTCGATTCTGGCGGAAAGTTCATCCAGCTCCGCTACAAGCTCTTCCCCGTTGATAGGCTTTGACAGATACTGGGCCACGCCCAGTTTGATGGCTTCTTTGGCGTATTCAAATTCCTGATAGCCGGACAGAATGATGATCTCTGTATCCGGAAGCTCCTTCCTGATCAGGCGGCTTAATTCCAGTCCGTCCATAAAGGGCATCCGGATATCGGTGATCACGATATCCGGACGTAATTTCTGAATCATGGGGTAGGCCAGTTCTCCGTCGCCGGCCTCCCCACAGAACTCATACCCATGAGCCTTCCAGTCTATATTGTTTTTAATTCCTTCGCGGATGACAAACTCATCCTCTACCAAAAAAACTTTTAACATTTTACGTGACCCCTCTTTTACCTGCAAACAGCGCGTTGACTCTCTTGCGCTCATGATATCATAAGCTCACGAATTCGTGCTTTCGCACTCTACATCCTGCTTCGCAGGATGATTCGTTCGCTAATGAGTCCAGAAAACCAAATGTCTGCTTCGCAGCCGCTTGGTTTTCCTTGAGACTCATTATATCACGATTCATGGTATCCTGACAGATATTTTAGCGATAAAACACTTTTTCCGGCATCAGGTCACTCTTCTAATTCCGAATTTCACTCTTATCCGCATTCTCCGCCCCGGATCGACTTCACTAACAGCGGCACTTCGAACAAAAGCATCACGATCCATCCGATCATGTTCGCCCATGCCAGAGTGGCAAACTCCATGTGCAGCATCCGGATCATTATAAATACTGCCACTACCCTGCCGAACATATTCATAAAGGTGCTGTACAATGTCACCTTCAGATCTCCGATGCCGCGGAAAAATCCCTGGATGCCGTTGGTCAGTCCCGGTAAGATATACATCCAGGAGATCAGGTGCAGATAACCGATACCCAGAGATACCACCTGTGCATCCCCGTCTTCTGCAAATAAATTCATGATCTGCGGTGCCAGTCCGCCGATTGTACAGAACAACCCAACAGAATAGACCAGTTCGATCAAAAGGCCGGTCTGGAAGCCTTTCTTCATCCGTTCTTTGTGTCCCGCGCCCTTATTCTGCGCCAGGAAGGTCGTCATGGCATGTCCGATATTCTGCTGCGGTGTGTAGGCAAAATCATCCACACGGTTCACCGCTGTAAAAGCTGCCATGACTGCCACACCCTGTGTGTTGACGACAGACTGGATGATCAGCTTGCCCAGCTGTAAGCATACCTGCTGCATGGCGCTGGTACTGCCGTAGCTTACGGTCTTGCCCAGCAGACTTTTGTCAAACACAAACCATTTTTTCCCAAGGCACAATAACGGAATCTTTTTCCGGATATACAGACCGCACAGCAGGCAGCACAAGCCTTCGCTGCACACCGTGGCGATTGCGCTTCCGGCGACGCCCCACCGCAATATGACCACAAAAAAGAGGTCTCCGAACACATTTAAGAAAGCACTGGTTATCAGAAAATACAGCGGTGTCCTGCTGTCTCCCAGTGCGCGCATGGTATTCGCCAGGAAATTATACATAAAGGTAAAGATCAGTCCCAGAAAAATGATCCTTAAATAGCTTGCCGCCTCCGGGATTGCTGTCTCCGGCACCCGGATCAGCCGGAGCACCGGTGTGGCAAGCAGAAGCATCAGCAGAGAAAATGCAAGAGAGAATCCGCAGCCCGCCAGCATTGTGGTGCTGATCTGTTTCGACAGGGTATCGTAATCTTTTGCGCCGTACTGGGAACTCATGAGCACACTGGCGCCCATGCACATCCCGCTGATCAGCAGGATCGCAATGTTCATGATCGGTGTGGAAGTTCCCACTGCCGCCAGTGCCTGTTCTCCCACATATTTTCCCACGATGACGGAATCTGCCGCATTATAAGTCAGCTGAAACAGATTCCCCAGTACCAGGGGAATCGTAAAAGATACTAACGGTAATAGTATCTTTCCTCTGGTCATGTCGTGTTTTTCTATTGCACTCATTGTTTCCTATTCCTTTTCCTTCCGATATTTTTTCAAAAAATTTATTTTTCCGATTTTGAACTTCCAAACCAAAAAACACGCAATAACTACGAAAATCAGATTCAAACATTTAGGAAAATATCTCTGCGAATTTTCTTGAAACACATTCCGCAGAAAGGGCACCGCTACAGTTTCCTGTAACCGTGCCCCTTTGCATTTTATCATACTTTCATTATGATGATATCTCGCTCCCCGTATTTACGTTGTCTGAATCTATTGTCCGTGCAACGTACTGCGATTTTTATCCGATCTGGAACTTCCTCGCATTTGCATTCAGCTCGTCTGCAATGACATTCAGCTGTGCGGTAGCCTGTCTGCAATCCTCTACGATCTCTGCCAGCTGATCCATGGTAGCTGCGGTTTCTTCCGTGCTTGCCGCATTGTTCTGGGAGATCTCGGTTAAACTGTCGATCTTGTTCACCACGTCGGTCTTATAGCTTTCAATACGATCCAGTTCCTGAGAGATCACGTTAATCTCACCGACTACCTTCTGGATCTCCTGATTCAGTGTACCGAATACATCCAGGGTCGTGCCGAGCTTCTCATTCTGCTGATGGATCTCGCCTACTACACCGTTCATGATCTCTACGCTCTGGTTAGAATTGCTGATCAGGTTCTCCACGATACCGCGGATCTTATCCGCAGATTCCTTGGACTGGTCTGCCAGACCGCGGATCTCTTCTGCCACGACTGCAAATCCTCTGCCCATCTCTCCGGCTCTTGCCGCTTCGATGCTGGCATTTAAGGATAACAGGTTGGTCTGGTTCGCAATGCCTGCAATGATATCGGTAGCTGCCTGAATGGCCTGTGCGGATTCGTTGGTGATATTGGTCTGCTCCTGCACCTGATCCACAGACTTCTGTGTATGAGAGCTGATCTCCAGCAGTTCCTTCAGGGTACTGTCTACGGTTGCATTGCTTTCCTTCATGTTGGCAGCGCTGCTGCTCAGTGCATTTACACTGTCCGCCGTACGGTTCAGGGCATTGCTCATGTCGTTCATGCTCTCGCTGACTCTCTGGGTGTCCGCAGCCTGTGTGGTTGCACCCTGTGCGATCTCGTTCACCGCAGTGTTCACGGAAGAGATTGACTGTCCGATACTGTCAAAATTGCTGGTAAAAGTACCGGTAAACGCATTCATATCCTTCATGGAATGATGAATATCTGTAATGATCCTGGAGAATCCGGTCACTACGGAGTTCACTGCTCTCGCGATCTTTCCCACTTCATCGGTACGGTTGATCAGTTTACCGGATACCGCAAAGTCCAGTTTGCCTTCAGCTACCAGATCCAGATTCGATACCACCCTTAATAATGCTTTGGAGATCAATGTCACAACCAATATGGTAGACACGCAGAACACCAACAGCAATACCACTAGAAAAATCGTATTGGAAGAAACCACGTGACTGTAAACTGCCGCTATATCTTTCACCGGAAGTGCCACGGCGAGGATACCGACCGCATTTTGACCATCTTCCCCATAGATTGGTGTCATGTACGCATAATAACGTTCACTGCCCAGTTTCACGGAAGTACTGTAATAATTTTCTCCCGCCAGCACCTGATCAGCTACCGCATCATTCAACCGGATGCCGGATTCTTTGATATCAGATACAGCAAGTTCTTTTCCCCAGAACAACGCAACATCCACACCGGTATTTTCCTTAAAAGTCTCCAGAAATACCAGATTATCGCTTAAGTTGATCTCTCCTTTATAAAGTACTCCGTTCTCGTAGCGGAATCCCTCTTCCGATGCATTGTTCAGATTCAGCTGCATGGCATATTCGGTTGCAACCAGTTCTTCCCTCACCAGACGTTCTGCCGTATCATCTCCCACTGCATCCAGTGCCAGCGAAGCAAAAATAACGATAACCAGCATCGGCACCAGTACCAGTGCCAGAATCTTTACAATCAGATTTGCTCCCTTTCTGCCTTTAAGATCCTTGATTCCGTTTAATTGTATCGTTCCGTTTTCCCCTTCGTTCTGTCCCTGTTTTACCACTGCCATGAATAAAGCAACCTCCTTTGTACCCTTGTAATACCCAAGATTTATGATACTGCCCGGATATACGCAGATTAGACCGGCCTGTGAGAGCACCCGGTACGAAACCATCCGTAAGTATCAAATATATACAAGAATTATACCGCACCATTGTCTTCGACTCAACTGAATTTTTCAATTTGTGACATTTTTGTGCAGTTGTTGTAGAATCCCTTACTTTTCTGCAATCAGATCCTTGATCACTTCCCCTGCCAGGATCAGTCCCGCTACAGACGGAACAAAAGAAATGCTTCCGGGGATAGCTCTTCTGTCGGTACATTTATGAGTGGAACCGGGAGGGCATACACAGCCGGTTCTGCAGCTGTTTTCCATGTTTTCCAGAGGCTTTACGGAAGCTTCGGTGGAATATACCACTTTAAGCTTCTTCACACCGCGCTTTTTCAGCTCTCTGCGCATGACCTTTGCCAAGGGGCACATGGTTGTCTTGTAAATATCCGCTACGTGGAACTGAGTCGGATCCAGCTTGTTGCCGGCGCCCATGCAGCTGATAACGGGAACGCCCGCAGCCTTCGCCTGCATAATGATCTCCAGCTTCGCCGTCACGGTATCCACCGCATCCACGACATAATCATATTGGGTAAAATCGAACTGATCCGCCGTCTCCGGCAGGTAGAAGCACTTGTGCACCGTCACCTTTGCCTCCGGATTGATAGAATGGATCCGTTCCTCGCAGACATCCACTTTGTATTTACCGATGGTCTTCCGGGTGGCAATGATCTGCCGGTTGATATTGGTCAGACATACTTTGTCATCGTCCACCAGGTCAAAAGCGCCGACACCGCTGCGCGCCAGAGCTTCCACCACATAGCCGCCGACACCGCCGATACCGAATACCGCCACTCTGGCTCCGTACAGGCGCTGCATTGCCTCCTTGCCGATCAATAATTCAGTTCTGGAAAATTCGTTTAACATATGCGTGCAATCCTTTTCTTCTATAATGATAAAAAGAACACACGGAATTCTAAGTCTCCCATGTGTCCTCTCGCAATTACTTATATTGTTCCTACTATTTTACTGGGAATACTCTCGTAAGAGTATAACATATCTTTACAGATTGTCATAGAGTCCCTGAATAAAATTTTTCACCTGCACATTATTTTCCGGCGTGGTGTCTTCCAGTGTCGCATGGATAAAGGGCTTGCGCTCCTTCATGAACTTCAATACGGAAGTATAATCCATCCGGCCCAGTCCGCAGCCTACGGATCTCAGTTTCCCGTCCTCGGGGATGAAATCCTTCAGGTGTACCATAGCGACATCCTCACCTAACAGATCGATCGCCTCGTCCACGATTGCCACCTGATCCTTGTAGTTGCAGTAATCCAGCAGATTCACAGGATCCAGGATGATCTGCAGATTGGGAGATGCGATCTCATCCAGTACGCTTCTGGCTCTCTTCGGATCATACACGATATGCTTCCATACCGGTTCGATGGCCAGTACAACGCCCATCTGTTCTGCGTATTTTACAACGGGTCGCAGATTGGTGATAAAGGTCTGCAGTGCTTCTTCACTGTGGCACTCGGGTACTGCGGTATAAGTCTCATTGGGGGCACCGGTCTCGGTTCCCACGACGCCGCAGCCAAGCCATGATGCAAAGCGGATATGTGCCATATAACGATGTGTGATCTTGGCCAGCTGTTCCGGATTCGGATTTGCCAGGTTCAAATAACATCCCAGTACCGCAACATCCACGTGATTTTTGGCAAATACATTTTTCATGTACATGGCAAGTCCCGGGGTCAATGCTTCATCGGTAGTAGGGAACTCGGTGATCACCTTACCGGGGGCCAGATGTCCGCAGACAAAGCCAAGCTCATGGACATTTGCAATACGCTCCTCAAAAGGAAGCTTTTTCGTATCATGTAAACGGATTCCTAACTGCATTTTTTCTCCATTCCGATTACGGCTCTTGAGCCGTATTCTCTTATGTTTGTCGTACTATAGCGTGCGCTCGTTACATCAGCGCCGGATCAGCTCGTCCACGCCTTCCAGCTCGTAAGCCTCTCCGGTCTGTCCTTCGATCTTTACATTATCTAACGTCAGTTTTGCAACATTTCTTGCAAACAGACCGCGTCTGCTGCTCTTCTCCACTCCTTCGGACATGGCGGGTACATCGCATTTTGCATCTTCCGCATAGCTGATGGAGATATTCTTCATATAGATTTCTTCGATCTTCTGCTCCGGAAGTCCGTCAAAATAAGCTGCTGCCACATGGCAATTGGTGCATTCCATATTTTCGAATACCATCTTCTTCACCTGAGGGGTTCTGTCATCCACAGGGTACACATCTCTGGACTGGACATACGTTGTCTTGCCGTCGGGATCGCAGAAATAGAAGCAGTTCACCACGAGGGGCGTCATGACATGCTCCAGTGTCAGGTTCCGGAAAATGATGTTGCTTAAGATCGCATCCTTGCCTCTGCCTCGACGGGTCTTGATACGCAGTCCTCTGTCGGTATGACGGAAAATACAATCTTCCACCGTCAGATTTACCACACCGCCTGCCATCTCACTGCCCAACGTTACCGCACCGTGACCGTTCTCCATCAGGCACTGACGGATATGGATATTCTCGGAAGGGGTCTTGTGCTTTTTGCCCATGTAGATTTTGCCGCTCTTGACTGCGATACAGTCATCTCCCAGAGAGAAACGCACACCCAGGATCTCCACATTTTTGCAGGATTCGGGATCCAGTCCGTCGGTATTCGGGGAATCGCTGGGATTCTGTACCGTTACGCCGATGAATTTCAGATCGTTGCTGAAATACGGATGCAGCGTCCATGACGGGGAATTGCAGAATGTCACGCCCTGCAGGGTCACATTTTTACATCCGCTGATGAAAAACAGTCTGGGACGGAATGCAATGTTCATGACCTTGGGATTTTTCCACCAGTTCTCTTTGGAAGCATTGCCGTTGATCTTACCCTGTCCGTAGATCACCACGTCCTCTGCGCCGATACCGCAGATAATACCGGAAAACATGGGCAACGGGTTGCCTTCCCATGTACCGAGATTGTACTCGTCGGTCTCATCGTAGCTCTGTAACATACCGGGGAATGTAGGGAATTTCTCTCTGTCGGTAAAAGCTTTCAGTTCTGCGCCTTCCGCCAGCTCGATGCGGATATGGCTCTTCAAAAACAGGCTGGTGATACGATAAGTTCCTGCCGGGAAATAGACTCTGCTGCTTGCAGGGCATGCCATAATGGCTGCCTGGATAAAGTGCGTATCATCATGCTCTCCGTCACCCCTGGCGCCGAATCTGGTCACATCCAGGGTTACATATTCGTAATCTGTCTTGAAGGAGACTTCTCCCTGTTTTTCTCCGTTTACAAATGCCTCAACCGTGTATTTCCGATCCGGTTTCAGTCCGTACAGGGAAGTAATGGTCTTGTCCGTGGTCATCACCGTTTCACTGTCAATGCGTAATTCCACGGGCTGTTTTGTAAAATATCTGCCGCCGTCCGCGATCTCTATGGTCGCGCTGCGGGCAGTATGCATGATATGGTTGATTTCCATGTGTTGTTTCCTTTCATTGCGTCATCAGCACATCTGATATTTTTCAGTCAACAGTAAATACTCTGCGCATGCTTTTCTCACTGCATCACAGAATATTTCTCTTTCTGTGTCAGTCATAGCGAATTTTTTCGTTTTTGCATCATAATACTGTTCCAGCATACGTTTTACCGCCTCACGAAAATCGTCCAGAAGTTCTCTGTAATTTTCATAGATCTCAGGGCTGATCTGCTCTACGGTGTGCAGCATTGCCGCGGTATAGAAAGCGCCGTTCTCCGGGGTAAACTCTGACTCAGCATGTTTTTTCAGCACACGCATCTGCGCCATGATATCCGGATAGCCCTCTTTTTTATTCTCTGTGGTCTCAAATGCCGCATATACGGGATAGATTCTGTCCGCAGCCTGATAGATATTCTGCAATCCCATATCCGTCTGCACTTTTTTTAAGTCAAAGATTCCTTCCGCTGTACGGGGAAGTGCCTTGATTTCCTGTGCTGTCATATATCCTCCTATCAAAAGCGGCGTCCTCCTGCACAATGTGTAACAAAAGAACGCCGTTTCTTACTTATTACTTACAGAGTTACACCCTGTTTGAAAATAGCCATATCATGGAAGCCTGCTGCTTCGCTGCATACCTGCTTGCCGGAAGCGGTCTCCACTACCAGATCAAACAGTGCCCTGGTCTCTTCTTCCATGGTCTTATCCTCTACCAGTACGCCTGCGTTGAAGTCGATCCAGTTGGACTTCTTGCCTGCCAGACGGGAGTTGGTAGCGATCTTCATGGTAGGAACCGGGGAAGCAAAAGGTGTTCCGCGTCCTGTGGTAAACAATACGATATGTGCTCCTGCGGCTGCCAGTGCGGTAGCTGCTACCAGGTCGTTGCCCGGTGCGGACAGCAGGTTCAGTCCCGGAGTCTTCACCGTATCGCCGTACTGCAATACGCCCTTGACCAGAGCGCTTCCGGACTTCTGGGTACATCCTAAGGACTTGTCCTCCAGAGTGGAGATACCGCCCTTTTTATTACCCGGTGAAGGATTCTCGTAGATGGTCTGGTTGTGACTCTTGAAGTAATTCTTGAAGTCATTGATCAGATCTACGGTCTGGTGGAACAGTTCCTCATTTGCACAACGGTTCATCAGGATCGTCTCTGCACCGAACATCTCGGGAACCTCGGTCAGGATAGTGGTACCACCCTTAGAGATCAGCAGATCGGAAAAACGTCCTACCAGAGGATTGGCGGTAATACCGGACAGTCCGTCACTGCCGCCGCACTTCATACCGATCACCAGCTTGCTGACGCTGATGGGCTCTCTCTCGAACTTGGAAGCATAATCGATCAGACCCTTGATAACCTCTACGGAGTCTGCGATCTCGTCTTCATGTTCCTGACATACCAGGAATTTCACACGGTTCTCATCATAATCACCGATATAAGGCTTTAATACATCAATATTGCTGTTCTCACAGCCCAGTCCCAGTACCAGCACACCACCTGCATTGGGATGATTGATCAGGTCTGCCAGAATCTTGCGGGTATGCTCCTGATCATCGCCCATCTGGGAGCATCCGTAAGGATGAGGGAATGCAATAACCTCTTCCACGCTGCCCTTGACAAAAGCGTTTGCCTGCTTTGCGATGGCGGTTGCCACGTTGTTGACACAGCCAACGGTGGGGATGACCCAGATCTCGTTACGAACGCCTACTTTGCCATCCGGACGATTGAAGCCCATGAAAGTCACGTCTTCCGTCTTCTTCTCCTCTACGGGAGTGGGGTTGTAAGTGTACTCCAGCAGATCCCCCAGAGCTGTCTTTACATTATGGGTATGAATCCAGCTGCCTTCTGTGATGTTCTCTTTTGCATTACCGATACGGTAACCGTATTTGATGACTTCGCCGCCTTCGGGAATATCAAAAATCGCCATCTTATGTCCTGCGGGGATCTCCTCTCTGGCGGTAACGGTCTTAGAACCGTCACCTACAGAGACTGTGATCTGCTCACCGGCAGGAATCGTATTTAATGCTACGACTACATTATCATTGTCATTAATTTTTAAGAAATCTTGCATAATGCTGCCCTCATGCCATTTGCCTTGATATCATCCAGGTATGCTACAACTGCATCGGTAAGTCCGGGAACCTTGTTCAGATCCTGGCCGAAGAAGTTCTCGTTGCCTAAGAATGCGGTTACGAATGTCTTAGTATCCTTCTCACAGTTAGCTGCGAAGAACTCCAGAACTGCCTTGTCATCCATGATGTTGTATTCCTGACCGTTTCTGTGACCGATCAGGGCCTTATCGCGGATCTCGGTGCCGGTATAGAATGCCATCAGTGCTGCGATGGAGAAGGTCAGATGAGCGGGAAGCTTACCGGTCTTCTCAACATAACCAAGCAGGCTAGGCATACATCTTGCTCTCCACTTGGATACGGAGTTCAGGGAGATAGCTAACAGTGCATGGTCTACATAAGGATTGTCGAAACGGTTTACAACCTCACCTGCGAACTGCTTCAGTTCCTCCTCAGGCAGAGACAGGGTAGGGATCACTTCATCATAGATGGTCTTCAGCATGAAGTTGCGGATGTCATCATCATGCATGGATTCTCTTACGATATCGTTGCCGCACAGATAGGAAGCCAGTACGAAAGAGGTATGTGCACCGTTTAAAATACGAACTTTTCTCTGCTTGTAAGGCTTCTGGTTATCAGTGAAGATCACGGGAAGTCCTGCATCGGGAAGAGGGAACTCCTTGCTGATATCTTTTGCGGACTCGATGACCCACAGAGCGAACGGCTCACCGGTTACCATGATGTGATCTTCGTAACCAAGCTTCTCCCACTCTTCCTGCTCGGTAGCACGGGGATAACCTGTGATGATACGGTCAACCAGAGTAGAGGTGAATACGCAGGCCTCATCCACCCATTTCTTGAATTCGTCGCCCAGACCCCACAGTTCGATCAGCTGCATTACGCACTTCTTTAACATAATACCGTTGTCATCGATCAGCTCTACGGGAAGCATTACCAGACCCTTGCTCATATCTCCCTTGAAGGTCTCAAATCTGTGATATAAGAACTTGGTCAGCTTGCCGGGGAAAGTCTTGGGCGGATTCAGTTCGAACTTATCGGTATCATCATATACGATACCTGCCTCGGTGGTATTGGATACAACGTAACGTAAAGTATCGATCTCGGCAAGTCCCATGTACTTGTCATACTCAGTATAAGTATCAACAGCGTCTGCAACGCTGGTTACGATTCTATTGATGATCTTGGCTTCACCGTTTACATTACCGCGAAGAGATACCGTGTACTGGCAGTCCTGCTTGTGGAACATCTCCAGATTACCGAACTCGATGGGCTTGATCAGAACGATGTCTCCGTCGAACTTGCCCTGCTCGTTAGCGATGTCGATCATGTAATCTACGAATCCACGTAAGAAATTACCCTCACCGAACTGTACCACTTTGATAGGTCTTTCCTTTTTACCGGTCTTTGCCTTGTTTAAGATATCCATTTTGTCCTCCATTCTACGCTCAGCGTATCCTATCTGCACCGTCTTACGGCACTCTATTACCTGCACTTACTTTCCCCGGCACGCCTTACGAACGAATCTGTTACACCGCCCGGGGCATTGTCTTTGGTCTGAATTGTAGGAAGTTTATGTAAGTACTTTCATAATTCATTTTACTTCAAAAAAATGGTTTCGTCAATCACCAAAAGCAGAAAGTTTTGTTTTCGTGAAACTGCCTGTTTTATCAGCAATATTTCGCTTTGATAAATTTTTGGCATATAAGAACTTGAAAAAGCATCTTGAAAAAAGAGAAGTCTTTCGTTATAATTCAGATATAGCTTTTTATGTAACTACTTACATTTTTCTTACATATCTTTTTACACACTGTTACATGGAAGCAGAGAGGAAGCCACAGATGACAATTTACGATATTTCTGAGAAGGCCGGTGTCTCTATTGCTACTGTTTCCCGCGTGCTCAACGGAAGCAACAATGTAAGCGAGAAAACCAAGAAAAAAGTACTGGATGTAATCAACCAGTATGAATACACTCCCAATGCATTTGCCAGGGGATTGGGTCTCAACACCATGAAGACCATCGGTATCATGTGTGCCGACAGTTCGGATCCGTACCTTGCCAAGGCGATCTACTATATTGAGCAGAAGCTAAGGGCCAACGGCTATGACAGCATCCTGTGCTGTACCGGTTATGACCTGACGACCAAGGCAAGCTCCATGAACCTTCTGATCACTAAAAAAGTAGACGGCATTATATTAGTAGGTTCTAATTTTATCTACGAGAAGGAAGAGGACAACAAATACATCCTCGACGCTGCCGGACAGGTGCCCGTGATGCTGTTAAACGCAGCCATGGACGCTCCCAATGTTTACAGCATTGTATCGGATGATTTTACTTCCATGTATGATGCCACCATGGAAATGATCCGTTCCGGTGTGGAAGATATTCTGTATTTCTACAACTCCACATCCTACAGCGGCAAGAAAAAGCTGGCCGGTTACCGCGCCGCCATGGAGGAAAAAGGACTTCTGACCAACGGAAGCTTCTTACAGCTCTATCAGGGATCCCATGAGGACATTCCCGCCATGGCCGATCAGCTGCTCAAGCTTCACGCAAAGGGAATCACATTCCACGGTGTCATTGCGGCAGATGACTCTCTGGCACTGGGTGCACTGAAGTACGGCCGTGAGATGAAGCTCCGGGTTCCGGAGGATCTGTCCATCATCGGCTACAATAATTCCATGCTGGTAAATTGCTGCGATCCGGAACTGACCAGTATTGATAATAAGCTGGAAACGCTGTGCCAGCACCTGATCACGACGCTGATGGGTGTATTGGGCGGAAGCGAGATGCCGAAGAAGACCGTCTTCTCCGGAGAACTGGTGAAGCGCGGCACGACGAGATAACATGCATAAGACATCGCTTGCGCTCGTTTTCATATTCCACTGAGTCATACAGAATGCAATTATCCGGGTATGCATAGCGGATCACGCATAGTTCACATGACAGCACCGGGGTAGCTGAAAATACCCCTTAGTATTTATATTACAACAGTCGCCGGATCCTTTTAAGGATCTGACCAATATTTTGACGGAGGATTTCAAAATGAAAGCATTTATGGACAAAGACTTTCTGTTAGAGACCGAGACAGCCAGGAAGCTGTTCCACGACTACGCAGAAAAAACACCGATTCTGGACTACCATTGCCATATCAATCCCAAGGAGATTGCTGAGGATCGTCAGTTCGACAACATCACTCAGGTATGGTTGGGCGGCGATCACTACAAGTGGCGTTTCATGCGTTCCTGCGGTGTGGACGAAAAGTACATCACCGGTGACGCTTCCGATTACGAGAAGTTCTGCAAATGGGCTGAGTGCCTGGGCAAGGCTATCGGTAACCCCTTATTCCACTGGAGCCATCTGGAGCTGCAGAGATACTTCGGTTACACCGGCGTTCTGAACAAGAATACCGCTGATGAAGTATGGAACCTGTGCAACGAAAAACTGCATCAGCCTTCCATGAGCGTACGTAACCTGATCAAGCAGAGCAACGTTACCCTGATCTGCACTACCGATGATCCTATTGATTCTCTGGAGTGGCACAAGAAGCTGGCTGCTGATGACAGCTTTGATGTAAAGGTTCTGCCCGCATGGAGACCCGACAAGGCTATGAACATCGAGAAGCCCGATTATCTGGATTATCTGGAGAAGCTGGCTGCTGCAGCAGGTATGACCGAGATCAACTCCTTCGCAGCCCTGAAGGAAGCTCTGAAGAACCGTATGGCTTTCTTCGCATCCATGGGTTGTAACGTATCTGACCATGCTCTGGAGTATGTAATGTACTATCCCGCTTCCGACGATGAGCTGGAAGAGATCTTCTTAAAGAGACTGAACAAGATGGTTCTGACCAAGGAAGAGGAACTGAAGTTCAAGACCGCCTTCATGCTGTTCGTAGGCAGGGAATATCACAAGCTTGACTGGGCTATGCAGCTGCATTACGGTTGTAAGCGTGACAACAATACTCTGATGTTCGAGAAGCTGGGTCCCGATACCGGTTACGACTGCATCAACAACTACGCTCCTTCCGCACAGATGGCTGACTTCCTGAACGCTCTGATCGTAACCGACGAGCTTCCCAGAACTGTCATCTACAGCCTGAACCCCAACGACAACCAGGCGATTGGCACGATCCTCGGATGCTTCCAGGATTCCACCGCTGTTGCCAAGATCCAGCAGGGTAGCGCATGGTGGTTCAATGATCACAAGACCGGCATGCAGGATCAGATGATCTCCCTGGCTAACCTGGGCAACCTGTCCGGATTCGTAGGAATGCTGACCGACTCCAGAAGCTTCCTGTCCTACACCAGACATGAGTACTTCCGTCGTATCCTGTGCAACCTGATCGGTAACTGGGTAGAGAGCGGCGAATTCCCTGCTGATTACGATACTCTGTCCGAGATCGTAACCGATATCTCTTATAACAATGCTAAGAGATACTTCAAGTTCCCTCTGGCGTAATTATTTGCATTCGTTTACAATGTGAAATGTGACACCCCGGTCTATGACCGGGGTGTTTTTTTGTAAATTGAAAGTTAATTTGTTTGCAAACCTGTCGCCGTAGCCCCGATTGCATATAAGAAACGCTGACATCACTTGC
>CAKRRU010000048.1 GCA_934394515.1 uncultured Acetatifactor sp.
TACTCCTCGATGCAGGAATGCATTGCCTGGGATGCCCTGCTTCACAGGGAGAGACCCTGGAAGAGGCAGCTATGGTGCATGGTATTGATGTAGATGAGCTTATGAAAGTGATCGAGGAAATGTAAGCGGATTTTCCGTAACATTACTTTATAAAATAAGAGAGCCCCGGATGTAGAAGGGAGCTCTCTTATTTTTTTATATTTCAGACATTTGCAAGGCGCTGCAGAGCATGATCTGCAATCAGAGTAGAACAATGTTCATCCAGAAAAGTCCGGCTGGCGGCGGTAGAACGTCTGGGAACGCCGTATTCTGAAATTATATTGCAGACACGATCGAAAACATCACGGCTTTCAGTTCCCTGAGTAAGGACAAGGTAATACCCGACGGCCCCTTCTTCGTGATATAAAGTGCTGAGACCGCAGTAATGATTTCCTATTACAGCAGCCGCATTTATGACCTGATTCAGAGAATCCATACAGAACAGGCGGGAACGGACAGTATCGGTCTCTTCGGGAGCAGGAGCGGAAGGCGCATCTTTTGCGTTTTCTTCGTCCTGAATACGGCGGAACAGATCAAGAACTTCATCCGCAGAACCGGGCCCGTCTTCGTCATCCATATCTTCGGTGACCGAGGGGGCAAAACGGGAAAAACGGGTATCAAGCTCTTCGGGATCTTCCACTTTGGTAATGATCAGTACAATACAATCCGGATTCAGAGGAATTGCCTCGATCATCAGAGGGATATCTTCTGCCTCGAATCCGAATTCGAAGTTGGCCTGCTGCATCATGTCACGGAAGAGAGATTTTGCTTTTTCCGTGCCGTAGGCAAGTTCACTTATTTTTAATTCGCGGCTTGCAAGATCCTCACGGGTCAGCGTGCAGCGAATCTGATTTTCATTTACTTTTTCTATTTTCATGCGACAACACTTCCTTTCTGCTTTCGCATTGGTATGCTATATAGCTTATACTTTCCCGATATTTTAGTCAATAGAAGCTATTCACAGTTTAAAAAAATTTAATAAAACATCTTGCCAAATAAGAGAGCGCGGTGTATAATCCGACCTATAGATGCCTCTGATACTCCGGTGCAGAGAGGAGGCTGACAGTTCTCATATTTTCTTGTTGATTTACCAGGGAACGATTCGTTCCATTTCATCCCATTTTTATATTTATTATGCAGACAGCTATTGGTGTATTTGGGTGTTTACGTTACGGCAATCTGTAAAATATAGTATGGAGATGTCTTACAGGCATATACGTGCCCGGTCATAATATTTCAACAGATATTTTCACAATCATAATTCCAACTTTTAATTTTTATTTTTACTAGCACTGTCAGAGGCATTTATACATGAAACGTACCTATATCCGGGAAGCAGCGTTTATTTAGAGTGTGTCACGAATACTTTTGGTCTGAGAATGCTGCAGACAGGAGGTGCCGGTGGAAAAAAAGAAAGGTGCAAAGCCCCTTAAGAAAGAAGAGATTTTCAGAAAAAATGTGGAAAACTACTTTCGGAGACTGCAAAAGAAAGGGGCGGAGCTGTATGTTGACGGGGAAAAGGTCTCACCGTCAAAGGCGGCAGAATACGCCGTCAGAGAAGAAAGCCCATATATGGCAGACTATATATTGGGAGAGCAGGGCGAAATCAGTCAGATCCGACTGGATAAAGTGGATCCGCAATAATGGGTGTCAGCCCGCACCTGCCTGAAAATGAAAAAGGGAGCACTGCAGGAATACAAAACGGGATTGCCTCTCTGGCTGTGTCCTGCAGTGTGAAGCCTGACTTGTATTGTTCCTTGTATTATGGGTAGAAACTGTGATAGAATAAGTCTGTTCATTTCGAAGAGAACAGAATGGAGAAAATGCAAGAAATATGCAGGCAGATGTCTGCGGATGGGAGCACATATGAAGAAAAAAGTATTACCGGTGATCGTGGCAATTTTGCTGATCCTCATTATCGGCGGTGGCGCACTGGGCAAAGTGCTGTTGGATAAGTATTCCTATAGCAAGGAAGAAGCAGACTGGAACGAATTTTATCAGGTGTCGGAAAATGATAAAAGTGCCATTATCCTGCAGGATGAAATGGTAGAAGAGCAGGCTCTTATAAAAGAGGGTGCCTGCTATTTTGATCTGGCAACTGTTCATAAATATATGAATGAAGTATTTTATGCGGATATGACAGAAAATCTGCTGCTGTATGCGACGCCGACAGAGGTGATCCGGACCGGCTTTGGCGGGAGCAGCTATACAACCACCGCAGGTGAGCAGAATACCGATTATGTAACCTGCTTTACGGAGGGAGATACTGTATATGTAGCGGCGGATTATGTAAAGCTGTTTACGAATTATTCTTATGAATGTTTTGACAGACATGTACAGGTTTATACGGAATGGGGCACCAGACAGGTGGCACAGTTGAAGAAGAATACAGCAGTCCGGTTAAGAGGCGGCGTGAAGAGTCCGATCCTCACACAGGCAGCGAAAGGCGATACGCTTGAAATTTTGGAACAGATGGAGACCTGGAGCAAGGTAAAGACCGCAGATTCTGTAATCGGATATGTGGAGAATAAGCGTCTGGGGGATTTTACGGAAGAGACAGAGATGCCGGTAACCGATTACCAGGAGCCGGAATATACCTCTCTCACCAGTGACAGCAAGATCTGCCTCGGATGGCATTCCATCGGCGGTGTGGGCGGCAATGATACTCTGTATTCCATGGTATCCGGTACGAAGGGCATGAATGTCATCGCACCCACCTGGTTCAGCCTGACGGATGAGAGCGGATCCATGCGCAGTTTTGGAACTACAGATTACGTGAACACAGCCCACAATATGGGCTTGCAGGTATGGGGCGTGGTGGATAACTTTAATTACGCCAATGAGACCGGCAATGCTGTCAGCACGCTCAATATGTTGTCCTCTACCACCAACAGACAGAACTTTATACAAAATGTGGTAAATGCGGCAGTCAGCCTGGGGCTGGACGGCATTAATGTGGATTTTGAGCAGCTCAGTAGTGACTGCGGACCGCACTATGTGGAATTTATACGAGAGCTTTCCATTCAGTGCCGTAACAACGGGCTGGTATTGTCCATTGCCAATTATGTACCTTTTAATTTTAATGACTATTACCGTCTGGACATTCAGGGAGAGGTGGCTGATTATGTCATCATCATGGGATATGATGAACACTGGCATGGAAGCAAAGATCCCGGAAGTGTGGCAAGTATCAGCTATGTGTCCGGAGGACTGGACAGAACCTTGCAGGAAGTTCCTGCCAACAAGGTGGTCAATGCGCTTCCGTTCTATACGATCCTGTGGAAAACAGAGGGAACGGATGTGACGGACGAATACGTCACCATGAACAATGAGGCAGACTTCATGAGCAGGGCAGGAGTGACAGCGGAATGGGATGAAGAGACTTGTCAGAACTACGCAGAATGGACATCCGGCAGTGCTACCTATCAGATCTGGCTGGAGGATGCAGAATCCATCGCCGTAAAACTGAACATGATGACCACGAAAAATATCGGAGGTGCGGCTGTGTGGAGACTGGGATACGGCACCCAGGCAGCATGGGAACTCATTAATGCATACCTTCAGTAAATTGAAAGTTACGCGAGCAATGACCATTTCTATTGCTTTGGTGCAAATCGTATCAAAATAGCAAAATCAGTACAAAAAAACTTCTAAATCAAGCATTTTTTGTACTGATTTTATTATTTTTCCCATTTTAGCGAAAATAAGCTCTTATAAAAGGTCAAAATCTACTGTTTTTGTATTTTTTTAGCGAAAAATGGCGTTTTTAATACAAACAGAACTCCCGGAGCAGCAGCCCCTCGTGCAGGTGTCTGTCGGAGAGTGTTGATATTTTCTTAAGCAGTGGTGAGTAATCAGGGCGGAGCAAACACGATGTTTGCGACAGGCGGTCGGCGGCATGGATGTCGCCTGGAGCCGTGCCCGTCCTAATTAGAAACACTTTATCCACTGCTTTAGAAAATTCACATTCGGAGACCGATACCTGCATGAGGGTCTGCTGCTCCGGGAGTTCGTCCGGTTTACGGCAGCCCTACGGTACGAGCCATGCACTCAATTTACTGAACATATTTTCTGCGAACAGCATATCCGCCGATCAGGCATACCGCAGCTGCACCCAGGAACCAGACTGCCCTGGAAGTTTCCCCGGTCTTGGGAACATCATCATATGCAGAAGAGGAAGCGGTGTTCTGAGCAGGCTGTGCGGGAGCAGTTGTCTGAGCAGGCTGTTCGGCAACAGGGGCAGGAGTCGCAGCAGAAGCCGCTGCGGTCTTGCTGTAGTACTGCCCGGCTGTTTTCAGAGAGCCGTCTTCAACGGTCAGCTTCCCTTGTGCGAAATTGTAAGCTTCATAGTATGTGAGCTGATCACGGTTATCTTTTGCAATGAGATGATTTACAGTACCCAGACACCCGATATAAGCGTGAAGATTGTTCCCGGATTCATCTTCGGTACCGAGCATTTCCAGAGTATCTACATTATTGTTGAAGTTGGCTCTGGCATTACCGTACACATAAGCGTGAGAAACATCACCGTTAATTGCTGCAGTGGTGTTTGCCAGGACAAAGACATTGTCATAACCGTTTGCATAAACTACAGCTGTTTCTCCTGCGGAGGATCTCACGGTCAGATTGCCTAACCGGACAGATAATTTCAGAGGCTTTGAATTGCCGGATCCGTTATTGTTATCAACGACAACATAATCCCCATCTTTAATGCTCTGCTGCAGATAGTACAGATCCCGCTCCGATGCTTCATCGGACCAGCTGGATGCCTGCTTGTACATCCAATCTCCTTTTTCAGAGGAATAACTGACAACGTAGGTGACAGGTTCTGCAGCTTTTACCGTAAGCTTTCCCGGACCGGGAACAGTAAGGCATACAGCAGCGACCGTGAGCAGTGCGACGAACTTTTTGAGTCTCTTCATAGGCAACCTCCTGATAGTCTGTGAATTATTCCTGCACGGGAAGATAAAAATCACCGGGCTCCACTTCCTTTGCGACCACGACAAACCGTCCCTGCTCTACATGGTATACACAAGTGGATAACGTAAGAAAATGATCTCCAAACTCTGCGGTAACACCGGTGTCGTACTGGGATAATTGTTTAATATTGTTATAAAAGTCATCAAATTCTTCCAGAGTGTCGGCCTGGAAAAATTTGTAGAACTTAAATACCTCATCGGTTTTTCTGTATACCTGGGAGCGGAAGACAGCGATCACTTCATAATTGCGCTGACACTCTTCGGTGTACAGGATGATATTTTTATGTTTTTCGTAGAAAGCCTGATCCTCGTAATCTGTCAGGTTACCGAACATGGCACCGGATTTCATATTGTGTCCGTGAATAATGAGGTTTGTAGTCAAAGGAGCCAGACAGCTGTCAGCGTCCAATAGCAGACAGCCGTTTTTATTCTCACTGCCGTCAAAAGCACGATAGAGATAATAGGTCTCATCTTCGGGAGTCCACATGACAGGATAGTCAATATTGGTCCCCGGAATCCGGAGCCAGGCAGCCATGTCCTTGTTGGCAAGAAAACTGTCGGCATAAGGATTGGCAATACGGTCAATGGATTCTGATTCACCGGAAGAAAGAGTCTCACTTATGGTGGATCCGGTACCGGGTTCCGAAGCGACAGTTTCCTTTGCTGCAGAAGATTCTACAGAGGAAGTTTCGGCGGCAGCATCTGTCGAAACCGTCGGACGCACTGCATCCACAGCCTCCTCCATGTGCCGGTCCTCCAGGCGGCCTTTTATAGACAGAATCACCGCTGTCAGAACACAGATCCCAGCCAGAACAAACAAAATAATAGAAAGAACTTTTTTATCTGATTTCATATATTTATTATACTCTGAATCCGTGATACCATGCAAGAGCCTGAAACGAAAGGATTTCTTAATTTTTTTTCAGATATTTCCAGAAGAAAATGCATATAAAATCATATAGAATAAATGAGGCAGCGGAGAACAGGGGATGGAACAGAAAATATTACGGGTGCTTATGGTGTGTCTGCTTCTTGGCTCCATGGCAATTGTGGGAAGAGAAACTGCGGAATATGTAAAAACAGTGAATGCCGTAAATGCGCTGCATAGTCTCGGGCATGGTACGACCGGCGAACGGTGTGTGGTCATAGATGCCGGACACGGTGGGGATGACCCCGGTAAGATCGGTATCAACGGTGCACTGGAAAAGGATGTAAACTTAATCATTGTTGAAAAGCTGAAGAAGTATCTGGAGGCAGACGGCATCAGAGTGGTGCTGACCAGGGAGACCGGGGATGGACTGTATGATGAAACGGCATCCAATAAAAAAGTACAGGACATGAAGCGGAGAATTGAAAAAATAGAGGAGGCGGATCCGGTGCTGACGGTCAGTGTACATCAAAACAGCTATCCGGAGGAATATGTACATGGTGCCCAGGTCTTCTACTACAATGGCAGCAGTGAGGGAGAGAAGTTGGCGGCACTGCTCCAGAATCAGCTGAAAAAAGAACTGGATGAGGAAAACCACAGGCAGATCAAACCCAACGACAGCTATTATCTTTTGAAGAAAACCACAGGAACCATTGTCATCGTTGAATGCGGATTTCTGTCGAATGCGGAGGAAGCGGAAAAACTTTGCAGGGATTCCTATCAGGACAGGGTGGCATGGGCAATCCATAAGGGCATTTTGCAGTACATCAACAGTCTGGAAAAATGAAAAAATAAATAACAGAAAAAATGAGGCTGAGACAAGAGTTGTATACACGGTATCCTTATGATAAAATATAATAATGTCGGGATCAAAAGGTCTTTCACCCACTTATGAGCAAGCGCATGTGGGCTTAGACCTTTTGATTCTGGCATCATATAATCTGTATGCTGTAAGATACCATTGCAGGATACAATAAAGAAAAACAGGTGAGAAAATGCGTCGATTTGAGAAAATACAAAACGGTCTGTTGGCCGCTATTGTGACATTTACATTGCAATGCACGTATGAAGTATATGTTGGAGGGTATGAGGATTCCAGCCTTGTGAACGGACTGAATAAGCTGTACGGAGCTTTTTATACTCTGAATTACATGGATCTGCTGGTATTTGCCGCAGTCATTCTCATGATTCGGGAAGTTCGTAAGAGAGATAAGAAGATAGATATCGCTACAGTGGTTTTTTCGGCGGTTTTGTCGTTCCTTCTTGTGGTGTGCATCAGCTTTCAAAAATATAATTCCGCTGTTTTCCTGTGGGGAAATGCTTTTCAGGTGCTGTTATCGTTCTTTTGCATGATCGGATTTTTTATTCTGCTGTATCTGGTGCTGCGCCTGACTTACCGGGGGCTGGAACAGGTACAGCCGGCAGGTGGACAGGCTGGAAAACATCTGCAGCTTGTGGGATTCCTGATGATTTTTTTCAGCTGGCTTGTGTGGATCCTGTTGAACTATCCCGGCACCACAAGCGGAGACGGCTTGGTCCAGCTGAAACAATTCTTTGGGGAGCAGCACTGGGGAGCAGCACATCCGCCGATTTCTTCAGCCATTATGGGAATCTGTTTTGTGACGGGAAGGGCTATCGTGGATGCGAACTTCGGTTTCTTCCTATATTATCTGCTGCAGACAGTTGTGGGAGCTTTCGTTTTCTCCCTAAGCATGAAGAAACTGCAGGAACTGGGCATATCCTGGAAATGGTGCATGGTGGGAAATCTGTTTTTTGCATTTTGTCCGCTTTGGGGAACTTATGCCCAATGGTTTGAAAAGGACCTGTTGTATACAGAAATGACCGTGCTGCAGGCAATTTATCTGATGGAGACCATCAAAAAGCAGAAATGCGCAGGAAAAGATGCAGTACTTCTGACAATTTTCAGTATTTTGTCTGCGCTATTTAGAAACAACGGAATCTATGCCATTGTTCCGGCACTGATTCTGCTTGCGGTATATCTGAAAAAGAAGGAACGCATCCGGGTACTGCTGGTATTGCTGGTAACCGTACTGGCTTATAAAGGCGTAACCGTGCTGGTCTACGATCAGATATTGAGAGCAGGGAAACCGGCAGCATCAGAAGCCATGAGCATCCCGTTCCAGCAGACGGCGAGATATGTCTGTGAGTACGAAGATGAAGTGACGGAATATGAGAGACAAGTGTTGGATGATGTTCTGAATTTTGAGGGAATGAAAAGTTATCAGCCCAATATTTCGGATCCGATCAAAATTTTGTACCGGGGCGGAGATCTGACAGATTATATGAAGATCTGGGTGCAGATGTTCTTCAAGCATCCGGGATGTTACGTAGCAGCTTTTGTCAACAAGGGATACGGCTATCTGGCACCGGTGGAGCAGAATATTGAGGCCTGGATCCAGCTGGAATATCCTGAGTATGCACAGGAACTGGGAATTCAGCATGTATTCCCGATACAGACCTCGGAATTCCTTCTGCAGATCTGGTTTTTGAGCATGCGGCTTCCGCTAGTAAAATATCTGTGTACACCGGGATTGTATACCTGGATTCTGCTGGCAGCGGCGTTCTTCTTATGGAAAAAGAAAAAGCACAGTGCGCTCATTTTACTGGTACCCAGTTTTATGAATGTACTGGTATGTCTGGCATCCCCTATGGCGAATGCAATCCGCTATGAACTGCCTACGGTGGCAGTGGTACCGCTTCTGATCGGATGGACGGTTTATTCCGTGCAGAGGCAGGCAGAATAAGCTTTCCATTTTATTGTGGATATGATACACTATATCCAAATGCATTGGAATAACAGAAGGTAATGATATGGATACTGAGATCATAAAAATTCACCCGGGAGAAGGTCCGGTCAGTGCGGAAGATGATGTAAAACTCCGCACTGCCGGGGAAATCCTGAAAAGGGGAGGACTGGTGGCATTTCCTACCGAAACGGTATACGGACTCGGCGGGGATGCGTTAAATCCCACATCCTCTCAAAAAATTTATGCGGCAAAGGGCAGACCATCGGACAATCCCCTGATCGTTCACATTTTTCGATTTGAGGATATCTATAAGATCACCCGGAACGTTCCGGAGGAAGCCCGGAAAATAGCCGACGCTTTCTGGCCGGGACCGCTTACTATGATCCTGCCAAAGTCAGAGGAAGTCCCTTATGAGACGACAGGCGGGCTGGATACGGTAGCAATCCGCATGCCCTCTCATCTGGCAGCGCAGAAACTGATCGAGTACAGCGGCGGATACATTGCGGCTCCCAGTGCTAACACTTCCGGCAAGCCAAGCCCTACGGTGGCAAAATATGTCGTGGAAGATATGATGGGACGGATCGATGCAATCATTGACGGCGGAGAAGTGGGAATCGGACTGGAATCCACGATCATTGATCTGACGGTGACACCGCCGCAGATTCTTCGTCCGGGATATATCACACAGGAGAAACTGAGCGCAGTACTGGGGACGGTGGATACGGATACCACGATCCTGAGGGCGGACAGCGGACAGGCTCCCAAGGCTCCGGGAATGAAATACCGGCATTATGCACCAAAGGGTGAGCTTACCATTGTGGAGGGAACTCCGGAACAGGTAAGAGAGTATATTAACCGGGAAGCAGCCGCAGATCATGCGGCAGGAGAAAAGACCGGCATCATCGGAACGGAAGAAATGCTGTCCGGGTATACGGCGGATGTGGTAAAAAGCGTTGGCAGCCGTAAGGATGAAGACAGCATTGCCAGACACCTGTACACGATCCTACGGGAATTTGATGACGAGGGTGTGACGAAAATCTACTCCGAGGGCTTTTCCACGGAGGGATTCGGACAGGCCATTATGAACCGGCTGTTGAAAGCGGCAGGTCATAAAGTAGTAAAGCTGTAAACAGAAAATATGATACGAGGAGAATGAAAATGATAGCAATCGCAAGTGATCATGGCGGATATGATCTGAAGGAAAGAGTAAAAAAATACTTAGAGGAGAAAAACATCCCTTACCGGGATTTCGGATGTGACAGCAAAGCAAGCTGTGATTATCCTGTATTCGGACATGCGGCGGCAAAGGCTGTGGCAGACGGTAGCTGCGAGAAGGGTATCGTGATCTGCACCACCGGTATCGGTATCAGCATTTCCGCTAACAAGGTAAAAGGAATCCGCTGCGCACTCTGCTCCGACTCTCTGTCGGCAAAGATGACCAGACTGCACAACGATGCCAACATGCTGGCAATGGGTGCGGGAATCGTCGGCGAGAATCTGGCGCTGGAGATCGTGGAGACTTTCCTGAACACACCTTTTTCCGGAGAAGAGAGACACAGCCGCAGAATCAGCCTGATCGAAGAGATCTAAGGCAGCCGACAGACACGAACAATAACGAAATACCATTATAACAATACCAAAATACAGGAGGACAATAGTATGTCAAAAGTAGTAGTTATGGATCACCCCTTAATCGAGCAGAAGATCGGAATCATCCGCAGAAAGGAGACCGGTACCAAGGATTTCAGACAGAACATCAGCGAGATCGCAATGCTGATCGGTTATGAAGCAACCAAGGATCTGAAGCTGGAAGAAGTAGAGATCGAGACCCCCATCTGCAAGACCACCGTAAAGCAGTTAAAGGGCAAAAAACTGGCACTGGTACCTATCCTGCGTGCAGGACTGGGTATGGTAGACGGTATGTTATCCCTGATTCCTGCCGCAAAAGTGGGACATATCGGTCTGTACCGTGATCCTGAGACCTTAAAGCCTGTTGAATATTACTGCAAGCTGCCTGCAGACTGCGCAGAACGTGAAGTATTCGTGGTAGATCCCATGCTGGCTACCGGCGGTTCTTCCATCGCAGCCATCCAGCTGTTAAAGGACAAGGGCTGCAAGAGCATCCGTCTGCTGTGCATCATCGCTGCACCCGAAGGTGTAAAAGCTATGCAGGAAGCACATCCGGATGTGGATATCTATATCGGAGCACTGGATCAGAAGCTGAATGATCATGGATACATTGTTCCCGGACTGGGAGATGCAGGAGACCGCATCTTCGGTACCAAATAAAGGAGACACCCATGAGTGCCAAACGCAGTGACTATATCAGCTGGGATGAATATTTTATGGGGGTAGCCCACCTGTCGGGAATGCGGTCCAAGGATCCGAATACCCAGGTGGGAGCCTGCATTGTCAGCCCGGACAATAAGATCCTGTCCATGGGATATAATGGGTTCCCCAAGGGATGTTCCGATGATGAATTTCCCTGGGAGAGGGAAAACCCGGAGAATAAGAATCTGACGAAGTATCCCTTTGTGACACATAGTGAACTGAATGCCATTTTGAATTATCGCGGCGGTTCTCTGGAGGGGACGAAGCTGTATGTCTCCCTGTTTCCATGCAATGAATGCGCAAAAGCTATTATACAGGCCGGGATCCGCACAGTGGTATATGACAGCGATAAGTATAAAGGAACCCCGTCCAATCGGGCCGCCAAGCGTATGTTTGATGCGGCCGGAGTGGAGTATGTGCAGTATTCGAAGACAGGACGAATGATACACATCGAGGTCTGAGCAACAGATAAAGGAGTAAAACGGTTGAAGCGCCTACAGAAGACAGCTGTGTTGCTTGCAGCAGTGATCCTTGCAGGATCCTTTTCTTCGGAAGACGTCAAAGTGGAAGCTGCCAGCAGCACATGGCAGCAGATCCAGCAGGAACAGCAGGAGAAAAATAACCTGCAAAACCAGCTGGATCAGGAAAATGACAATCTGGAGAACCTGAAGGGAGAACAGAATTCCCTCAAGGGACAACTGAATAATCTGAACGGTCAGCTGACGGAGGTCAGCGATAACCTGGCGGATCTGGAACGACAGATCACGGAGAAAGAACAGGAGATCGCAGACACACAGGACAGTCTGGAAGAGGCGAAAGCCACGGAGGCATGGCAGTATGAGTGCATGGTGATCCGGGTACGGGATATGTACGAGCGGAATGAGACCAGCTATATCAATGCACTTCTGAGCGCGCAGAGTTTTGATAAATTGTTGAATGCCGCTGACTTTTTCGAACGGATCGCCGCTTATGACCAGAAGAAATTGAAGGAATTCGAGGAGAACCGCAAGCTGATCGAAGAGGAGGAGGCAAGACTCCAGACAGAGAAAGCAGAGCTGGATCAGCTGAAAGTGGCAGCGGAAGCCGAGAAGAGTAAGGTATCCGGTCTGATCAGTCAGACGTCCAACAGTATCGCAAAATATGCCGGAGATATTTCGGAAGCGGAACAGAGAGCGCTGGCATATGAAGAGGAAATCCGGAAAAAAGAGGACAATCTGGAATCCTTACGGAAGAAGCTGGCGGAAGAGATTGCTATGTCCCAGAAGGCAGCGAATGCAACCTGGAGAGATATTTCGGATATTTCTTTTGAAGAAGGAGACCGCTATCTGTTAGCGAATCTGATTTATTGTGAAGCAGGCGGGGAATCTTATGACGGACAGCTGGCGGTAGCCAGCGTGGTCATCAACCGTGTCAGAAGTTCGGTTTATCCGAACACAGTGGTAGGAGTAATCTATCAGAATAAACAATTTTCACCGGTAGCCAGTGGACGCCTGGAACTGGCGCTGGCGGCCAATAAAGCCACCAGCCGCTGCTATCAGGCAGCAGATGAAGCAATGTCCGGAGTGACCAATGTAGGCAACTGCGTATATTTCCGTACTCCGGTGGAAGGATTGACCGGTATCAATATCGGCGGACACGTATTTTACTAAACGAAAGCGAAAATCTATGAGAATTAACAGCGTAGAACAGAAGGGTTATGCGAATAGAATCATGGACTGGAAGGTCTTCGTAAGGCAGAATCTGGTGGCAGCCAAGGCATCGGAATTTTACTATGAATTCGTTGGGGAGAATTCTTTCCGTCCGGTGAGCGAATTGGTTTTGCCCGAAGACGGTGAACTGTTGAGGGAAGCAGTGGAGGCGGATCCGTTCCGTCCGCTGGAATTGTTCACGGTACTCAGCAATCTGAAGGACAGTACACGGAATGTTTATCTGCGTCTGGAACAGAGTGAACAGACGGAAAACGGTATTCCGCTGTATCAGATCACAATCTCCGATATACATGATCTGGAGGGAAGAAATTTACGCCTGGAGCATAGTATTCTGAAATATCGTCATTTCATGACGCTGCAAGATGTATACTTTTTTGAATATCTCATCGACAGGGACAGTATTACAGTCTATAAATATGTTAATGAGCGTGCCATGAACCGGTTTGAGGGTTCTCTGAATATTTTGATCGGGAATGTGGAACAGGCTCATGACGGCAGTGACATTGCCAGACTGAAGGATCAGCTTCGCACGTTCTGCGCACATCTGCGTAATGGGGAAGACTTTTTCGAAATGGAATTCATCCGCGGGCAGGAAGACAGGGAGATATGGAAGGTAAAAGGTGCCAGAATCCCGAAGAACCGCGATATGGTGGCAGGCATCATATCCCCGGACCGGAACCGCGAGAAGGAAGCTTATTACCTGACCCCGGCAGCCAGAGATGCGGGAACCGGTCTGCTGAATAAACGGGCATGGACAGAATATACTATTGAGCAGTTGAACCGTAAGGATCACAGCACCAGATGGCTGGTAATTATCGATATCGATGATTTCAAACATATTAATGATACCTATGGTCATATTTTTGGAGATCAGGTGATCCGGAGAGTGGCGGAGATCATGCAGATGCTGGTGGGACAGCGGGGCGTGATAGGCCGTTTCGGCGGAGATGAATATGTGATTCTGCTGGAGAAGGTAGCCACCAGAGAACAGCTGAAGATATTGCTGAAGACCATTGCAAAAGAATTTGCGCTGGCTTTCGATCCAAAGATCCATGTGACGGCTTCCATCGGTGTATCGGAATATCCGGTAGACGGATCCGAATATGAGGAACTGATGCGGAAGGCTGATAAGGCGCTTTACCTTGCCAAGGAAAAAGGCAAGAACCGCCATATTATCTATGAAGAGAGACTGCATGGCAAGCTGGAGTCCGATGATATGCAGAATATGGCTATGGCCTATGCGGTATCCAAGGAGAAAAAGCGGGAAGCCGTCACGGAGATGATCACGGGAATATGCATCTTTGGAGTACAGTCGGTGGTGAATAACCCGGAAAAATTGCAGCAGATCCGCAGTCTGTTTGATCTGGACGGTATTACGATCTTCTCAGAGAGAGGAGAAAAACTTGTCTGCAGAAGTGGTAATTATATGGCAGAAGCACCGGACGGGCGACCGGGATTCGAGGACAAAAAGTATCTGGCTCTGTTTGGAGAGGACGATATTTTTGTGGAATCCAATATGGTGAAGCTGCGCTCCCAGAATCCTGCGGCTTATGCCGTGACACAGAAACAGGAGATCGGTGCGGCACTTCAGTGCCTGTCCCGCAAAGAAGGAATACCATATGTAATGGTAAATTACGAGGTGTTCAACCGGAACAGGAAATGGTCGGACGAAGATGTTACACTGTTGACGGTTCTTGGGCATTGCATCGGTAATCTGCTTTGCAGCGCAGAATAACACAAAATAAAATGAGAGCAGAAACACAGGGCCGGACGTACGGCATATCATGTGTTTCTGCTCTTTTTCACAGTCCGCTCTTTTCTAACGGACTCTGCAAACGGTCAAATTTATCACGGTAAATGATGGTGATCAGGTTGTTCAGCTGACGCAGACATGCACTCATCTGTGCCTGGGTGATCAGACCCTTTTCCAGCGCTTCGGCCAGCTCGTCCAGATCTACGACATGCATCCGGCCGTCGGGATACAGGATAATGTCGGCCAGCAGATCCGTGACGATCAGGGAATTGTTCTCCGGATGAGCAGTGTATTCCACAATATCACAGTACCAGTACAGAAGAGAACCGTCATGGCGGTAGAACTTGCTGATCTTGAAGCCTTCTTTAAGATAATAGCAGGAACAGCCATGAGAAAAGGTCGTCTTGGGATTCAGCGTTTTCCACTTTGTCAAAATATAATCTTCTGTCTGTTCCACGATGATATCGTCTTTTAGCAGGATACATTCTTCGGGAATCAGACGTTTCCGGTAGATCTGCAGTTCATTGCTCATAGGGTTTCTCCTTTGTATATATGGTATCTGTCAGAGTTCGGGAAACGGGATAAAAGGCTTTGGAGGAAGCGTGTGAGGACACAAAGTCTTCTCCATCCAGATCATGTCATGCCATTTTTCCTGCTTATAACCGGAAGCATGAAAATGAGCTACGGTCTGATAACCGTGTTTCTCATGGAAGGCAATACTTGGCGGATTCGGGTAAGTAATGCAGGCACATACATTGCAGACATGCTGTGCGGTCAGGTATTCTTCCAATTTCCGGTATAAGAGACTGCCGACACCGCTGTTTCGCAGATCCCGGCAGACATAGATGGAAGTCTCCACGGACCAGTCATAGGCAGCCCGTCCTTTGAATGCGGAAGCATAGGCGTAACCTACAGGTTCACCGTCCTGTTCCGCTACCAGATACGGATATCGTGTAAGGGTGCGCCGGATCCGCTCCGCGAACTCTTCCACGGAAGGAACGATATATTCAAAGGTAATGGAAGTGTGTTCCACATAAGGGGCATAAATGGCTGCCAGCTTTGCGGCATCTTCCACAGCAGCGGTACGGATCCGCAACTGACTGTTTGTATCTGCAGTTTCCATGAGACTCTCCTTCTTCCTATAAAATAGTTACTCAAATAGTACCCCGGGGTACTTTCCGAGTCAATCTTTTTTTGACAGGATTTTATAGATTTTTTACCATTTTGGCAGGGTAATTTTACTGGACAGAGTGTTCGGATTTCGTTATAATAACTATAGGTTTGCCCTGTTATGGGAACAATATTTTCAAAAATGCACAAAAAATAAAAGCCGAGAGCAGAAATCAACACGGGAGGATATTGTGTCAAGGAAAAAGAAACCCTATGACAGACAGGTGTTCCGGGCAGTTACACTGATCATGCAGTTTGGCCTCAATATGCTGGTACCGATCTGCCTGATGTCTGCAGCGGGTATCTGGCTGGATGATCATTTTGGAACAAACTTCTGGATGATCCTGCTTTTCTGTATGGGAGCTGTGGCCGGAGGGCAGAATGTATACCGTATGGCCAGAACGATTTATGAAGACAGCGATGATAAACACATTAAAAAAGATAAATAGAACAGTACTGGAGATGGTGATAGGGATTCTGCTTTTAGGAATCCTGGCACAGATCATAGGTGCATTTGTTGTTAGTATTGTGGCAGCGGATGAAATCATGTATGCCAAAAGTCTGTGGTTCGGCATTCTGCTGGCACTGGCAGCCACACTTCACATATACAGATCCCTTGACAGAGCATTGGATCAGCCGGAGAAGACGGCAGGCAAGATGATATTCCGTGCGTATGTTTTACGCTATGTGATGGTGATTTTTTTCCTGGCGGTGATCATGATCACAGAGGTCATGAATCCGTATGTTTTTTTCTTTACCTATATTATCAGCCTGAAAGTAACGGCATTTCTACAGCCGATTACTCATAAATTATGCAACAAAATGTTTCACGAGACGGATCCCGAACCGCATACGCTGACAGAAGAAACCGCAGAAAACGGTGAAATGCCGGAAACTGTGGGTGAGATGCGTACAGAGGAAAATGCCGGAAGTGAAGCAAAAGAATAAAAGAATAAGGAGGTGAAACAATGGAACATGGAATTCTGTTATCCGGTGCCGATAATATCGATTTTATGATACATGGCGTGTTTAAGTATTCCTTTTTCGGTCATGAGGTATGGATAACGACCACACACGTGTGTCTGCTGATCATCATGCTGCTTATCATTGGTTTTGCCATTGCCGCCAATCGCTGTATGGCCAAGGCCAGAGAAGTGCCGGAAGGTTTTCAGAATGTGGTGGAACTGATCGTAGAAAAGCTCGACGGCATGGTGGATATGCCGATGGGAAAGGCTGCACCGAAGTTTTATAACTATATCGGTACGATCTTTATTTTCATTCTGGTAAGTAATATTTCCGGTCTGCTGGGACTGCGCCCCCCTACCGCAGACTACGGTGTGACATTGCCGTTAGGTGTTCTGACATTTATTCTGATTCATTATAATCAGTTCAAATATCAGAAGCCGAAGGATATCTGGGTGGATATGTGTTCTCCGCTGCCGCCATGGCTGCCGATCTGGCTGCCGATCAACCTGATCAGTGAGATCGCAGTGCCGATTTCGTTGTCATTGCGTTTGTTTGCGAACGTATTGTCCGGAACGGTAATGATGGCATTGATCTATGGTCTGCTTGGTGTGATCGCAACGGCATGGCCCGCAGCATTGCATGTATACTTTGATCTGTTCTCCGGAGCGATTCAGACCTATGTATTCTGTATGCTGACGATGACTTATATCTCCAATGCAAGAGGAGATGCTTAAAACAACTGTACGAAATAGATTCTGCTAAGAAAGAATCTCAATAATAGGAGGATTTACTATGGATTTCAATGAAAACTTTATCTTAGGCTGCTCTGCAATCGGTGCGGGTCTGGCAGTTATCGCCGGTATCGGACCCGGTGTAGGACAGGGTATCGCAGCAGGACATGCTGCTGCAGCAGTAGGACGTAATCCCGGTGCTAAGTCCGAGATCACTTCCACCATGTTATTAGGACAGGCAGTTGCCGAGA
>CAKRRU010000049.1 GCA_934394515.1 uncultured Acetatifactor sp.
CTTCAATATCAACAGTGATGTTGGGATACATCTCGTTGAATGCATCAATGTAAGTCTGGTAAGGAACTGCTGCGCCATCCTCCAACAGGTCGGTACGGTTGGTCAGGACCTTAATGGTGGTGGTAATGTCGGTGTAATCCTCACCCAGAGTAATGTCTGCGTAATTCAGGCTGGTAACCTCTGCAGGTGCTGCAGCCTCGCTGGAAGCTTCTGCAGTTGCGGGAGTGGTGCTTGCTGCAGAACTCTCAGCGGCGCCGCCGTTGTCTGTGCTTCCACATGCTGCCATAGACAGTGCCATGACTGATGCTGTGGAAAGAGCTAAAAACTTTTTCATCTTCATAAGAAATCCTCCTTGTTTTCCGAAGGAAAATCCGAGTCCTCTGACGAGGAGAGGATTTATCCTCCTTGTTTTGTTACATCTTATAGCGTTTACTGTTTTGTAACTTAATTTAATTATACATAATTATATTAATTAATCATCAACTAATCTTGTTTTTAATCTTCCATTCTTGCATTTTTCGTTATTATCTTCTATTTCCATAAGTTTAATGTCTTTATTTTGTACACATTATACAATTAAAGTAATTAATTTAAATTAAATTAGCTGTTTTAATTAACTAATTTTGTTTTCTTTACATCCTTTGTCATTGAAACAGCTTAAATAATGGTTTATAATGTATTTAAGCTAAATTAATTTTTCAAAAAAGAAAAGCAGCCGGAGTCTGCAGCTTACGGAAAGGCAAGGTTTTTATATGAACATTTCCACCACTTTTCTCAATGCCTTAAAGCGCACTTCTTCCGATATAGAAGGGCAGCGTTCCCCGGAAATTCTTCTGGGACAGCTTTATAATGTCTCCCTGGAAGACAAAGGCTTCTTACTGCCGTTAGCCGGCGGAGAATTCCTCCTATCCAATCCCTTTTATTATGAATGGAATCCTTTTCCCTCCTATCTGCTGCTCTATACTTTAGAAGGCAGTGCCGCTCTCTCCACCCTGGGTACCAAAGTGGTACTGGATCATGAACATCTGCTGTTTCTGGATTGCAGCCAAGGATTCAGCTTACGACTGTTGCAGGGAAAATGGCGCTTTCAGATGTTTTTCTTAAGTGGAAGAGAACTTTCTTCTTATTATAGCATATTTGAAGCTAATTTTACCTGTTGTTATCCGATTCCCATCGGTTCCTGTGTTTCACAGCGGATGCAGCAGTTGACCAAATTTCCATTTACTCCGGCTCCTGCAGAACAGATACAGCTTCACCGAGAACTGACCGACATGTTCGCAGAGCTGATGCTGTCCGCCCTGTCAGTCTCCCAGGATGCCAGACCCGTTCCAGCCTATCTTTTATCCATGAAAGCCGATTTTGACGAAAACTATGCGGAAAGTCATTCTCTGGAATATTTTGAACGGACCCTGGGAATCAGCCGCTACCGCCTGTGCCGGGAATTTTCCGCCGCTTTCCATATTTCTCCGCTGCAATATCTTCAGGAGAAAAAAATAGAAGCAGCCAAATCGCTGCTCCTATCTGCGGATGATCCCATTCATGAGGTGGGCTCTATGGTAGGTATCGACAATACCAATCATTTCATCCACCTGTTTAAAAAGCATACCGGCGTCACGCCTTTCGTCTACCGGCAGAACGCACCACAGTCTATACGTGAGACACACTGTCCTTCAGCACCATCCGGCCTTCCACCACGGTAACTCCGGGCTTATAATTATCACTGGTGATCTTCTTGATCATATTATGAATGGCTCTTCTCGCCATCTCTCCCATATCTACTTCATAAGTCGTAATACGGATGTCACTGAGTCCCGGATATAGGTAATTGTCAAAGCCTACCACAGAAATATCCTCCGGCACACGATATCCGTTTTCTCTCAGTTTCTTGATGAGGAAGCTGGCGGTCAGATCGCAGTTGCATACGAAGGCCGTAGGCATATCCTTGGGAATCTGCAGCATGTTCACGGTATCGATCTTGCCGGTCTCAATATGACGGTCATCCAGCACCCATTCTCTCTTTTGTTCCAGCCCCAGTTCCAGCAATGCTTTCTGGTAACCGAAATAACGATCCGTGATACTCTCGGTGGCAAGCAGCGTTCCCACATAAGCAATCCTGCGGTGTCCCATCCGGTACAGATAATAGGTCAGTTCATAGGTGCCGTAATAACTGTTGGAAATAACAGAGTCACTGGCTTCCCTTCCGTTATAATAATCCAGATAGATCACAGGAATCCCTGCCTCTGTATTCAGATGCTGCAGATAATCGTCCAGCATCTTACCGATAACGATAATGCCGTCCACCTTGCGCTCCTGCACCAGCTTCGGCATTCTGCTGCTCTCTTCCTCCACCGATCCAATGACTTCCAGCATGGTAAAACATTCCTTGGCTGTCGCTCTGGTGGCTACCGACTGATACATCTGCCAGTAGAAGGATTCATACTTATCCAGGAATCTCTCAGAGATCAGGATCCCGATATTGTAGCTTTTCTGGTTCTGGCTCTTTCTTGCTGCGGATGGCTGCTGGTAGCCCAGTTCCTCCGCAATACTGCGGATCTTCTCCCGGACTTCCTCGCTGACACCCTTTTGTCCGGACAATGCCTTGGACACAGTCACCGTGCTGACGCCGACTCTTTCTGCGATATCTGCCAATTTTACTGCTTTTGCCATAATTTCGTACTCCTTATCGCTGTTTTTATACATTTCCCGATAAATGTTCAATTTTTCTTTCATACTAGATTTCTTAAAATCGTTTGTCAGGGCATGTCACTGCCTTAATTTTACACCTCGGTCAGGTGGATCAGCCTGCTGCGATAGTCCCCCCACAAAGGTGCCACCAATAATCCCGCCTGCATCAGCACATCACCGCCAGAGACTTCCCCTGTCTCCTCGATACGGTACTGCTTCTCCGGTGCCAGTCCTTTCAGACGTACTCTTCTGCTGTGGAAGTTGGGCCGGGAAAGTACCTGTACATAGGTTACCAGTGCCTCTGTCCGATCCTTGGAGGCTACCATGTAACAGTCGTAGTTTCCATTTTCCAGGAAAGAGGCGATCCGGTAATAGTCCCCTCTGCGGATCAGATCGTTGTATTTGTGGTACATGGCGGTCTGTGCGGGAATCTGCTGTCTGTCCTCCTCCGGGATCTTCGTGATATCCAGTTCGTAGCCAAAGGTGCCTGCCAGCGCCACATGCCCTCTGGTCTCGAAAGGTGTCACTCTGCCCACCGTATGATTCGGGCAGTCCGACACATGGGCGCCCATGGTGGACAGCGGATACAATAACATTGTTCCTTCCTGGATCTTCAACCGCTCGATGGCATCCATATCATCGGAGCACCAGATCTGCGGACTGTAATACAACATACCTGGGTCGAATCTCGCTCCGCCACCGGAACAGTTCTCCAGAAGCAGATGAGGGAATTCCGCAAGCAGTCTCTCCTGCAGTTCATAGACTCCCAGCACATATCTGTGATACAGTTCACCCTGACGGTCTGCGGGCAGTTCCACGCTTCCCAGATCTGACAGCTGACGGTTCATATCCCATTTCACATATTCGATATTGGCGCTGTGCAGAACCGCCGCCACGCTTTCAAAGGCATGGTCTCTGACTTCCTTACGGGACAAATCCAGAACATACTGGTTCCGGCATAAGCTGCCTGCCCGTCCCGGAATGGCGATGGCCCAATCGGGATGCTCTCTGTACAGATCCGAATCCGGGGAGATCATCTCCGGTTCGAACCAGATACCGAACTTCAGGCCCAGTGCATTGACCTGATCTACCAGGGGCTTCAGGCCTCCCGGAAGCTTCTGTTCATTGACCTTCCAGTCACCCAGGCTGGTACTGTCATCGTTGCGGTGTCCGAACCAGCCGTCATCCATGACCAGCATCTCGATGCCAAGCTCTGATGCCTGCTCTGCGATCTTCAATAATTTTTCGGTGTTAAAATCAAAATAAGTAGCTTCCCAGTTGTTGATCAGGATCGGGCGTTTCTTATCCCTGTATTCTCCGCGGATCAGGTGATTGCGGTACATATCGTGGTAATGGCGGGTCATACCGTCCAGACCTTCTGCAGAATAAGTCATAACGACTTCCGGAGCCGCAAAGCTCTCTCCCTGCTCCAGCTTCCATACAAAATTCTCCGGATGGATTCCCATGACCATGCGGATGGAATCGAACTGGGAAAGCTCCGCCTGTGCCAGAAAGTTGCCGGAATAGACAAAATGCATACCGTAGACATCCCCGGCATCCTGTGTTGCGCCCGCGGAAAGCAGTGCGATAAACGGATGCTCCTGATGGGAGGATTCTCCCCGCACGGAACCGACGCTCTGTTTGCCATGCATCAGGCTTCTTCTCTCCATCTGGCGCTCTCTCCCCCAGGAGCCGTGTAAGGTAAGGACATCCCGTTTTTCATCCGTGCCGTCCAGATCCAGACAGGCGGACATGACCTTGGTCAGATAAACCGGCTGTGCTGCCGTATTTTTCAGAATCACGCTGCGGGTGATCACATCTTCTTTTTCAAAAGTCGTATACAGCAGATCTGCGGCAAGACCGATGACCGGATCCGCCAGATGCAGGATCAGGGTGTCGCAGTCCTCATCCCCCTGGAAGGTGGAGGGCAGTCCGGGCAGCGTGGGCTTCTTTTTTACGATCTCGTGGGAGACATACTGTAGCTGCACTCCCACATGTCCCTGTGCCGTGCGTACGGAAATAGCGCTTTCTCTGTAATCTCCCAGTCCGTTTCCCGGATATTCCATGGGGAAAGTATCCAGGAAGGAGACCCTCTCTCTGTTATTCTGAGAGGGAACAAAAGGTGCTTCCCCGGTGCGCATCAGATATACCGGTGCCGGTGTGCCTTCGGTATACTGCAATTTCCCACCATAATATACATGTCCCACAAAATTCTCCCGATCCACGACCGCCAGCAGATAACTGCTGTGTTCCGTGTCCAGCCAGAAGGTTCTGTCCTGTTCTATATATCTGATTGCCATAATTTACCTCTTTTCTTAAAAAAATTTTCCTGTGCTTTCTCCCAGCGTCCGTCACAACTGCAAAAAGACAAAGGGATCTTCTGCCCCGGTCTTTAAAAACTGCATCAGCATCAGCCCGCAGCGCATGGACACCCGTTCTTCTCTGAGAATCCGGAGCGCTTCCTGTCGGTCCGCCAAAATCACCTGAATATCCTCGGTGTTCTCCATCTGCTGTCCCACATTTTCCGTAACCGTTCCGAAAATCAGGCTGCCGCTTTCATCCGTCAGTCCCTGTGCCAGAAAAAAGCCTCTGCGAAATGCCGGTTCCCCACCTTCGTAAACTTTCATTTTCCAGCCGGTCTCCTCGATCATTTCCCGACAGGCGGCTTCCGAAGCAGTCTCCCCCGGTTCGATCAGTCCCGCCGGAAGTTCATACAGACAGTCATTCACAGGATACCGGTATTGCCGTACCAGCACCAGCCGTTCCCCGTCCGCGGTCACCGCATAGACCGCCATGCCTTCGGGACGCATGCTGTGGGTCTTGTGCTTGATGTTATTTTCATCGTTTCGAGAAGCAAAATAATAGTGAAACGGTGTACCGTCCCGTCCCAACGCATCAATGTGATACAGGTTTAAAAACGGATTGTCCGTCTGTTTTTCGATTCCCCGATAATGCTTTCTGTCATTTTCCACCATTTAATACCTCTTCCAGTAATGCTGCCGCCAGTTCCGGATTCTTCATGCCGTCCGCCAGCCCCACGGCTGCGGTTTCCTGATACCAGCCGGTCTTTTTCACCCATTCGTTGTTCTCAAGCCGTATTCCCGCCACGATTGTCTCTCCCGTCATGGTATCTCTCACCGTGATCTGCTGCTCCTCGTATTCTGCCAGCAGATCCTCCGGCAGATAATCCCGCAGATCCACCAGATAATCCGTTCCACCCATAAGCTTCAGAAATTCTTCATCTGAAAAAAACACATCCACCGACCGGGTCATGAACAATACCTGGATCGTGCTGAGATTGGTGGAATCCACATCGGAGTCCGAATTCGGATCGATCCAGATCGTATAGTTTAAATTTACCACATCCCGTTTGGAGGTCACTCCATGCTCCCGCAGGAAATCCATGAAATAATCGGAACTGGTGGCCTCAATGTGCTCCCCGTCCGTATTCACCGCCATCACTCCCATGACGAAGCTGGTCTTTGTGGCAAAATGCACGATCAGGAAGATAACGATTATGATTCCCGCCACCACACCTACGGTGATCCACAGATAATAGTCTATAAAATACTGCCATTTTTCAGCAGGAGACAGTTCTTTCCATTGCTCTTTCTGCCGGATGCGATCTTCCTTTTCCAAGCTGCCGTCTCCCTTCTGTGCTCTGTTTTTTCAAACAGTATCCTGATAATACTATTATTTTTCTTTTTTCAGTATAGCAGACTAATTTAATCTTGTACATCTCCTTTTTTAATATATTTTAGGTTTGATTTTGTTAAAAATAAACAGAAAAAGCCCTGCCATGTACTTAATTCAGCATGGCAGAGCTTACAGTTCTCTATTTCTATGATCTGATAAAGCGGAGGAAACCGTTTTAGCGGTCCATCTCGGCAATACGTCCGGTGGACTTATGCTCCTTGATAATTCCCTGGATCTCCTTTAAATCCGTGCACAACAGATCGCCGGGAATCGTATTCTTCAGTGCACTGATAGCATTACCGTATTCCAGTGCTCTCTGGTACTCGCCGGGATGTGCCAGCAGTCCGTACAGGACACCGGAAATATATGCGTCACCGCTTCCGATACGGTCTACGACTTCGATATCGGTGTAAGGTGCTTCCTCATAATAAGTATCATCCTTCGCACTGTAAATGATAGAGCCGAACGTATGACGCTTCGGGCTATGTACGATGCGCTGTGTGGATGCCACGATAGAGATTGGATACTCTTCCGTGAAGCTCTTCATAATGCTCTTCGCATCGCCCTCTTTCAGGAACGTCAGACGTGCAGTATCTTCGGAACAAAAGAAGATATCCACATAAGGCAGAATGGATTCGATGCATTCCTTCGCCTCGGCACCGGTCCACAGGTTGCCGCGGAAGTTGACATCAAAGGAAATAATCGCGCCCTGTGCCTTAAATCGCTTGATCATCTCAATTGCTGTAGCACGAAGTTCCGGACTGAGAGCCAGAGTAATACCACTGGTATGGAAACATCTGGTATCACTGTAGATCTTATCGTCATAATCATCCACGGTTAATTTATTGATAGAGGTATTTTTACGGTCATATACGATACGGGGTTTTCTGGGATATGCTCCGTTCTCATAATAGTACACACCCAGTCTGGCATCCTTGTCATCATCGTATACCAGGTAGTCATCACTGACGCCGCAGAGACGTACACGGTTCTTGATATATACGCCAAGGTCATTGGCCGGCAGCTTGGAGATGATACCGCAGCGAAGTCCCAGCATTGCCGCGCCGGTGATGGCATTCAGTTCTGCGCCTCCGGCCTGTTTACTGAAGCTGTCGCCTCTGGTGATACGTTCGTTGTCGGGCGGTGATAATCTCAGCATGATCTCTCCGAGGGAGAGCAGGTCAAATTCCTTTTTCTCAGTCAGTTTCATAATATAAACTCCCATCTGTATCTATTGATAATAGTTTCAGCGTTGCAGAACAGATCCTGCCGTTGTTCCGCCGGATATCTCTGCGGCATTTACACAGGCCATCCACACTGCTGCTGTTATTTAACTATAGCACACTTGGTGCGTACCGGTAAAGGCACTGGACATTAATTAAAAATTTAACATAGGTCATTGCTTGTCAATTAAAATAAGGCTTGTTATACTGATGGTAATTATATCTAAAACAGCGGTCTTCTGATAAAATTCAAAGAACCAGAAAGGATCTCTTCAATGAAACATAAACCATTCTCTCTGCCTTCCCGGCTGCTTCCGCTTATCCTGATGCTATTGGGCAGTATATTGCGGCTTGCATATCTTGGAAGCATTCCCGGAGGTCTTCATCAGGATGAAAGCTTTGTAGCATGGAATGCTTTTGCTCTGCTTCATGAAGGAATGGATTCCGCCGGGCATACATGGCCGGTATATATGGCAGACTGGGGAGACGGACACAGTGCCTTATACGTCTGGCTGTTAATGCCGCTCTTCGCATTAAACCGGGGACATATCAATCCATTTCTGAGCCGGCTTCCACAGGCTGTTGTCAGCATTTTTACCCTTTGGGCTGTATACTGTCTGTTAAAGCATATGTTTGACCGCAAGGCTGCCTCCTGGGGACTTTTTCTTTTAGCAGTATGTCCCTGGCACATCATGATGTCGCGATGGGGGTTGGACGCCAATCTCGCTCCCGGATTTCTGATCTTCGGATTGTATTTTTTCATCAAAGGCATGGAGAACGAGAAATGGCTCCCGGTCTCCGGACTGTTTTACGGTCTGAGTTTATATTGCTACGCTGTGATCTGGCCCATTGTTCCTCTGCTATTGTTGTTGCAGATTAGTTATGCACTTGCCTTTCGGAAGATTCGCATCAACCGTTACAGTATCCTGGCTTCTGCAATTCTGTGGATTCTGGCGCTTCCACTGCTTTTATTTGTTTGCGTGAATTCCGGCATCTTACCGGAAATCGCCCTGCCGTTTATGACAATTCCCAAAATGGGCGGATATCGTGGTTCCGAAGTAGCCTTTTCTTTCTCTCAAATGTATCAGAACCTCCGCACAGCATTGTCACTGTTATATCACCAGAATACCGGTGCTCCTTATGACATTCTGCTGCCCTGGGGACTCTTCTATGATATCGGACGGGTATTTATTATCATCGGTGCTTTTTCTCTTGTCATCCGGGTAGTGATCTGTCTGGTTCGTCGAAGCTTTGCCCGGGAGACATTCTTGCTGATCCAGCTGATCGGCGGCGGCTTTAACTGCCTGATCGTTACAGCGGTCTTACATCAGATCGACGCCCTGTACATTCCGCTGGTTCTCTGCGAGACCTGGGGCGTGCTTACTTTCTTGAAATTATTACGGAAAATAAAGCCTTATCTGTCCTCCGTGGGAAGTGTCTTACTCGCGGTCTGTTACCTGACCTGCCTAGTATTGTTTCAGAGGGATTATTACACGGAATACCGTACTCTCACAGATGCTTACTTTGCCAAGGGCATTGGGTACTGTGTTGACTATGCACTGCAGCAATGTAAAGAAACCGGTATTTCCACGATCTCCGTGGAAAAAGGAGCTCAATGGCCCCGTCTCCTGGTCTACACAGAAACGCTGCCTTCCCGCTACCTGTCTACCGTTACCTACGATATTGCACCGGCACCTGCTGCCTTTACCACAGCTGATGGCATCCGGATCAACACCCGGATCAATTATGACAGCATAAACTCAGATAGCATTTATATCATTTATTATACTGATGAAGATGTCTTCTCTCAGGCTTTTAACCTGACACCGTTTTATGACTGGTACGTTGCCGTTCCTAAATAGTTTCCATGTAATCAAAATATTCATCTTCGCTGGCAAATAAGATATATTTGTTATCTACATATCCCATATATCCGCCGGCTGTTACATATCCTTTCATAAAAATACCTCCTTATCAGAATCCGTTTGTTCCTTGTTCTGATAAGAAGGTATCATTTTTAAAGTCCTATAAAAATCCCTTAATATTTCTATGGTCTGCGTTGGCTTCGCTTACTGTGCAGCCTCTACCCACGAGTCTTACCTGTAACCATATTTTATGATTTCGCATCCAGCACCAGTGCCTTCATTTCCTGCAGCAATTCCTCCGTTTTCCCCATCAGAAGTTCCGCATCTGTCTCCACCAGCCCTGTCTTCTTATACTTGTAAGTAAAGAATGGATTACCATAGGCGGTAAAACTCAGTTCATTTCCATGTTTTTTTAAAAATGCCGGGATTTTCCGGGGATCTATTTTGGCATCCGGTCGGAAATTGAATGTGATCCTCTCATTCTTTCCTTTGATCTCTGTCATATCAAGACCATGGGCTGCCATACGGATCAAAGCAATTCTCAACAGATTGTCCACAGCCTTTGGAATATTGCCGAAGCGATCCAGCAATTCATCCTTCATCTCATCGCGTTCCTTTTCTGTCTCAATCCCGGCGATTCGCTTATAGATATCCAGCTTCTGCGTCTCATTCACAATGTATTCCGCCGGTATATAAGCATCCACATCCAGATCGATCACCGTGGTGAAATCCACCGCAGTATGGATACCCTTCAGATTCTGCACCGCTTCGTTCAGCATCTTGCAGTACAGATCATATCCCACTGCTTCCATATGTCCGTGCTGGCTCGTGCCCAACAGGTTTCCGGCACCGCGGATCTCCAGATCCCGCATGGCAATCTTGAACCCACTGCCCAGATCCGTGAATTCTTTGATCGCCGCCAGGCGTTTCTCAGCGACCTCTTTTAACATTTTATCCCGCTTGTACATCAGGAAAGCATAGGCATTCCGGTTGGAACGCCCCACTCGTCCCCGAAGCTGATACAGCTGGGACAGCCCAAGATTATCCGAATCGTGAATAATCATGGTATTTACATTGGAAATATCCAGACCGGTCTCTATGATCGTAGTGGATACCAGAACATCGATTTCCCCGTTAATGAAATCAAACATGATCCGTTCCAGTTCATGTTCTTTCATCTGCCCGTGGGCATATGCCACATTGGCTTCCGGCACCAGCTTCGCGATCTGCGCCGCAATATCTGCAATATTATTCACCCGGTTATAGACATAGTAGACCTGTCCGCCCCTGGCCATTTCTCTGACGATAGCCTCTCTGACCAGTTCATCGTTGTATTCACAGACAAACGTCTGGATCGGCAGTCTGTCATTGGGTGCTTCTTCCAGTACGCTCATATCCCGGATGCCGATCAAACTCATATGCAGGGTTCTCGGAATCGGGGTGGCCGTCAGGGTCAGCACATCTACATTCTCTTTCAGCTTTTTGATTTTTTCCTTATGCGCCACACCAAAACGCTGTTCCTCATCGATGATCAGCAGACCCAGATCTTTGAACTTTACATCCGCCGACAAGACTCTGTGGGTACCGATGACAATATCCACCATACCTTTCTCCAGATCTTTTACTGTCTTTTTGATCTCCGACGGCGTACGGAAACGGCTCATCAATGCAATATTTACAGGAAAATCCTTCATTCTCTGCACAAAAGTATTATAATGCTGTTGTGCCAGGATCGTAGTAGGTACCAGATAGACTACCTGTTTTCCCTCCTGTACCGCTTTGAACGCTGCACGAATGGCTATTTCTGTTTTTCCGTAACCCACATCACCGCAGACCAGTCGGTCCATGATCTTATGGCTCTCCATGTCCGCCTTGGTATCAGCAATGGCATTCAGCTGATCTTCCGTTTCCTCGAAGGGAAACATTTCTTCGAATTCCCGCTGCCATACAGTATCTTTCCCAAACGCATAGCCTTCGCTCTGTTGTCTGACCGCATACAATTCTACCAGATCTTTCGCCACGGCGCTGACCGCGCTACGCACCTTCGTCTTGGTATGCTCCCATTCCTTACCGCCTAATTTATTCAGTTTCGGCTTCTTTGCCGCATCCGCTGAAGCATACTTTTGGATCACATCCAGCCCGGTGGCCAGAATGTACAGATTCCCGCCGTCACGATATTCAATCTTCAGATAATCCTTGACGACCTTGTCTACCTCTACCTTCTCAATGCCCTTATAGATCCCCAGTCCGTGAGTCTCATGCACCACATAGTCACCGATCTTCAGGTCGTTGAAATCGTTGATCTTCTGCCCCTGATAAAGCTTTTTCTTCTTTTTTTTGCGCTTTTCCGTCCCGAAAATATCGCTCTCGGAGAGCACCACAAATTTCAGCCAGGGATACTCAAACCCTTTATTCACATGACCGTAATAGGTCAGGATTTCTCCGGGCTGTACTTCTCTCATAGGGTCTTCTGTATAGATTGCCGTAAGCCCGGCTCCGGCATCTTCCGCATTTCGCAGATCCTCCGCCAGACGTTTTGCGCGGGTACGGGATCCGGACAACAGCAGTACGCGGTAGCCGTTCTTTTTGTATTTTTTCAGATCTTTGACAAGCGTTTCAAAACTATTGTTGTATGGGGCTATGTTGCGGGCAGCGATATCTATATGCTTTTCTGTCTTAAAATATCCGTACTTGCTTTCCATGGCCGCCAGGGTCACCACGGCATTTTTCTCCAATGTGGCTGCCACCTGCTCCCCACCGTACAGAATATTCATTTGACCCGGCAGCACGTAGCCCTTTCTGGCACGCTGTTCCATGCTCTCACGAAATTCCAGTTCGATGGCATCCGCCTGTTCCTTGGCTCGCGCCGGTTCATCAATGTAGAAGACCAGTGATCGTCCCGCCATATCCGCCAGCAGCTCCGGCAGCGTTACGGTGTTTTCATAAAAATAACGGATATACCCCTCAAGATTGATCTTGCTCTGGAATTCCAGCAGCTGTTCCTTTAATTCGCTTACCTGCGTGGCGATCCTGTGGGCTTCCTCCGGCTGATGTGCATCCCTGAAGATTTTTTCCTGTTTTAAAGCTTCTTTTTCAAGCTTTGCAATCCCCCGTCGTATCTGTTCTTCAGACAATACGAACTCCGTAGCCGGATAAACCGCGATGCTCTCCAGTTTTTCAATAGACCGCTGGCTTAAAATATCAAAACTGCGGATGGATTCTACTTCATCGCCCCACAGCTCGATCCGGTAGGGATTCTCCTCCGTCAGGTCAAAAATATCCACAATGCCGCCGCGGACAGAGAACTGTCCTGGGCTTTCCACCTGATAAGCTTTCTCATATCCCATAGCCACCAGTCTGGAAGCCAGGCTGCCCTCATCCAGGCAGCCTCCCCGTTCGGTGCGGATAATGTCCTGTTCCTCCCACAATACCTGCGGTGTCATCAGTGCCGCGTAGGTGGTGACGATAGTGACAGGTTTTCCTTCCACGACTCTGCGCAGGGTCTTGATCCGCTCCTGCACCAGCTGGTTGCCGTGAATATCCGCCTGAAAGAAGATCAGGTCTTTGGCCGGATACAGCATGACATTTCTGTCATAAAATTTATATTCTTCGTAAATTTCTTTAGCTTTTAAGTCATTATAAGTAACGATGACCTTGTATTTCAGGCCATCGCTGAGTCCGTAGATCATATGAAGTTTCTGAGAATCCACACACCCCGACAGAGCAATCGTTCCTTTTCCCTGTTTCACAGCTTTACGGATCTCATCATAGTCCGCCAATTCTTTCAGCGGCGAAAGTAGTGCCTGCATTTCTTTTTCCTCTTATAACATTGAGTAACTATTCTACACCGTCTTTTTCGCATTATAATGGTTCATAGCTGCGTCTGCATTCTCGGTAATAATCATGCGGATAGCCTCGGCAGCGGTCTTTGCCGCCTCATCCATGATTTCCCGCTCTTCGGCCGGGAAATGTCCCAGCACATAATCCGCCAGATCAAAATTTTTCGGTTTTTCGCCCACGCCCATGCGGACACGGATAAAAGTATCATGCCCCAACATTTTGATGATATTCTTCAGACCGTTGTGTCCGCCGGCACTGCCCTTTTTCCGGATACGGATCTGTCCCACATCCAGGCTGATATCGTCAGAGATCACAATCAGTTCTGTAGTATCATCCACCTTGTAGTAATCCACGATCTCACGGATGCTCTCGCCGCTTAAGTTCATGAAAGTCCGGGGCTTTGCCAGGATCACTTTCTGCCCTGCCACATAGCCTTTGCCGATCAGCGCTTTGTGCTTACTCTCCATGACAGCGATGTTTTCTTCCTCTGCTAATCTGTCTATGACGTCAAACCCGATATTATGTCTGGTGTTTTCATATTCTTTGCCGGGATTTCCCAGCCCTGCGATAATATACATATCTTTCTCCTTATCTCTATGCCATCAAATTTTTTCATCCGGAAAAATTACGCCTGCCTGCATTCCTCTGTCATTTCACGGAACAATATTATGATATATACGACATATATCAATAAATTAATAATTCCCATGGTTCCGGTCACAACGGGACCGCCAAATAAATCATGCCCATATGTAATTGCAGTCAGTGAGTACATTACGGTGAGCAGCGGAATCGTTTTGGGAATTGCAAACGCTATGATCAGTGCGAGTATTTCATACATGAACCCATATCTCTCATGCATTCCCGGCAAAAACATAACGCATGTAAATACAAATATAAATGATATATAGATGACATTTATTCCGCTTACTTCAATCCTCTTATACAAAAGATATCCCATGTGCAGCATCAGTACCGCAACCGTCAACAGGATAGCCACTGTTCTCATTGTCTGGCGGTACATGACAAAATCTTCCACATTCTCAATATTATTAGAAATAACCGTCCAGAAACTGGGATAGTTGAAAAACATCTTGTCGCAGGAAAATGTCTGATAATAATAAACCGAAAATGCAGCCTTGATTCCCCGTCCCATGATCATGGCCGGAATGCAGAGCACTTCCATAACAGCCGGAATGATCAAAAAATTAAGTACAGAAAATTGTTTTTTCCTGACATACGCAAACAAAAAGAAGGGGAGTATAAACACTGCCTGTAGTTTAAAAGCACAGGCTACTCCATAAAAAATAAAGGCAGTGGGATATTTTTCCTTTACAAAAGCGTATAACGCCAGAATAACAAAACCGGTATAAATAGCATCACACTGTCCCCATACGGCAGAATTCATGAATGTGAGCGGAGAAAACAAAACAAGCAGGTATGCCGCACAGCCCTTTATTTTGCTGTCACTCAGCACAGATACTGTCAGTCCGGTGCTCACTGCCAGAACAAAATCAAACAGGACAGATAAATTTTTATACTGACATACCGCATTAATAGGAAGATATGTCATAAGCGCAATCAGTGTCTGATAGATGACGCTATAATTTCCCACCTGATCCTTCAAGGCTTTCATACCGCCAAGGTTTTCAATCTGCGCATACCATCCCAGCAAATATCCTTCCATATCTGAACTTATATAGGAATAGGCCGACAGTCTCAATGCCAGCGCCAGGCATGTCCCGACAGCCACCATTAGCACATAGGCATTCTTTTCCAGAAATTCTACCACTTTTATTTCCAATTTACTCATGTTTGCTTCTCCCTCTCAGACTACTTTGCTCCAAACAGTTCCGAACTCAATAAACATCCAAAGATATTGTACACTATAGTTGCGCAACAAACAAATTTTATTTTTACACAACAAAGCACCATTTCATGTGAATAACACATAAAACGGTGCTTTGTCGGCTTTTATTTTTATATCTTATCTTACTTTTCAGGCAATGACAGTTCCCATCCGGGATAAATCAGGTCCGCTTTTTCTGCAGTAATATTATTCAAATTTATGATTTCTTTCACAGTGCACTTATTGTTGCGGGCAATTTTCCAGAGAGAATCTCCTTTCTGCACTTTGTAAAGCTTTGTGGTTACGGAAACCGGTGCATTCTGCGCTGCCACAGGCAGAGTACCGTTCTTCGGAATCTTCAATACCCAGTTCGGATATATAAGAGTCTTGTACTGAAGCAGATCTGCATTTGCTTCCATTAATTCTCTCAGACTACATCCGTTGATGCGTGCAATTTTAGAAAGTGTGTCTCCTTTCTGTATCGTATACAGTACTTCGGGAGCCGGTGTTGCCGCTACTGTTTCCTGCACTGTGCCATTATCGTTATCATCGCTGTTGTCATTATCGGACGGTTCCGGGGTTGCAGCAGGCTGTTCCGGTACGGGCGTTGCGGTCGGCTGTTCCGGCACGGGCGTTGCGGTCGGCTGTTCCGGCACGGGCGTTGCAGTCGGCTGTTCCGGTGCAGGCGTTGCGGTCGGCTGTCCGGGTGTTACAACCGATCCGTCTGCTGCATAGTCGGAAGCAGATTTTTCTCCCTTTACCTGAACCGAACTCTCTAGTATCTCGGCATGGGAAAGCAGATAACCGTTACCAGAATCATTTCCAATAAAAACAACCAATTCTTTACTTTCATCCAATGCAACAATGACACCATAGGCAATATGTGTATCACCATTCTTTAATTCATGAATACAGACAACATTTTTATCCAAACCGGTAGCTGCTGCAACTCTTGATGCTACCCAGCCTGTGTTATTTTGGACATCCTCCCGGATTGTCTCATCCAAAGCGCCATAAAAGCCAATCTTGATCAGTTTCCAGTCTCCCTGATTGCTATCGCCCCTGGTATCATCTGGCATAATTGGTTTAGCCAGCCCTGAGCATTCCATGATATCTCCGGTTTGCTCCAAAAAAGCCGGATGCCTCTGTACATCATAGGCGTATTGAAATGTAGACTCTTCTGCATGTACTGTCACACCGCTGCCCGCCAGCATAATCAATGCCGCGCAGAGGCTCATCAACAGTGTTTTCATTTTTGTTTTCATAGGTACTCCTCCTTCTGTTGTAGGCAGCAACACTTTCATGTCGCACTTTTACAACCTTCTCATTCGTTTTCATCATTATAATCCCCCGGAAACGTTTAGACACAAATATTGCATGAATTGACAAAAAAATGTAGTGAATTACAAGTTGCCTTTTCGTTTCCATCCACTCTTGACATTTTAAGGATTATTGTTATACTAAAACAGTTGTACAGCCCACAAAAACAAGGTCTTATCGGGCTCGCCGATTCCCGGCGTAAAATGAATCGAGTGTTCGTGACCTTCCACTCGCCAAAAAAACTAAAGGAGAAAACAAATGAACAAGAAAGTACTGTACCTCGTACACGGAGCAGTGATTGCTGCTCTCTATGTTGTGCTGACCATGTTAGCCAACTCTCTGGGACTGGCAAATTATGCCATTCAGGTCCGCTTCTCGGAAGCACTGACCATTCTTCCCGTATTTACCCCTGCTGCCATACCTGGACTTTTCCTGGGATGCATCATCAGCAATACCATGACCGGCTGTATGCTGCTTGACATTATCTTCGGTAGTCTTGCGACCCTGATCGGTGCCTTCGGAACTTACCTGCTGCGCAATAAAAATAAGTGGCTGGCTCCCCTGCCTCCTATCATTGCCAACATTATTATTGTTCCTTTTGTACTGGCTTATGTCTATCATTTAGAAGGTGGCATTCCTTATTTTATGCTGACTGTGGGGATTGGTGAGATTATTTCCTGCGGAGTACTCGGTATGCTGCTGCGCACTGTATTGCAGAAATACCGCAAATATATTTTTGATGTACAGAAATAAAAAGAGACAGCTGTTGTAAATGGCAAGTTAGTTAACTAACCGGACGAACTCCCGGGACGAACAGAAGGGCTCTCTTTCAGTTGTAAGGTCTAC
>CAKRRU010000050.1 GCA_934394515.1 uncultured Acetatifactor sp.
ACTTCCAATCCCAGATATTCCTTGGCAACATATACCAGAGAACGACGGGTGATGGAAGGAAGGATACTGTCGGACTTCGGAGTTACGACCTTGTTGTCCTTGGTAACGAACAGGAAGTTCGCTCCACCGGTCTCTTCTACCTTGGTACGGGTAGCAGCATCCAGATACATATTCTCATCGTAGCCTTCCTTGTGAGCGGATACGATTGCATGTAAGCTCATGGCGTAGTTCAGACCAGCCTTGATATGACCGGTTCCGTGAGGTGCCGCACGGTCGAAATCGGTGACACGGATGGTAATCGGCTTTGCGCCGCCCTTGAAGTAAGGTCCTACAGGAGTGCAAAGGATACGGAACTGATACTCATCAGCAGGCTTTACACCGATAACAGGGTTGCTGCCGAACATATAAGGACGTATATACAGAGTTGCACCGCTGCCGTAAGGAGGTACAAATGCATCGTTTGCCTTAACCGTCTGGGTAACAGCTTCTACGAAACGCTCCTTGGGGAAAATAGGCATTTCCAGTCTTGCTGCGGAGGACTCCAGACGCTCACCGTTCAGATCCGGACGGAAAATTACAATATGACCATCTTCTGTGGTATAAGCTTTCAGACCTTCAAATACAGTCTGTGCATACTGAAGTACACATGCACACTCATTCAGTACAATGTTAGGATCCTGGGTCAGCTGACCGTCATCCCATTTGCCGTCTTTAAAATAAGACACATATCTGTAATCAGTAGGGATATAACCGAAACCGATATTACCCCAGTCAATGTTTTTCTTTTCCATTTTGGTATTCCTTCTTTCCTCGGTTTACAACTCTGCCTATTGATTTCTCTTAACAGAATCATTTGATTTTCATTATTATACCATTTTTAACAAAAGTCAATATACACATTTATGCTTTCTTGTAACGCTTTCAACGAAAATGTAGTTTATTTCTTTTTATCATACGATACGCAGATTAAATTCGCTACAATTTATTGTGTTCTGACAGTCCTCAACATGACACCGGTCATTGCTGTCCGTATATTCAGGATTTCTTCCTCTCATACTTTAAGAACTGATAGGTAATATCAAAGTAGACCTGTTCGTCGCTGTCTGCTGTGATCTCCCACTCGGGATCACTGTCCAGATCCGGGAAATAAGCATCTGCCTCATAGCTGTGGTCGATCTTCGTCACATGTGCCACATTACAATAAGGCAGCATCTGACGGTAAATACTCTCTCCGCCGATGATATAAATTTTTTCCTCGTCATATTTCTTCAGTTCTTCCAGCAATTCTTCAATAGAGTGCACCACGATTGCATCCTTGACCTGATAATTCGGATCTTTGGACAGAATAATGTTAGTGCGGTTCTTTAAAGGCATACCCTGCGGAAAAGTCTCCAAAGTCTTGCGTCCCAGCACCACTACCTTACCGGTGGTCTCCTCACGGAAATGCTTGTGATCGTTGGGGATGCGGATCAGCAGTTCGTTCTTGCTGCCGATCGCCCAGTTATTGTCTACTGCTACAATTAAATTCATGGTGTACCTCGTTTCTGTCTGATTTTAAAATAATAACCGGTTTCTCCGTGCTTCGCACTCCCGAAACCGTACTGATATTCGTATTCCGGGCTATCGCCCTACTTACTCATATCAGTTTGATCATCTCATAGCACAATAGCTTCGTCTGCAAGCAGACACGCTATTGTCTATGGATGATCTTATTATGCTATATTGCAATCGGAATATCCCTGATCTGCTCCCCTGTCTGGTAGCCTTCAAGCTTTACATCATCCGGTGTGAACTGATAGAAGTCCTTGATCTCCGGATTCAGCCAGAACTTCGGTGCCGGAAAAGGCGCTCTGCTGATCAGTTCCTTAATGGCATCCACATGGCGGTCATAAATATGTGCATCCGCAATCACATGTACCAGTTCGCCCACATTCATATCACATACCTGTGCCAGCATATGAACCAATACCGCATACTGTACGACATTCCAGTTATTCGCCGCCAGCACATCCTGGGAACGCTGATTCAGAATCGCATTCAGGGTCAACCTGTCCTCTCCCTTTTTCTGGGTCACATTAAAAGTCATGCTGTAAGCGCAGGGATACAGATTCATCTCGTGCAGATCCTGATGCACGTAGATATTGGTCATGATACGGCGGCTGAAAGGATGATTCTTCAGATCATAGATCACACGGTCTACCTGGTCCATCATGCCCTCTTTGTACTGATGCTTCACCTGCATCTGATAGCCGTAAGCCTTGCCGATAGAGCCATCCGCATCCGCCCACTCATCCCAGACATGGCTGTTCAGGTCATGGATGTTGTTGGACTTGCGCTGCCAGATCCACAGCATCTCATCTGTGGCTGATTTCAGTGCCGTCCGGCGCAGGGTCAGAATCGGGAACTCCTTCGACAGGTCATACCGGTTCACCACGCCGAATTTTTTGATCGTATAGGCTGGAGTGCCGTCCGGCCAGTGCGGACGTACCTTTTCTCCCTCCGTACTGGTACCGTTCGTTAAAATGTCATTACACATATCGATAAAAATATGATCCGCTAAACTCATGTTGTCTCCTTTTTATTCTTTCTAAATATAACCGGTTTCTCCGTGCTTCGCACTCTCGAAACCGTACAACCCTTCGTAATCCGGGCTATCGCCCTACTTACTCAGGATTGTTTACTTTCCTCATAGAAGGCACGTCTTGCCTGCGAGCAGGCATCCATGCCTTCTATGGGAAAGTTTATATTTCCCATTTGTCGCACAGCGAATTGATCTGGTCTGCGAACTTCGCCATATCCTTGTTGGTCATAACGCCTTCGCTCTTTGTAACCAGTGCCAGCAGACGTCTTGCGGAGGCCAGCAGTCTCTCGAAGACACCGGTCGCAGGTTTTGTCTTCTTGACGGCAACAGGCTCTGCCTCATAGGCAAACTTATTACCTGCCAGGTCAAATTCCGTACCGCTGTAAGGTGCATACGCTCTCTGTCCGTATTCGATCTTCAGGCACTCGGTAAATGCGGTACATACGCTGTCCTCACCATGTACCACGAATACTTTCTTCGGCTTTTCTTCAAATGTCTGGATCCAGTCGATCAGCCCTTCTTTATCCGCATGTCCGCTTAATCCCGTAAGCTTCCGGATCTCCGCCCTTACCGAAACAGTTTCCCCGAACAGTTTCACCTCGTCAGCGCCCTCTACCAGAGCACGCCCTAAGGTTCCCACCGACTGATACCCTACGAATAAAATCGTACATTCCGGTCTCCACAGGTTGTGTTTCAAATGATGGCGGATACGTCCTGCATCGCACATTCCCGACGCAGAGATGATGACCTTCGGCGTATCATCAAAGTTGATTGCTTTGGATTCTTCGCTGGTAATGGAAAGCTTTAACCCGGAAAATGCGATTGGATTGATGCCTTCTCTCACATATTCCATCGCTTCGTCATCAAAACAGTCAAAACGATTATTCTGGAACACACCGGTAGCTTCCACTGCCATGGGACTGTCCACATATACCGGGAAATCCTCATGTCCTTTCACCAGACGCCCCACCTTGATCTTACGCAGGAAATACAGGATTTCCTGCGTACGGCCTACCGCAAAGGAAGGGATCACCACGTTGCCTCCCCGGTCTAACGTCTCCTGCAATACTTTCGTCAGTTCTGCCACATAATCCAGTTTATCCTTCGGATGCAGTCTGTCGCCGTAGGTGGATTCCATTACGACATAATCCGCTTCTTTTGTCGGTGTCGGATCTTTTAAAAGCGGCTGGTTCTTGTTGCCGATATCACCGGAAAATACGATTTTCTTCGTATTGCCGTCTTCGGTCAGCCACACTTCAATACTTGCAGATCCCAACAGGTGTCCGATATCCGTAAATCTTATTTTTACCCCTTCACAGACCTCGATCACGGTATTGTAGTGACAGGGCACGATTCTGCGGATCGCGCCGTCCGCATCTTCCATGGTATACAGTGGTTCAACCACCGCATTATTTGCCGACCGCTTCGCCTTGCGGTTCTTCCACTCTGCTTCGGTTGTCTGAATATGCGCACAGTCACGCAGCATGATGCTGCACAGATCCGCTGTGGCATCTGTTGTATAGATCTGTCCGCGGAACCCTCTGGCATACAGAAGCGGCAGAAGTCCCGAATGATCCACATGCGCATGGGTCAGAAATACATAATCAATCATGGATTCCGCTACCGGCAAAGGCACATTTTCAAAGACATTGATTCCCTGCTCCATACCGTAATCCACCAGGATATGTTTGCCTGCAACTTCCAGATAATGGCAGCTTCCGGTCACTTCATGGTCTGCCCCCACAAACACAAGTTTCATAAGCTCTACCTCCGTTTTGCAATCCTTATTTTAACGCATTTGCAGTTTCATAGAACTGATAATAGATTCCTTTTTTCTCCATCAGCTGATCGTGGTTACCTTCCTCCACGATACCGTCGTCTGTCAACACCAGAATCCGGTCCGAATTGCGGATACTGGATAATCTGTGCGCGATCGTCAGCGTCGTTCTTCCCTCCGATAACTCTCCCAGTGATTTAGCCACGGCAAATTCGCTCTCATTATCCAGTGCGGAAGTCGCCTCGTCCAGAATGATGATCGGCGGATTCTTCAAAAATACTCTGGCAATACTGATGCGCTGTTTCTGTCCACCGGACAGCTTCACACCGCGCTCTCCCACATAAGTATCGTAACCGTCCTTCAAAGCCATGATGAAATCATGTGCCCCTGCACGCTTAGCTGCCTCGATTACCTCTTCTCTGTCTGCACCGGGGCGGCCGTAAGCAATGTTCTCGTAAATCGTACCGGAGAACAGATACACATCCTGTTGTACGATACCGATATTTCCACGCAGACTCTTCAGCGTAAAATGTTTCACGTCCTGTCCGTCCAGCAGAATCTTTCCTTCAGAGACATCATAAAATCTCGGAATCAGATTGCACAGCGTCGTCTTACCGCCGCCGGAAGGACCGACGATTGCCACCTTTTCTCCCGCATGAATCTTCAGATTCAGGTTGGCAAACACCCGGTTATGATCATCCGGATATTCGAAGCTTACATCTTCGAAAGAGATTTCTCCCTTCGGATCTTTCAGCTCTATCGCATCCGGCTCGTCAAAGATCTCAATGTCCGCATCCGCGATCTGCAAAAATCTCTCAATACCGGTCATGCCTCTCTGGAACTGCTCTGCGAATTCGATAATGCGGCGGATCGTTGCAATCAGCGTCGACACATACAGCATATATGCCACCAGATCTCCGGCCGCGATCTTTCCCTTTACCATAAAAATACCACCGGCCACCAGCACTACCAGATACATCAGCCCATCGAACAATTTTACCGTAGTATTGAACGCCGCCATGTATCGATAGGTCAGCTTTTTGATATCCAGGAAAGTGCCGTTGTCCTTCTCGAACTTCACATTTTCCACTTCTTCGTTGGTAAACGCCTTGACTACTTTATGCCCCAGCAGACTGTCCTCGATACGGGCATTCAATTCACCGATCTGGTTGCGCTGCTTGCGGAAAGCACTGCGCATCCGAAAATTCAGTATCATGCACACACCGCACATCAGCGGCACACACAGGAAGATCATCAGTGTCAGCGGCAGATTGATATTCGCCAGAATGATAAATGAAATGATCGTCTTGATCCCGGCAATAAAAAATTCCTCCGGGCAATGGTGGGCAAATTCCGTCACATCAAACAAGTCGTTGGTAATACGCCCCATGATCTGTCCGACTTTTGTATTATTATAATAAGTATTGGACAGCTTCTGCAGATGATTATATGCATCTCTCCGCATATCTGTCTCAATCTTTGCTCCCATGACGTGTCCCATGTCCGCCATGTAGTAGCTGGCGACCGCGTCCACGATCCTGAGTGCAAAATAGAGTACACCCAGTGATAATATCGTCTTCACGGACAGAGACGCCAGATCCCTGAGTCCTTCGTTTGTAATATACCGCATGATCAATGGCAGCACCAGTTCACAGACTGTGGTCAGTGCCGCGCAGAACAGATCCATGCATAATGTAAATCTGTATTTTTTGAAATAAGGAGCAAACCGGTGAAAAAGTTCACGGGTCGTATATTGTCTGTTATCCATTTTCTGTGATTCCTTCTATAAATATTTTCCCTTACACTGATAAAAGCGGAAGGTTCCCTTCTGCACCTTCTTCTGCTCATACAAAGTATTGTCCGCCGCCAACAGAAAATCCCATACTTTGTTGGGTTCCTTCGGAATGGCACAGACACCGCCCACGGAAATCGTAAGCCATGGTTCCACACAGGAATCTTCATTCGGAATCCTGCGTTCACGGATGCTTTCGCATAACTGTCCGGCTTTTTCCCTGATATAAGCTTCATCCCGGCCGTTCATGACGATCAGAAATTCATCTCCGCCATAACGCGCCGCATAATCTTCCGGGAAACATTTCTTCAAGGTCTCCGCAACCGCACAGATACCCTCGTCCCCTTTGCCGTGCCCATAACGGTCATTGAGCTGCTTAAAATGATCAATATCCAAAAACAAAATACCCAGTTCTTTTTCATTCAGAAGGCAGTCTTCAAATGCCTCCTCCAGATAACGGTTCAGACTTCTCTTATTGTACAGGCCTGTCAATTCGTCGTGATCTGCCTGATAGAGCAGACGATTTCTCTTTTGTTCCTGTTCCCGTTGCTCTTCTTCCGCTGTCTGCAGACGCTTTCTGAGTTCCATCATATACATGACCTGATTATTTTCCGTCAGTTCCCAGCTTTCTTTCAGCTTGAAAAAGGTATCGGCGCTTTGCCTGAATTCCTCAGTTGACATCTGATTGCTGCAATAGCGCAGGCGCAATGACAACAGTTGCAATAACAGACTCTTATTCTGTTCAATCGCAGCCTTCGGTTCCAGGCAATCCAGTACTTTTTCCATCTGTGCCACGTCCGCAGCTTTTTCGACATATTGCAACAGATTCTGGATACTGTCATACTCTGAAGAAACCTGTGCCATATCCTCCAATGCCGCAACAGCCTTTTTTACATGTTCTGCCGCCTGTTCACGGTCTCCCCGGCTGTCAGCCAGATGTGCCAGGAATACATTCGTTGCAAGTCCGGTACCTTGCATGATCTCTGCACTCTTTCCTGTTTCTTCCAGCTTATGAAGTACTTCTAAAGCCTCCTTGTCCATCTTCAGGTGCAGCAGACAGCAGCCATACTCCGCCAACATTTTTCTGAAATTTATCTGACTGTAAGTACTATGATCACCCACCAGTTCAAATTCACGAATACATTCCGCATAACAGCCGACAGCTCTTTCATAAGCTCCTATGAGATAATACGCATCAGACATATTGCCCAGCACAATGCTGTGTACCATTTTGTCATTATATTTTTCTGTATAGTCCAGTGCTTTATCATACTGTTCCATTGCCAGGGACAGGTTATTCTGCATATGTGCCACAATACCGATCATATTGTATACTCTGGACACATGCTGCTCCTGATCCGTACCGAGAAGACACCGGACGCTCTCATCCAGGTAATGCAGACACTGTTCCTGATTTCCCGTTGTCAGCTGATAAAAAGCAGCAAAATAGCAGATCCATCCATGAATCCCCTTATCCTCTTCCTCAGTCACAAAAGAAAGCGCCTCTGTAAGGGTCTCCCAGGTAAAAGGAATCCCATCGATCATTTGCTTATTCAGACATTCCGCTGTCTCGAGCAGCTGCTGTTTTTCAACACTCATCTTTGTACCGTCCTGTTTTTCGTTCCATGCTTTACACAAACTACAATGCTTGCAGCATGTGTTCCCCTTTGGAAACATTGTATTATTTTATAGCACAGTTCGCAAGTTATTTTCCACAATTAAATGTTTCCCTATGGTCAAAAAAATGGTAGAATGATTTTATGTTTCTTTCGGAGGTATTTATGGAAAGTACGGCAAGTAACAAAGATTTTCAGAATCTGCATTTTGACAGCATCCAGGTTTTACGCGGTCTGGCTGCTCTTTTTGTGATATTTCAGCATGTCCGTTTCTTAAATTTCGGTTCTTTCGGCGTGGATATTTTTTTCTGTATCAGTGGATTTATGATCATGTTTACAACACAGAAGAGTACACAGTATTTCTTCCGGAAGCGTCTGATCCGTATTCTGCCTCTTTACTATATGATGACGTTGGGAACTTATCTTGTGCTGCTCCTGTTTCCTGCAATGTTTCAGCAGACCAGACACGATCCTTCCTATCTGATCAAAAGTCTGCTGTTCATCCCTTTTGACATCGGCGGCGGTGTCATCCAGCCTCTGTTACGTATCGGCTGGACTGTCAATTGCGAGATGTTTTTCTATCTGCTGTTTTTTATTTCCTACCACATCAGCATGCGCTATCGTGGTCTGATCTGCAGTGGATTGTTACTTGTTCTGGTTGCTGCCGTGCAGTTTTTCGCTCCGTCCATACAGACCTGGCAGACACCTTTGGGCTCCGCAGTTTCTCCGGTGCTTACCTTCTACGGGGATCCTTATATGTTAGAATTTATCTTTGGAATTTTGGCATACTATCTTGCCCGCTTTTTATATCACAGACATTTGGTTCATGAAATTCCCGGCTGTGTCAGCCTCCTGGCTGCTGCAGCGGTTCCTGTAATTTTCTGCCTGTTGGCATTTTTCACCCCCATGGTCAATGTCATTGGCTTCCGCAGACTTCCTCTCTGGGGGCTTCCTGCATTCGTCCTGGTTGTCCTTGCTTTTTTAGCCGGACTGCATGTAAAAATGCCACGCTTTGCGGTATTTACCGGGAATATCAGCTATTCCCTGTACCTGATCCATTACTATCCCGTTCTGCTTTTGGATCGAGTCGTATTTGATTTTTCCGCAGTCACCGTTAAATCCGTGTCTGGTCTCATCCTGAGTGTTGCGGTAAGTCTGATACTTGCTTATATCTCATGGTTACTGGTGGAAAAGAAGTTCACCGGGTGGCTGCGAAAAGTATTGCTTCGATGATTCGACGTATGTTTTATAAATTGTATATGCAATTTATAAAAAAGATGTACACTTTTTTTGTTGACATTTGGGAATCCCTATAGTATATTATAACTTGTCCGTAAGACATGCGCGAGTGGCTCAGCGGTGGAGCACCTCCTTGCCAAGGAGGGGGTCGCGGGTTCGATTCCCGTCTCGCGCTTAAAAAAAGAACGATACCGATCTGGTATCGTTCTTTTTTTTCGAACCCTGGCAGGGCTCGAAAGTTCGATGTCTACGCTCCGCTCCGGTCTGCGCAGTCTGAGGTCCCCCGGACCTCGTGCGCCGTCTCACGCTTCTTAAAACCCTTGATTTTTCAAAGGTTTTCTTGTGTTGCATTTCATGTTGCATCGCAAAAAAGCGACTGCATTCTCATGCAATCGCCTCCTACATCTCTTACTGTTCTATTTTATCCGCATATTTAATACGATAGATTCTTCTCAGGGAATCGTTGATTCTGTCCTCGGAAATGGTGCCGTTCTGTACCGCTTCCAGCACACCGTTATATGCTGTCTCGAAGTTCTCCGGTGCGTAGATCATATCACAGCCTGCGCGGAGAGCCATCACAGCAGCTTCGTCAGCTCCGTAGTAATTGGTGATTGCTGCCTGATTCATCGCTCCGGATACGATCACACCATGGAAATTCAGTTCATTTCTCAGGATGTCCGTTACCACTGCACTGGACAGGGAACAGGGGGTATTATCTCCTGTCAGCGATGGTGCTGCCATATTGCTGACACTGATCATCTTGGTCACACCGTTATCAATACAGGTCTGGAAGGCTGCAAATTCATTGGATCTGAAGTCTTCTGCGCTTCTGTCTGTGCCGGCCATACCGTCTTTCGTACTCTGTGTCGTACTGCCGATACCGGGGAAATGTCCTACGCAGGATGTCACTTTCTGTTCCTGCAATCCGGCCTGCATATAGGATACAAATGAAGCCACGGTATCTGCCTCTGAGCCATAAGAACTGCTGCCTGCCGCATTGCCGTCTACTACCTTCAGATCTGCCGAAGGTGCAAAATCAAGGTTAAATCCCAGTTCCGCCAGATACATACCTACTGTAGTTCCTGCCGTGTATGCATTACCGGTATCTCCGGTAGCTCCGATGTTCTCGGGTGTATCAACTTTGGTGCCAAGTCCTGCCGCTGCCACGACATCCGTACCGCTTCCTTCTCCGTCAATTGCAATAAATAAAGGGTAGCTGGTATACAGCTTTGTATTGTCTATCATCTGTTTCAGCTGGTCTGCAGATTGTATGTTTTTGCCAGCATACACAATACCGCCCACCGGATATTTGGACAAAGCGTCTTTTGTTCCGTCTCCTGCCTGTACCGCTGCAGATACGCCTGTGATAGATTCCGGTGTTGTAATAAACAATCCTGCCACTTTATCCTCCAGCGGCATATTCTGAATAATTGCTTCATCTATAATAGTATCCAGCTTCTGCTCATCCGTCAGTTCTGCCACGGGTTCCGTTGCTTCTGTCGGTGCTGTAATCGTTTCCTCGGCAGAAAGCATTTCATCCAGCATATTCTGCTGTTCTTCATGATCACGGCTCATACCGGTAATCTTGCTTACCGCAAATGCAATTCCCGCTGCCATCAACAATATCAGAATTGCCACTACAGCATATGCCACAATCTGATTTTTCTGTCTTCTTTTTCGTCTGATTTCCCTTTTGTCCTGCTGATTCTGTTCGTTTGTATCCATTCTTATAACTCCTCATATATGTACTGCTTTTTTATTGTACATGATATCGGTAGGTTTTTCCACTGGAAATATTTATATTTTATGCAAAATTAAGAGAGCGTACCGATCATTACTTCAATCAGCACGCTCTCTCAGACTGCAAGCTCCAATGGCCCGTCCTCTCTTTCTTTTGTTTTCAATATCTTCCATTTTGTCCTTTGTTCTCTTTCCACTTTTCATTTGTACGTAGGTACTGTAATGTTAGATAAATCTTATCTTCTGCGATTCATTACTTTTTCTTTTGTGTACTCGATGTTCTCTATGTAAATTATTTCTCTTTGGTTTCTTTATTCAGTTGTACATCATGGAAGATTGTGGTAGGACTTTAATTGTTAGGTGGTCTGTACCTCTCTTTCTATAGATTCTTTTGTACTTCTCTCCCAACCTTCTCTGTTGGGTTGTTCCGTTTCTCTTTTGTTAAGTTTAATATAATACAAGAGCCTGCATTTGTCAACACATTTCTTAAAATATTTTTGTTTATTTTCAATATTTTGGATGTGTTTCTATATTTTTACAATTTTCGACACATTTTTATGTATTTTCTGTCTTTTCGCAAAAGCACGCCGCTGCCGGGATATGTGTAACGAGCCTGGTGAGCAAGCTCCCCATGGGTCTTGCCTCTGGGTTTACGCCATGCTCCAGCTTTCAAAAGCCCATAGGACGGGCTTTCGAAAGCTGACGGCTGTCGCCGTATCAAGAAAACGAAAGAACCGCATCCTGGTGAGCAAGCTCCCCATGGGTCTTGCCTCTGGGTTTACGCCATGCTCCAGCTTTCAAAAGCCCATAGGGCTGGCTGTCGAAAGCTGACGGCTGTCGCCGTATCAAGAAAACGAAAGAACCGCACCCTGGTGAGCAAGCTCTCCATGGTGCTTGCCTCTGGGTTTACGCCATGCTCCAGCTTTCAAAAGCCCATAGGGCTGGCTGTCGAAAGCTGACGGCTGTCGCCGTATCAAGAAAACGAAAGAACCGCACCCTGGTGAGCAAGCTCTCCATGGTGCGGTTCTTTCATTTTCTTGGCATGGCTCGTTACACGGCAAATTGGCTATTGTACAAATTTGCGTAGAAGCCGTTCCGGGCAAGGAGGGTTTCGTGGTTGCCCTGTTCGATGATGTTGCCGTCTTTCATGACAAGGATGACATCGGCGCTCTGGATAGTGGAGAGGCGATGCGCTACGATAAAGCTGGTGCGTCCTTCCATCATCCTGGCGAATGCATTCTGTATCTTGATCTCGGTACGGGTATCGATGGAGGATGTCGCCTCATCGAGGATCAGCATGGGAGGCAGGCACAGCATGACTCTGGTAATACACAGGAGCTGTTTCTGACCCTGGGACAGGCTGCCGCCGTCCTCGGTGATCACGGTATCATATCCCCGGGGCAGTCGTTTGATAAAGCTGTGTGCGTGGGAAGCCTTGGCCGCTGCTATGATCTCTTCGTCGGTTGCATCCGGTCTGCCCATGCAGATGTTGTCACGGATCGTCCCGGACCGCAGCCAGGTCTCCTGCAGCACCATACCGTAGTTGATGCGCAGGCTTCCTCTGGTGATATCACGGATATCGGTTCCGTCCACCTTAATGGAGCCGGAATTCACATCATAGAAGCGCATCAGCAGATTGATCACAGTAGTCTTACCGCAGCCGGTAGGTCCTACGATTGCTACTCTCTGACCGGGTTTCACTTTCAGGTTAAAGTTCTCGATCAGCTTCTTATCGGGAACATACTGGAAGTATACGTTTTCCAGATTCACATTGCCCTGTGCGTCGGTCAGTACTCTTGCATCCTCTGCATCGGGCACCTGGGGTTCCTCGTCGATCAGTTCAAAAATACGTCCGGCACAGACAAATGCATTCTGCAGTTCCGTTACCACACCGGAGATCTCGTTAAACGGCTTAGTATACTGGTTCGCATAACTTAAGAAACAGGACAGACGGCCTACGCTGATACCGCCCTTAATAGCTACAAACGCTCCGAATACGCCGACACCGGCATATACCAGGCTGTTGACGAATCGGGTCGCCGGATTTGTAATGGAGGAGAAGAAAATCGCTTTCAGAGAGCACTTCTGCAGTCTGTCGTTGATCTCTCCGAACTGGCTCTTAACTGCCTCTTCTCTTGAGAATGTCTTGACGATTTTCTGGTTGTCGATCATTTCCTCAATGAGGGAGGTCTGTTCTCCTCTGGTCTCCGACTGCTCCTTGAACATAGAGTAAGTCTTGGTTGCGATAAATTTCGCCACCAGGAAGGATACCGGAGTGATGCATACGACTACCAGTGCGATCGGCACGTTAGTGACTAACATGAATCCCAATGTACACAGAATCGTCAGCACACCGGTGAACAGCTGGGTAAATCCCATCAGCAGACCATCGGCAAAGGTATCGACATCCGCAATGACACGGCTGACGATATCCCCGTATGCATGGGCATCCAGGTATTTTAATGGCAGGATCTCCAGTTTTGCAAAAGCATCCGTACGGATATCACGGATCACATGGTAGGTAATATAGTTATTACAGGTATTCATGACCCACTGGCCTACCGCCGTAATGATCATGACGATCACGATTTTTTTCATAATAGCAAAGATTCCGGGCATATCTACCCGGCCTTTCCCGATGATCAGATCCACCGCATTACCGGTGAGGATCGGAACATACAGGGTCAGCACTACCGTCAGTCCGGCTAACAGCAGTGACAGAATCAATGCCGGTGTATATCTGCGGATATATTTCAATACGCGCTTCATGGTCTCTTTATTGTTGGTCTTCTGCATTACTGAACACCTCCTTTCTGCTCAGGATACTGGGAATAATAGATTTCCTGATATACGGTACAGTTCTTTAACAATTCTTCATGGGTTCCCACACCTGCCATCTCACCGTCATCGAGTACGATGATCTTGTCCGCATGGCGGATCGTGGAAGCACGCTGGGATACGATAAAGGTTGTGGTCTTATTTTCCAGGGTGCGCAATGATGCACGCAATTTTGCATCCGTAGCGTAATCCAGTGCGGAAGCGCTGTCATCCAGGATCAGGATCTCCGGATTTCTGACCAAAGCTCTTGCAATGGTCAGACGCTGTCTCTGTCCTCCGGAGAAGTTCTTACCATTCTGCGCTACGACAGCATCCAGCTTGCCGTCCTTACCCTCTACGACTTCCGCTGCCTGTGCCAGCTCCAATGCTTTCCACATCTCTTCTTCGGTAGCGTCCGGTTTGCCCCATGCTAAATTACTACGAATCGTTCCCTTGAACAGAACCGCCTTCTGCGGTACGACACCGATCCGTCCGCGCAGTTCCTCATCACTCATGGTCTTGATATCTCTGCCTTCCAACAGAATCTCACCTTCCGTAGCCGGGTAAAATCCAGGGATCAGATTCACCAGAGAGGTCTTACCGGAACCGGTACCTCCGATGATGCCTACGGTATCTCCGCGATTCACTGTAAAATTCATATCCTGCAGAGTCGGTGCTCCCGCCCCCTGATAGGTCAGGGATACATGGTTGAAATTTAGGAACGGAGCTTTTTCATCCACCTTTGCAGCAATACTGTTATCCAGAACTGCCTTCTTCTCATCCTCTGTGGCATACGCACCGATTTCAAACACGCTGGCAACACGTTCCGCACACGCCAGTGCCTTGGTCATGGTCACGATCAGATTCGCCAGCTTCACCAGTTCCACCAGGATCTGATTCATATAGTTGATGATGGCTACGACTTCACCCTGACTTAAGTTACCGATATTCACCTGTACCGCACCGGTATAGATCAGTGCCACAATGGCAGCGTTCACGATCACATAGGTTACGGGATTCATGCAGGCACTGATCTTTCCTACGAAAATCTGCTGTGCTGACAGCGCTTCGTTATTCTCCCGGAAGCGCTCCTCTTCCTTGGCTTCCTGATGGAATGCACGGATGACACGGACACCGGTCAGATTCTCTCTGGTAATGCCCAGTACCTGATCCAGCTTCGCCTGTACCTTTTTGTACATGGGTATCGTGGACAAAATGATACCGAATACCACAATAGACAATAAAGGAATTGCCACTACGAAAATCAGTGCACATTTCACATCAATGGTAAATGCCATGATCATGGCACCGAATACAATGATCGGGGAACGCAGGAACAGACGTAAGGTCATGTTCACACCGGACTGCACCTGATTCACATCACTGGTCATCCGGGTGATCATCGTGGAAGTTCCCGCTTTATCAATATCGGTAAAGCTCAGATCCTCAATATGATTAAACAGAGCCTGACGCAGTTTCGTGGAAAATCCCACCGCAGCCTTCGCGGCAAAAAACTGTGCCGTAATGGAAGAAGCCAGTCCAACCACGCCAAGGAGCAGCAGGCACAGACCCATTTTCCCGATATAGCCCATATTCCGGTTGGAAATACCATAATCAATGATATTCGCCATAACTAACGGAACCATCAGTTCAAAAAAGGCTTCCAGCAGCTTAAACAGCGGTGCCAGTATGGACTCCTTCTTATAGTCTTTCAGGTAGATCATCAATCGTTTCATAACATCCTCTATTCCGCGCACGTATTTTTCGTATAACGGGTTTGTGTCAAGTGTGCGCAGGCACAAACCTTGCGTGCGAAAATTCTGATTTCACACCAGCCTCATTTCCGCAGGCTCATTGCATCAAAGGTAATCGCACTGTGAATCACCGATTCACACAGACGGCAATCGAGTATTCCTGGTCCGGCTGCATCTCCAGAAACCGAATCTGTCTTCCGGCGCATTCCTCTTCGCCCAACAGATTCTCCCTCACCGCATCAGGAATCCCCAGACCGGTGTATTTTCCATAGGCTTCTTTTCTCGTCCATAAGCGGTAGAACATTTCCGTCCGCTGTTCCATAGGCAGTGTCTGCAACAATTTCCATTCTTCCGGTGCAAAAAAACGTTCTGCCGTCCGCTCTTTAAACGGAACCCATTTCTGAATATCCACACCCACTTCACTGTTGCACACCGCGCAGACAACATAATCACCGGAATGTGACAGGTTAAAGTGTTTTGGAAAATCAGCGATCGCAGGTTTTCCGTGCTCACCGTATCTATAAGAGATTGTCAGGGGGAACATCTGCTCCTCCTGGGTCCGATTTTGCAGCTGCACCAAAAGTTCCTCTTCTTCCAGGAAAACTGTATCCGAATATTCCACGCCACATTGCAGATCCAGAAGCATCTTCTGTAACAACATTCCAGCTCCCAGGCAGGCAGCCTTTGCAGGTATGTTTTTCAGATGTTCCGCCTTCTTGCGCCGCACCGGATCCACACACTTTGCTGCCTCCCGCAGCAGCACCTGTCTGTTCTCATCCGCTCCCGGATACAAGTGTAAGATATAAAGTCCTACCGACATATGAATCCTCATTTCTGCGCACGCCCTTTGCGCACTATTCTCCTGCTTTCAGTCTCCTTTTCTCCGCTTTCAACTTTGTATACACTCCGGGAAATATACAAAGGCTGTCGCGTAAGAATCACGCGACAGCCCGATATTTTATTCTTCCGGCTTTGCGGTGATCGCCAGATGCAGCTCGTCTAACTGCTTCTGTTCTACCGTGCCCGGTGCTCCCATCATAATATCCATTGCGTTCTTGTTCATCGGGAAAGGAATGATCTCACGAATGCTTTCCTCGCCACAGATCAGCATGATCATACGGTCTACACCGGGAGCGATTCCTGCATGAGGAGGTGCTCCGTAGCAGAATGCATTGTACATAGCAGGGAACTTCGCCTTCACATCGGCTTCGCCCAAGCCTACCAGCTCGAATGCCTTGATCATGATCTCCGGATCATGGTTCCTCACCGCACCGGAGGACAGTTCTACGCCGTTGCAGACCAGATCGTACTGGTATGCCAAGATCTCTAAGGGATCCTGATTGTTCAGCGCATCCATGCCACCCTGGGGCATGGAGAACGGATTATGGCAGAATTCCAGTTCGCCGGACTCCTCGCCGATCTCATACATCGGGAAGTCAACGATCCAGCAGAACTCATAGCAGTCCTTCTTCATATGCTTCTCGCTGGCTGCGCCGAGCAGCTTTCTGTAGACACCTGCGGTCTTCTGTGCTTCCAGCTTCTTGCCTGCAGCCAGACCGACAAAGTCACCGTTCTTAAGACCAAGTGCCTTGATGACTTCTTCTTTACGATCCTGTAAGAACTTGGAGATACCGCCTACGAACTCTCCGTTCTCGTCCACGCGGAACCAGAAGCCCTTACGTGCGGTCTGTACTTCCACTTCTGCACAGATAGCATCGATCTGCTTACGGGTAGCGGTAAATCCGTCTACTACAATAGCCTTCACGGTCTGTCCTTCGAAAGGAGCGAAACCGCAACCCTGCATTACTTCGGAAGCATCGGTCAGCACAAGGTCGATACGCAGATCCGGCTTATCGGAACCGTACTTGTCCATAGCCTCCAGATATGGGATGCGTACGAAAGGTGCCTTGGAAGCTTCTTTATAAATGCCGTACTTTTCAAATACGGGAGGAAGTACCTGCTCTACGATGGAGAATACAT
>CAKRRU010000051.1 GCA_934394515.1 uncultured Acetatifactor sp.
TGCCGGAAAAAGAAATGTTGTTCATTGTGGTAAAAAGTGAGCAGAAAAATTCCATCATGCGTGCTATAATGGAAAAGGCGGGACTGGAGAGCAAGGCAAAAAGCATCGTATTCTCCCTTCCCGTGACAGATACAGCAGGCATGCGCCTGATGGAGGAGATGGGAGAAACATGATAAACGGCTTATCCCGGCCCAGAAAACAGTTTCTGGATGTGCTCAGGGTACTGGCGACCTGTGCAGTGGTGCTGATGCACGTGCTGACAGGCGCAACAGACGTGACAGATGCGTCAAAAATGCCGGAATACCGGGGACTGCTGTTGGCAGTGATGGATCTGGTGACATGGTGTGTTCCTGTATTTTTACTGATTTCAGGATATTTATTTTTAGACCCGGAGCGGGAATTGACCTATCCGGTGATGATTAAAAAATATTGCAGGAGGATTGCATTGGCGATCCTCCTATTCGGCGTTCCTTACGCCTGTTCCGAACTGATGGTGGCAGAGAGAAGCTTCCGTATGGGAATGCTCCCGGAGGCACTACGGCTGACACTGACAGGGCATACCTGGTCCCATATGTGGTATCTGTATCTGATCTTTTTCCTGTACCTGATGACACCACTGTTGAAAAAAGCTTTGCAGGTGCTTCCCCAATGGTGTATCCGGGGTGTATTATTGCTTCTTTTTGTGGGAAGCAGCATGATGCCTTTTATGAATAAGGTACTGAATAACAGTGTACTTCCTGTACTTCCGGATGGAGGTATCCATGTCCTGTATTATATTTGTGGATACTTTTTTGCCCAATGGGAGAAAACGGTGGATAAAAAAGAAAAAATGCAGAAGGTTTTTGGAACCATGGGAGCGGTACTGATGCTGGGAATGGCAGGCAGCAGACTGTTGGCAGATTTTCAGATCCAGATGGCGTACAATTATCCTTTTACTGTACTGCTTGCCCTTTTACTGTTTGCCGCAGGATGGAGTGGCAGCCCCGAAAAACGATCCGGCGAAGAAGTGCAAAAGCACCGGACCCTCTGGCAGGCGGCAGGCACTTTGAGCTTTGCTGTATACCTGGTACATCCGGTGTATGTAAATCTGCTCTATAAATTTATGAAGATCACACCGTTTACGCTGTTGGAGCAGAGCGGCGTGCAGTCTGTGGCCGCAGGCCGGGTACGGCTGCTTTTCCTGCTGCTTGCCTTCTGCCTGCCGGTACTGGCGCTGTCAATGGCAACCGCATGGCTGCTTCGTAAGATTCCGGTGCTCAGAAAATATGTGTTGTGAACAGCTGTCGGAAGGACTGGAAACGTCTGTGCAGACTGGCGTTTCAATCTGTTATAGGGAGAATTTATGATAGAAATTAAACCAGAAGCGAAAAAAACGGATGGTATTACAAATGATTTAGTTAAAATCGTTCAACCGTCGATTGAAAAAATGATTTATGTTATTAGAGATAAGCAAGTTATGTTGGATAGTGATCTTGCCGTTCTTTACCAGGTTGAGACAGGGGCATTGAATAGAGCAGTAAAAAGAAATATCAGTAGATTCCCAGAAGATTTTCGTTTTCAGCTCACGAAAGAGGAATATCAAAACTTGAGATGCCAAACTGGCATTTCAAGTTTTGCGCAGGACGAAAATAATTATGGTGGTCGCAGGACTCTTCCTTATGTATTTACAGAGCAGGGAATCTCTATGTTGGCGAGTGTGCTGCATAGTGAAGTGGCAATTAAGGTAAGCATTGGTATTATGCGCGCATTCGTGGAAATGAGGCGATTTATTGCTAATAATGCCTTGCTTTTTGAACGTATCAGTAATGTGGAGTTAAAACAACTGGAATATCAAAAGCAAACGGATGAAAAATTGGATCAGATATTTGAATATATATCGGACCATGAGGAATCAAATCAGAAAGTCTTTTTTGACGGCCAGATATATGATGCTTTTAGTCTGATTGTCAGCCTGATTCAAAAAGCGGAAAAGGAAATCGTTTTAATTGATGGCTATGTGGATGTAGGAACGCTGAATCTTCTCGCAAAAAAGAATGAGAATGTGGCTGTTGTGATGTATACATTGAAAAGAACCAAGTTATCTCAAGAAGATGTTGATAATTTCAACAGCCAGTATCCTTTACTGGAAGTGCGGTACACGAAAGTATTTCATGATCGCTTTTTAATCTTGGATAAGAAAAATGCTTATCATATAGGAGCCTCCTTAAAAGATGCAGGAAAAAAGTGTTTTGGAATTACTCTGATTGAGGATGATGGTATTGTGAGAGACATTCTTCAGAGATTGGAGATTGAAACGGAACTCCTCGGCAGCGTGTGAAAAACGGATCGTTTAGAATTCAATCATCAGGCGGTAGTTGTTGCTTTTGTCTGCAATCAAGAAGGAGCCTCGACCAGGGGCTCCTTCTTAATTCTGCTTATGATGTTAGTTAGATCAGTTCCGCTGCCAGCGTCCGGAAGCACCGCAGGGCAGTATCAGACCACTCTCAGTGACGGGGAGACCGATCTCCCCGGCTTCCACATGACCGCCGAACTTTTTCGTCAGGGTGGAATTCATCATATAGGACAGCACGGCGGGCTGTAATCCTGTGGTATAGGAATTGATCAGGAAGAACAGCGCATCATCAGACAAAAGCTGTGCGGTCAGTCCCACGAAATCCCAGATATTGTCTTCTATTTTCCAGATTTCCCCCTTGGGTCCTCTGCCGTAGGAAGGAGGATCCATGATGATGCCGTCGTATTTGTTGCCGCGGCGGATCTCACGCTCCACGAACTTCATGCAGTCGTCCACCAGCCAGCGGATGGGAGCATCGGCAAGCCCGCTGGCGGCAGCATTTTCCTTCGCCCAGCCGACCATACCCTTGGAAGCATCCACATGAGTGACCGCTGCTCCGGCAGCTGCGGCGGATACCGTGGCACCGCCGGTGTAGGCGAAGAGGTTCAGCACCTTTACAGGTCTGTCTGCCTCATGGATCAGGGTGGAGAACCAGTCCCAGTTCACCGCCTGCTCCGGGAACAGACCGGTATGCTTGAAGCTGAAGGGCTTCAGATGGAAGGTCAGAGGATCAGCCTTGCCGGGAGCTTCCTTCTGGAAAGGCAGAGTGTAATGGATCGCCCATTCATCCGGCAGATGGAAAAATTCCCATTCGCCGCCGCCCTTGGCACTCCTGTGGTAATGACCGTTTTTCTGTTTCCAGCCCTTATGATCGTGAGGCGTCTTCCAGATGACCTGGGGATCCGGACGGACGAGAATATAATCTCCCCAACGCTCCAGTTTTTCTCCGCTGGACGTATCCAGCACTTCGTAATCTTTCCAATGATCTGCAATCCACATATATAATAAACCTTTCTGTTGTAAACTTGTGATTCCTCTTTATAGAATATAATAGAAGAAAAACTTTTTCAAGGAATACTTGCATTGGCTGATATCGGCACACGGGAATCGTGTGTGCTTTGACCGGAAAATGCAGCAGGGATAGCAAAATAACCAAATTTGAGTGGTGTAGATTTGGCTATTTTACTACGTTGACAATTAAATATTCGTTTGCTATGCTCTATGCATAAGCAGATTTTCTATTTCGAATTTCTATATCAGCGAAAGCCGATGTCTATGACTTCAGAGGAATCCCTGCTTAACTACCCAATAATTACAATAGAGCAGGAGGAAGGCATAGAGTGGATTGAAATTCGATTCTGTGACGGTATCGGTATTTTCTCCTGTGGAAAGTGCAAAGGAGAATGTGAATGGCAAAACGATACGAAGAACTTACAATCGCAGATGACTTTATGTTCGGTAAAGTGATGGAAGATATGGAACTTTGCCGGGATTCGTTGGAGTGTCTGTTACAGACACCAGTGGGAAAACTGGAAGGCATACAGACACAGCGGGGATTTCGATATACTTCGGATGGTAAACCGGTTCGCCTGGATATGTATGCAAGGGACAGGAAACGTGTCTACGATGCGGAGATGCAAAACCTGAATCACCAGTCGACAGAGAAACTTGCACTGCCGAAAAGAAGCCGGTTTTATCAATCCACGATGGATACGGATCATCTTAGCAAAGGGAAATCTTATCGGGAATTACCGGAAGGAAGAGTATTATTCCTTTGCACCTTTGACCCTTTTGGACTGGGATATGCGAAGTATTCTTTCCAGAACCGTTGTGAAGAAAACCTGGAATTGTGTCTGAAAGACGGTACTGAGAAGATTTTTTATAACTGTGTCAGTGATGCGAAGAATATACCGGAACATCTGAAAAAGTTATATGATTATATTAGAACCGGAAAGGTAGGAGATGACCTTACCCGGAGGATAGATGAGGCAGTAATTAAGGCCAGAAAGAATGAAGTGTGGAGGTCCGAGTACATGAAAGAATTATTACATGACGATGACATCAGGGAAGAGGGCAGAGAAGCTGGCAGGGTACAGGGAAGAGCAGAAGGTGAAAGCCTGCTGCTTGCACTGATTTCCCGAATGGCAGCGGGGGGAGATGCAGACAAGGCAGCACAGCTGGCAGACCCTAAAGTATTGAAAGCAATGCAAAAGAAGTATGGAATGTAATAATACAAAATAAAGAAGAACGCACCGATCATACCGGTGCGTTCTTTTGCCGTTACAGCTTTATGGGAACGGCTATCTGCGTGATATAGTCCCCGGTATTTTCTCCCCGGCTTGGCGGACCTTCGAGATAAATTGAGCGGAACGGTCCCGTCATGCAGACATGATTTTCTTCCACGTACTTTGCCAGGGCGTGAAATGCTTTGGAAATCTCATCATAAGCGCCACGGAAATAAATACACAGTGCAGGTGTTTCCGCAAATTCCATCCGCTCAGGCCCTGTGAAGCTGCTCTCCATAGGGATACAGCACATCAGATCAAGTGTATCGGAATCCTGCGACATCCGCATGGTAAACATCCGCGCAACCATAGACATCATACCGGTTCTCGCAGCAGCAATATAGGTTTCACGCAGACGATCCGAAGCATCGGCAATATCCCGGCATTGATACCGGCGGGCGTAACACACCTGCTGTGGAAGCGTCGTGCTGCGAACGGTCAGATCCCCATACCTGGCGGCACGCACCTGCAGCAGCTGAATATTGCGGTCAAGTGCCGCCCGCAGATCCATCAGCCTTTGCAGATGGGCATCTATATTATCCGTACAGTAATAATAGTCCGCAATTTCATTCAGGGAGAGTCCCAGCGTCTGCAGGGACTTGATGGAACGTATCTGCGTCATATTATCTGCGGTATAGTAACGATATCTGGTGTTCTCATCCTTCACGGCGGGAGTCAGCAGCCCCTTTTCTTCATAGACCAGAATTGTTTTTCTGGTTACACCGAGTATTTTTGCTATTTCACCGATCTGAAACAGATTTTCATCTTTTTGCATCGTACTTTTCCTCGTTTTTTGTCGAAACTGTTTGACTCGTCCCCCAGGGGACGATGTACCATTAATATAGCAGAATGTAAACAGACTGACAAGATAAAAAAGCCGGTCTGTCTATCAGGGTAGCTGTCGATGCCGGTGCAAAGTCTGCCATCAAGCCCGGAAAAAGTGCCACCTTATGTGTGGAAATGTAATTCACGACAAAATCGGGTCAATTCATGCAAAAAATAGTTTTATGAGGGTAAAAAGAGTTACAATGTTTATAAATAATGGATTTACGATATACGGAATGACAGGCGTAAGGCGCCAACCAAGGAGGAACTTATGAAGAAACGAGTATTGAGTTTGTGCATGGCATTTGTTCTCAGCTTTTCCATGATGCCCATGACGGCGTTTGCGGAAGGAACAGATGCAGTGACGGAACAGCAGGAGACACAGGGCAGTGAACTTCCTGGGACTGTGGACACCACGGACGGCTCCGCCACCGTTGAAGACATCAGCGGCGGCAATGCTGGCACAAAGGATGCAGAGGTGGAAGCAGTACAGGCCCTCATCGATGCTCTGCCGGAGGAAGTAACCGCAGATAATGCGGACGGACTCCAAGCACAGCTGATGGCGATTGAAGAGGCCCTGACGGTACTGGACAAGGCGCAGACTGCCAGGCTGAATATGACCCGTCTGGAGAATGTTTATGCTGCTCTGAACGTGGCGGTAGCGGCACAGGCTACTACGCATGTAGACCATTCCTTCTGCGGTGCGACGAACTGCCAAGGTCATGGATCCTACAGCACTCACCACGAAGTTGTGAGCAACTGGATACCGCTGTCATATGACGAAACCACCGGCCAGCTAAAGAAGGACGGAAATATTTGGACTTCGACTTCTGCCGGTTATATACTGCCGAAGGGCAACTATTATCTCGAAACTGACCTTAAAACGGATGCTACCATTACCAATCAGTACATAAGCGATGAGATAAATCTCTGCCTGAACGGTCACAGCATCACAGCGGCGGGCAACTTTGACGTCATCACGCAGACGAAGGGAACGTTCCGTCTTTGCGAATGCAAGCAGGATACAGGCAAGATTACCCATCAAGCAGAGACTGCCGGTAGGGGCGTATGTTCGAATGCTGGTTTATTCTACATGTACGGCGGCACGATCACCGGCAACAATGCGGGCAACAAACTTGGCGGAGGTGTTTATGTCGCTAACTACTTCCATATATTCGGTGGTACAATCTCTAATAATCAGGCTGATTCAGGTGGTGGTGTGTATGGAAAGAAGACTGTCAATATAAATGGTGGTTTCATCCAAAACAACACTGCTACTTCAGGTGACGGTGGCGGCGTATACATTGGTGGTAAGATGACGATGAACATGTACGACGTTACGATCACCGACAACAAGGCGAGCGGCAACGGCGGTGGTGTATACCTCGGGGATAAATGCGCTATCGGAATGTCCAACGTTTCGATCACCGGCAACAATGCGGGCAGCAACGGCGGTGGTATGATGCTGCAGACCTCGCAATATATTGATATGCGAAACAAGGTGGAGATTACCAGAAACACGGTTGAAAACAACGCAAACAATCTTTATTTGAAGGATAGTGGGAAAATCAATATCAAAGGCGCATTGACCGATTCAAAGATTGGCGTGAGCCTGTCGATTGATGAGAACGATTATGTCGTTGTCGCTAAGGGCAGTTCTTATTCACTGACATCCGGAGATAAGGATGTCTTCGCCCTCGATGATGCTGGTGCTGGCTATGAGTGGATTGATGTGGATAACAGTGTTGCTTTTCGGAAAGGAAACCCGCACAAGCATGCCATCTGCGGCAATGCGGACTGCACCGAGGCTGATCACAGCAATGTGGTGTGGAAAGGCATCAATGACCTCGATGAAATTACGGAAGATGGCAACTATTATCTGAAGCAGTCAGTGACTCTCTCCTCCACATGGACTTGCGGTCGTAATGTAAACCTCTGCCTGAACGGCAACAGTATCACAATGTCGGAAGCGTACGATGCCATTAGGGTAGTTTCTGACTGCACCTTCACACTCTGCGACTGTAACGGCAGTAATAATGGCAACGGTAAGATCACTCACAAAAGCGGAAAGAACGGCAGTGGCGTTGTAGTAAATGGCAGCTTCACCATGTACGGCGGCAGCATCACCGGCAACGAGGCTTCTGGCAACGGCGGTGGTGTGAATGTAGGCGTAAACGGCACCATGACCGTAGGCGGCAGTGCACAGATCACCGACAATGGTGACAGCAATGTTTATTTGCCCGATGGTCAGTTCATCACGGTTGACAAGGCGTTGAACGAAAATGCCAAGATCCATGTGACCACTGCGGCAGAAATCGCTGAGGGCGCATATGCTGTCATTGCCGAGGGCACAGACGACCATGCACTGACGGACAATGACCTGAAGGCTTTCACTAGCGACAGCAGCTATACGGAGAAGTTGCTGGACAACGGCATCATCTTTATTAACGGTGATCTGCATGAACATGGCATCTGTGGCAAGGAGGGCTGCAGCGAGGCTGGACATGGAAATGTGGCATGGACAGGTGTCAGCACACTCGATGAAATTAAGAGTGCGGGGTACTATTATCTGAAAAACGATATTGAACTGACGAATGGCAGTGTGTGGGAGCCTGCAAACGGTGTAGTGCTCTGCCTGAACGGTCACAGCATTACGCAGATGACACATACTGCGGACAGAAGCCTCAATGTCATTAATGTCAAGAACGGCAACACCTTCACACTGAGCGACTGCAAAGGAGGAGCAGGAGCTTATGGCAAGATTACCCATAAAGACGGGGAAAAAGGTAGTGCTATGGAGGTGGCGTCCGGTAGCAGCTTCAATTTCTACGGTGGCTGCATTACAGGCAACGTTTCTGAATACAATACAGTGTCGGTATATGGAAATTTTTATATGTATGACGGCGAAATCAAGGGCAACGCAAGCTCCGCATACACCACTGTGTTTGTTTTTGGTAACGGTGGCACATTCAACATGTCCGGCGGCAGGATCACCGGGAATAGTGTTAAGCAATATGGCGGTGTAGGTGTGAATGGTGCTTTTACTGTCAGTGGCGATGTGAAGATTACCGGCAACGTGATAGGTGGAACGAAAGGCGCTGATGGTCTGTATACTGGCGGAACAACGAGCAACGTCTATCTGCTCAGCGGTAGGGAGATCACCGTCGGCGGTGCACTGAACGATTCCGCAAGCATTGGTGTGACGAGTGAAGCAGTTCCTGACGATAGCACCCCTGTGACTATCGCTACGGCGGTGGATAACTGGATCAAAGACGGTAATTTTACTGCTGACAACAGCTTATATAAGGTGAATGTGTCTGCGGACGGCAAGACCGTAAACCTCGGCTTGCACGAACACCAGTGGAAAGTGAGAGTGAAAACAGGCGCAGGAAATATTCTTGAAGAGTACTGCGACGTTGCAGGCTGTACCACCGCAGGCGGCACGCTGACACTGAAAGCGGACGATCAGAAATATAGCGGTGAGCCTTACGATTACGCAAAATGCGTGACAACTGATGACTGGAAACATACTTCAGCTATGGGAAAAGTCTTCTATACGGACAGCACGGACACTGAAATTGCTGCGCCTGTCAAGCCGGGTACTTACTATGCCAATGTCACCGTGGACGGTGTAACTGCCAAGCAGGCGTTCAGCATTGACCGGTGGAAGTTGATTGACAGCGACTTCGAGTATAAAGCACCGGATAACCTGATCTACGACGGCAAGGCTAAGGAAGCCACAGTAACATCGAAAAAGACAGGCTTTGGACAATTATTACAATATACCGTGTTATATTTTGACGAGGATTACAACAAGGTTGAAAATCCGACAGATGCCGGTACCTATGAGGTGAAGGTTCAAGTCGCACGGAGTGATGCATACGAAGCTGGCCAAATAATGAACTCGGATTGGACATTTACCATTGCACCGAAGCACGTCACCATTACAGGCATCTCAGCAGATAACAAGGTCTATAACGGCAACGCTGACGCTGACATTACCGGAAAGCCTGAGATCAGCGGTCTTGTAGCCGGAGATGAGAATTATGTGACAGTTGAGGACGCAAATGCTACGGCAAAATTTGCAGACGCAGATGCGGGCACTGCTAAGACAGTTACCTTCAACGGTTATGCCCTTACCGGCACAAAGGCAGGCAACTACAAGCTTTCACAGCCCGCCAGCGTGACAGCAGACATCACCCCCAAGGAGTTGATGATCACAGGTGTGACGGTTAAGGATAAGACTTACGATGGCACAACGACAGCGGCTGTCACAGGCGTGACATTCAATGGTCTTGTGAACAGCGAGACCCTGACCAAGGACGGGGATTATACGGTAACCGGTAACTTTGCGGATGCAGCTGCCGGTGCAAATAAGGATGTCGCTGTCACAGTTAAACTTACGGGCAGCGTTAAGAACTACACTCTCAGCGACACAAGGTATACGAAGAACGGCTGCCAGATTGTAAAGGCTGCCGCAGCAGCTCCTCCTGCTGTCAGGGATCTTACCATTATCAACGGCAGCACTACAATTTACACGGTGATGCTTCCGCAACTTCTGCCGTCACTGGTATCACCCGGAGAATATGGTAGTCTTACTTATGAAAAACCGACGCTGAATATTACAGACAGCAGCTATCATGGCTTTGCAGAAGTCAGAAGTGGTATTGAGGATGGAAAGCTGGCACTGAAATTTACAGACACTGGCACTACGGAAGGTTCTATAGGAACTATTACGGTGACGGTTCATTCAGCCAATTACGAGGATATCACCCTGACGATCAACATCCTGGCAACAGCTAAGATCGTTCCGCAGCTGGAAGGCACACTGAAGCTTACTCCTTCCGAGATCACCTACGGTGAAAAGCTGTCCAATATCACTATTTCCGGCACAATGACGGCAAACGGCAGGAAGATTGCCGGTACATTCGCATGGCAGAACCTGAACGATGTTCTGAATGCGGGCAATCAGCAGGCTGCATGGAAATTCACACCGGAAGATACACAGACCTATGCAGAGACCACAGATATTACGACAGTCAAGGTCAACAAGGCAGAGCAGAGCGGTGCGGTCGGCATGTATAACTACACTTATAACGAGACACCGGCTACGCCGACTCTGACAGAACAAAAGGGCGACCCTGACGCTAAAGTGACCTACTATTACAGCACTACCAGAACCAACAGCGGCGGTACGGAATGGAAGGACATCACCCCCACTACGCTGAAGGCCGGTACCTACTATATGTACGCAGTGATCGGTGAGACTGGGAACTATAAGGCCTACACCACAGAGGCTAAGGCGTTTACGGTATGGACGGCTGAGCCGGCCTACACCAAGCCTTCGGGTCTGACGGCGAAATATGGACAGAAGCTTAGCAAGATCACGCTGTCCAATCCTGCGGGCAATATGTCCGGTACATGGAGCTGGGAGGCACCTGATACAGTGATCGACAAGACCGGCAAAGTAAGCTATGACGCTGTTTTTACGCCGGATGATAAGAATTATAAGGAAGTGGCCGATACCATTGAGATAACAGTCACACCGGGCGACGGCAGGAATCTTGCCACGGAGGAGCTGACACTGGCATTCAATGACAGTGCTGACCATACTTATACACCTGACTGGTCGGGTCTTCCTGCCGGACAGACATGGAATTATAAGTGTGGATCCAGCATCAGCAACGGATCCAATGCCACACTTACCAAGCTGAATGTGTCTGCGGCAGACGGTGGACTGACCTATGCAGTCTCCGATGGCCAGGTAGCTGACAAGATTACTGTCATACTGAAAGCATGCTGCAGCAACTATAAGGACTTCACCATTACGCTGAACATCCGGATCACCAAGGCAGCTCCTGCCGGGGAACCGAAATACACCCTGATCACCACGGGGGGCAAGACCCTGGCGGATGCAGGACTGACGTTAAACGGCAGTACCCTGAATCCTGCAGACGGTACCCTGGAGTGGGTGGGTACGGACGGAAATGTGTTGTCCGATGACACTGAGGTGAAAGTCAACACGACCTACAAGTGGCGATTCACCCCTGCGGATACCAATTACAACAGCCTGACCGGTGAAATCGAACTGTACCATGTGGATGCTCCGGCGGTCACTGCACAGCCCAGGAGTGTATCTGTGACAGTAGGAGAGAAAGCGACCTTTGAAGTAACTGCAACAGGTACGGACGTAACCTATCAGTGGAAGATCGACAGGAATGACGGTAATGGATTTACAGACATCACCGGAGCCACCGGTGCGGTCTATACCACAGGAGTAACGGACAAGGATTGCGATGGATTCAAGTATCAGTGCGTCATCCGTAACGCAGCCGGTTCTGTTACAACGGATACCGTAGTATTGACGGTGAAAGAGAAGCTGTATGAGATCATTGATGGTGCGAACAGCTCCTGGACCCAGAGTACGGACGGAAGCGGAAGTATCAGGATCCGGGGAAATGGTGAAATTTCCAAATTTGTGAATGTAAAGGTGGATGGAACGATTGTTGATCCTGCGAACTATATAGTTACAGAAGGTTCTACCATCATCGAATTAAAGGCAGATTACTTGAAGACGTTGTCGGAAGGCACTCACACCTTTGAAATCATCTGGACGGACGGCACTGCAGGCACCAGCTTTACGGTAGCCAAAAATACATCCGGCGCTCCCGGGAACAATGATAACAACAAGGATGAAAACAACGATAATAACGGCAACAACGACAATGGCAATGACAGTAACAACGGCAGCAATAATGGAAACAATAACGCCGGCAATAACGGCATCAGCAATACAGCAGGCAATGACAACACGGTAGTGCAGATTCTGGACGTTTCTCCCAATACCGGAGATGCTTCCGGCATTTGGATCGCTCTATTTGTAGTATCTGCCGTAGGACTGGCAGTCATGCTGGTAAGAAGGAAGAAACAATAGTTTCGCATTACAAGCCCCGCCGCAGGGACAAAACTCTGTGGCGGGGCTTTTTGCGGCTTTCACACATTACAGCGATAGTAAACTAATTTGTTGATGAATCGGAGATTCTTGTATATAATAACTCATAGCATATGATAGAAGTATTTTTTTCAAGATTTACTTGAGAGGGATTGGCAGATTAACGGGATCTGCGGAAGGGACGGCAGAATGCAGTGGAGGATCGCGGTCTGTGACGATGACCGGGCGGATGCGGAGAGCATCGGAGCGGCTCTGACAGAATATCAGCAGGATACAGGAGCGCAGTATTCCGTCCGGATTTTTCAGAGTGGGAAAACTCTGGAATATGAAGTGGAGGACGGACAACTGTTCGACCTGCTGTTTTTGGATATCGAACTAGGGGATGAGGACGGATTTATGCTGGCAAGGAGACTGCAGAGCAGGCTCCCGGCAGCGCTGCTTATTTTTGTCTCTTCCTATGAAAAATATGTCTACGATTCTTTTAAATTACAGCCCTTTCGCTTTCTGCCCAAAAGATGCCTGACACAGATGCTTCCGGAGACCCTCTCGGCGGCAGTGGCGGAACTGAAACGCAGGGAGAACCGGTTCCTGCTTGTGGAGAACGGGCAGGGAGTGGAGAAGATTCCATTGGAAGCAATAGTTTATATCCGGCAGCAGGGAAAGTATGCCTGTATCGTAAAGGAGAACGGAAACCGGAACAGAGTGCGGAGAACCCTGAAAAGCCTGGTGGAGGAACTGCCGGAGAAACAATTTTTGCAAATTGACAGAGGGTATTTATGCAATGTGACGAAGGTGACACAGTTAAAAAACGACAAACTGACGCTGGCAACAGGGGAAGAACTCTATGTCAGTTCAGGCAGAATGCGGGAATTAAAGGATAAAGTCATGGAGTACTGGACCGGGGAGAAAAAGATATGACAGGTGTGACGCAAATGCATATGATAACCTTACTGTGCAGCTTTCATGAAGCATTTTGGATGGTGTGGTGGATGAAACAAAACCATGTGATCAGATCGCTGGGAAGCCGGGAGTGGCCGAGAAGCTTTCTGACGGGAGGTGCCGGCTGTCTTTTTTTGACTTTCGTGTACGGAATTGTATGGTACGGTATGCGGGAGACATTATCCTGTCTTCCGGCAATCCTCTTTTTTGCTGTTTCTTTCAGCCTTTTGTGGGAATGCGAAGAGAAGGAAAGCTTTCTGTATGCCGCAGGGTATTTATTGGGATTGGAAGTGACATTGTGGTTTGCCGGAAGAATGCTGCAGCACGGATTGCTGATCGGACAGGAGGCATGGCTGGGGGTGAACTTGTTTGGAATCTTGATGCTGCAATCCGGCAGGCTGCGGGAATACAGGCAACAATTGCTGGAAATTTTCGGAACCATGGGAGCAGCTTTTTTCCTGACATTATTTTTCAGCAATTTTTTCTGGGATATGCTGCGTGGAGAACGGATAAAAGAGTATTTTTATCTGGCCTGTCTGACAACGGTGCTGGCTGCAACCTATTTTTATGCACAGAAGGCGCGGATGCGGGAGCAGATGGAGTATCTGGACCTGCAAAACGGACTTTTGGAGCAGGGGTATCGTAAGACATATGATTTTTACACGGAAAATGCGAAGCTGTACCATGACATGCACCATCATCTGAGGGCAGTGGAACAGATGATTGCAAAGGGGGATGATGCCGGGGCACTGGAGTACATTGCCAGTGTACAGGAACCGGTTCGGACAGCAGCAGTACCGGTATGTACCGGAATGGATCTGGTGGACACTGTATTATATGAAACGAAAGAACGGGCTGAGGCGAAAAATATCGACCTGCAGATCGAGGCATCCCTGTTTTCAGGTATGGAAAGAGCGCAGAAAAAAGATATATGCGCATTGTTTGCCAATCTGACGGAAAATGCGCTGGAAGCGGCAAAAAGCAGGATACGGATTACGACCAGGACAGTGCCCGGGATGCTGTTGCTGGAGATCTTAAATGATTACAGAGAGAAACCGGAGATTTCGGAAGGACATATGCAGACCGGGAAAGCGGATCGTACGAAACACGGCTGGGGACTGCGGATCGTAGAACAGATTGTGAGAAAATATGAGGGGCAGATCGATTATGAAATAGAGGAAGAGACGGGGGATTTCCGGGTTCGTGTCTGGCTGAACCTGTGATCCGGGTCAGGCACGACGGATTTTCAATGTAAGCTTTACAGACGTGACCCCAAAAGTTGATTTCCGGACGTTGTAATTACGCAGACGTAAAATTTCGAGGTCAGAAAACAGCTATTCGAGGACAGGAGAAAACAAAGAAGGTACTGTCTGCTATTATGAAGATGTAGCTTAAAAAATGACTTATAAAGCGCAAATTACTTATTGGGATGACGTTGGAATTCCGGAAAATCATTCGGATCCAACGGAAAACTGACGGAGGGAGAAGAATGAATAAAGTCAAAACGGCTGTAAAATGTGTTGGTGTGGCAGCAGCATATTTGTTACTGCTGATGTTCAGTAAACTGTTGGAATTCTGGATTTTTACTTCAAAACTGACTTATGAGGAATTGCTAAACCTGACATGGAATTGGGAAGCTATGCCGGAGAGCTTTCTGTTTACCTTCCCTTATGGCTTGGGAATCTTCCGGGTGCTTCTGATTACACTGCTGCTGTGTCTGCTGATCCATGGCAGGGATTTCCGGATTCGAAGAGAAAAATCTGTATTACAATGTCTCAGGATGCATGCGGGAACTTTTCTTTTACAGGGAGCTACACTCACCGGGGTGGTCATCGGAGCCTGTTATGCAAGACTGGATACTCGCTTGTCGATGCTGCTTTCTGACGGATATTTTTACTTTAGCGGGACACATGCTCTGATGGGAGCAATGCAACTGACAGATCCATTGGCGGAAATATGGACGATTTTTACTGTGTTGGTATATCTGTACGAATCAGACTTCCTGATGGGGCTGGCAGCCTACGTGTTCTATGAATTGCTTCGCGTGTGTTTTGACAGCAAGTTGTAATAAGATACACATGAACACAATTATATACTTTCACACATTACAGCGATAACAAACTAATTTGTTGACGAGGAGCCGGTTATTGTTTATAATAAAGCGTATCACTGTATACAACAAAACTATTCGGACTGCATCTGAGGAAGAAATTATGATTCCAGAATGTAATTTGGTGTTTTTCAGACAAGTGTATTTCGAATGGTAAACTTACGAGGAGGATATTATGACAGGAAATACGCTTGGATGGGTAATTGTGGCATTCGTGCTGTACTTACTCATGATGATCGCTATCGGGGCGTTCTATGCAAAGGGAAACAATAATTCCGAAGATTACTTTTTGGGTGGCAGAAAGCTGAACGGTTTTGTCGCTGCGCTGTCCGCACAGGCATCGGATATGAGCGGATGGCTGCTGATGGGACTGCCGGGTGCTATTTATTTAACCGGTGTCGGCGGTGACGGCTGGATTGCCATCGGACTGTTTATCGGAACGACACTGAATTGGCTGTTCATTGCCACGAAGCTGCGCAGATATACGATCCGCGCTAATAATTCCGTGACGCTGCCGACTTATTTTGAGAACCGTTTCCATGATGAGAAGAAGGTATTGATGACGGTTTCTTCCGTTACTATTGTGGTATTTTTCCTGGTGTATTGTGCTTCCGCACTTTCTGCCGGCGGTCAGCTGTTTGAGTCAGTGTTCGGTATTGATTATCATGTGGCACTGACCATCGGTGCGCTGGTAGTACTGGTGTATACGTTCCTGGGCGGATTCACCGCAGTATGCGTGACAGACTTTATCCAGGGCATGCTGATGCTGGTCGGTATTCTGGCAGTACCTTTGTTTGCCTATCATTTCCTGACCGGCAATGGAACCACGCTGGCAGCAGGACTGGAAGCCGGAGGTGCCGACAGCACCAATTTCCTGAACCTGATGAAGAACGGTGACGGCAGCAACAATATCGTCAGCGTGATCTCCGGCCTCGGCTGGGGACTGGGATATTTCGGTATGCCTCATATCCTTGTGAGATTTATGGCAGTCCGGGATGAAAAGGAAATGACCAAGTCCAAGGCTACAGCCATCAGCTGGGTGGCATTATCCCTGGGATTTGCAGTGTTTATCGGTATTCTGGGCAGAGCTTATCTGCCGGAGCTAGTGAACGGCAATAATGAGAAGGTATTTATCGAGATGATCAAGAAAGTATTCACCGTGGAGATGCGGGCTCCTTTCATTGCAGGATTGTTCCTCTGCGGTATCTTGGCGGCGATCATGTCCACGGCGGATTCCCAGCTGTTGGTCAGCGCCTCCAGCGTAGCGGAAGATATTTTCAAGGGCTTGATCAAAAAGGATGCGGATGACAAGACTGTAATGAATGTCAGCCGTGCTACTGTACTGGCAGTCGCAGTACTGGCTTATATCATTGCGTGGAACCCGAACAACACTGTTATGGGACTGGTATCCAACGCATGGGCAGGTCTGGGTGCTGCTTTCGGACCTCTGGTAGTGATGTCCTTATATTGGAAGAGAACCAACTTCCCCGGCGCAGTGGCAGGTATCGTCACCGGCGCACTGACCGTTATTGTCTGGGACTACATTCCTCTCGTAGGCGGACAGACCCTCGGCAAGGCAACCGGCCTGTATTCGCTGGTAGTGGGATTTGCACTTGGTCTCATCGCCATCGTGGCAGTCAGCCTGGCTACCAAGGCTCCTTCGGAAGAGATGTTGCAGGAGTTTGAGGATGTGAAGGCGAATCGTTTGTAAATTGAAAGTTAGTGAATGATCATTGGCTAACCGGACGAACTCCCGGAACGGACAGAATGCCTTCCGGCAGCTGTAACGTCTCCGAGTGTGAA
>CAKRRU010000052.1 GCA_934394515.1 uncultured Acetatifactor sp.
AATCATTCGATTTTAGGCAACTTTTAAAGGCACAGTGGAATTTACCTGTGCACTGGAATTTAAAATTTCAAGTCAGCGTCAGATGAAAAATGTGGTATAATTTCCAAAGAATTTTACAGGGGAGTAATTGACAAGCTATGAAAATGAAACACAACAGACCTCAGAAACGTTTGACAACAAAATTGTCATTATGGCTGGCACTGCTATTGACATTCACCGGCTGTGCGGAAAGCACCGTCACGCCGCAGGATAATACCTATACGATAGAGCAGCCGGCGACGATTCCCTCCGAATTACTGGAGGCATCGGAGAACACAGCATCGGAACCTGAATCCGGACAGCCACAGGAAAGTTCTTCGGATACACAAGAATCGCAGCAGGTCATATCTGCAACAGATGTTCCGGCAGGAGAGGGCACGTCAGCATTTTCCCTCCGGGAGATTCCAACATACTCCGGCACGCCTTATACTGAGGTCAACGACAATCAACCCTATTTCACAGAGGCGGATCTGACTACACAGTCCTTCGAGATTTACAGCGAGCTGGACAGCCTGGGACGTTGTGGTGTGGCATATGCAAATGTGGGACAGGATTTGATGCCGACGGAACCCAGAGGAGAGATCGGTTCTGTGAAGCCTACCGGCTGGCATCTGGTGAAATACGATAACGTGGACGGAAAATACCTCTACAATCGCTGCCATCTGATCGCCTACATGCTGGCAGCGGAAAATGCTAACCCGCAGAATCTGATTACCGGAACCAGATATCTGAATACACAGGGAATGCTTCCCTTTGAAACCAAGGTATCCGACTATGTAAAAGCCACCGGAAATCATGTGCTGTACCGTGTCACACCTATTTTTGACGGTGATAACCTTCTGGCAGATGGAGTCCTCATGGAAGCCTATTCCGTGGAAGATGCCGGAGCAGGAATCTGTTTCTGCGTGTTTGTCTATAATGTACAGCCGGGGATCGGCATAGACTATGCCACAGGAGATAACTGGGCGGAGGACAGCGGAACCTACCAAAGCACAGAAGCATCTGTTGCGGTAGAGACACCGGCGCCACAGTCGGAGACCGATGCCACGGTGCAGACCTCACCGGAATCGTCGGCACCGCAGGAATCCCAGGGAATTACTTATGTGCTGAATACCAACACCATGAAATTCCACTATCCCACATGTTCCAGTGTGGATGATATGAAGGAGAAAAATAAAGAGATCTATACCGGCAGCGGAGAAGATGTCATTAATATGGGATATGTTCCCTGCAAGCGGTGTAATCCATAATAATTGCATAATCCATAAAATAGAAAAAGAACCTTCGAGCCAGCCTCGAAGGTTCTTTTCGTTCTCACATAAAAAAGGTAACACAAGTATAATTGTGTTACCTTTTTGCTTTCACAATAGTTATCGGTACAGAATTTAAAAACTTAACCCCTTTGTTGAAAAAAATATTTTCCCTTAATTGCCAAAGTAAATTCCGGCCGTCAGGGGAAGAAACGCAACGGCTGGGGCAGGGAATGTTACGATATCTTTCGTAACTATGCAGGCTTTCCGCCTGCTGTTAATACAAAATCATGGAGGAGCGAACAATGAATACAGCACAACCAATCCGGAAACAGGAAGATCTGGAAAACTTTAAGCGTTATTATCAGGAGATCCGGTCGAATCCCAGAAATCAGCTTTTGGTGATACTTGGTCTGAATACAGCACTGAGGATCTCGGATCTGCTGCATCTGCAATGGCAGGATGTCTATTTGTTTGAGTGGGAGAAATACAGAGAGCATATCTGTCTTGTAGAGCAGAAGACGGGCAAAAAATCCAGTATCTATGTCAATCAGAATATTATATGTGCATTACAGGCTTATCGTCTTGCTATTTTACGAGAAAAAAAGGAGCTGTCTCCGCAGGATTATTTATTTCCCCATACCAATAAGAATGAACCCATCACCAGAGTGCAGGCCTTCCGGATCATTAAAAAAGCTGCCAGTTATTATCAGATTCCGGGCGTGATCTGCTGTCATTCCCTGCGGAAAACCTTCGGTTACCAGGCATGGCGGCAGGGTATTCCACCTGCCTTGCTGGTCAATATCTATAACCATTCTTCCTATGAAGTAACAAAGCGGTATCTGGGAATCGAACAGGAAGACCGTGACAGGATATTCCAGGATATTCAGATCTGAATGCCGAAAAGGTAACACAATTATACTTTTGTTACATTTACGATAAGTATTTCCAAAACAACAGCAAACTATAAGGAAATAATTGATTTCAAGGAGGAACAGCCATGCTGAGACTATCGGTGAGAGACGAAGAGTTCCTGATGATAGGGGACGATGTGAAAATTGTATTTTTGGGAAGCAGCGGCGGACAGACCCGCATTATGATCGATGCCCCCAAGGAAGTGAACATCGTACGAAGCAAGGCTATTGAGAAACGGATCCAGGATCCGGAGCTGTTGGCCACCATTCCGAAGTACTACAAGAATCCGGAGGGCGCAGCCAAAAAGAAAAAATCCAACGTCGTTATCGTACAGAACAAGTAACAAGGGGATAAAGGGGATCTGAAGCTTGGTAATAATGCGGAATCCTAGGGTCGCTTATTATAGAAAATGTAACTTATTAACCACACACCGCAGATAAACGGATGTATCTGCAACATTTTTACACATGGAGGTAAATTATTATGGTAGTACAACACAACTTAACAGCAATGAACTCTAACAGAATGTTAGGCTTAACCACGGCATCCCAGGCAAAGTCCACTGAGAAGCTGTCTTCCGGATACAAGATCAACCGTGCAGCTGATGATGCAGCAGGCCTGTCCATCAGTGAGAAGATGAGAAAGCAGATCAGAGGTCTGACACAGGCTTCCCTGAACGCACAGGATGGTATCAGTGCAGTACAGACCGCTGAAGGTGCTCTGAACGAAGTTCAGGATATGTTACAGAGAATGAATGAACTGGCTGTAAAGTCTGCTAACAGCACCAACTCCGCATCTGACCGTGAAGCTATCCAGGCTGAGATCGATCAGCTGACCACTGAGATCGACCGTGTATCTGAGACCACCAAATTCAATGAGACCTATCTGCTGAAGGGTGATTTGGATGCAACAAAGGATAAAAATTTCCAGTATAAGGATGGCAAGGTTCTCAGCCAGGATTTATACTATCTGGATGGAACAGATATTGTAACCGTTGCAAAGGGAACAAGCACCGCTGCACTGGATACCAAGGCACATGAGTATTATACTGATAGCAAGGGTAAAGTTGCTGGTGAAAAACTTGATTCTACTGCATCAACTACGCATATAGAGTCTAAGACCGTTATTAACACAGATACGTATTATACCAAAGGATCTGACGGAAAATTCTATGCTGTAAAATCCGGAACTGCGTATGATGCTACTCAGAGCTATTATACAGCAGCGAATGCTACAAATACTCTGGTAGATAGTGATATGACATTGGTTACAACGGGCTTTGCAACAGAGAATCATTATCTTGTAAAAGAAGGAAAGGATGTATATGATTCTGCAACCGGTGAGAAGTTGGCTACAGGTGCTGATATTGGATCTACTGCGAATGATATTTCTAAATATTATGGAAAACTGACCGATATAGCACTAGATTCCACCAAAAAGGTAGCCGATGTGAACACCTATGCATCAAGTGGAGCCTTCCAGTTTGTTGATGCAGATGGAAACGAGATTGCTGCAAATGGTCTGGACAAGTACATCGATAATGACGGTAATCTGAAGAGTGATGCGAAGCTGTTTATTAAGACAGGCGATGGCATTACAGATCGCAGAGCTGCAACGCAGAAGGATGTGACCGATTATGTAGATGCTACGAATGAGTATAAGACCGGCGCATTGACCTTAAAGCTGCATGTAGGTGCAGATGCAACGACCAACAACCAGATTCAGATTGACATTAAGTCTATGAGCGCAGAAACTTTGGGTGTTTCTGGATTAAAGGTAGATGGAACTGACGATACCAATGCGTTGAACGCAATCGAGACCATTAAAGCTGCTCTGAACAAAGTATCAGATCAGAGATCAGCACTGGGTGCTGTTCAGAACCGTCTGGAGCATACCATTAACAACCTTGATAATGTTGTTGAGAATACCACCAGTGCAGAGAGCCAGATTCGTGATACCGATATGGCTACTGAGATGGTGAAGTACTCCAATAACAATATTCTGGCACAGGCTGGTCAGGCTATGCTGGCACAGGCTAACCAGAGCAATCAGGGAGTATTGTCACTGTTACAGTAATAGACTGACAGCGTTATAAGGAGAAACAAATAAGAGAGGGAACAGCCTGTTGGAAGCATCTGCTTTCAGCAGACTGTTTCTTCGTCATAAGGTGGAAAAGTATGAAATTGTTGGTTTATGACTGGACATTTATTACTAGAAGAGACTTGTATACAACATTACAGCAACAGGGAATTGATTTCGAACTGTTTTCTTCGAAAGCATCTCCCAGAATAAAAGCTCAGGAAGAGGAATTTAAGAACGATTTGGAGAAAGCATTGCAGGGGAAAAAGTATGATGCTATTTTTTCTATCAACTTTCATCCGGCGGTAGCAGTAGCGGCCCATGACAGGGGGATGCTTTATATATGCTGGACTTATGACAGCCCGGCACTGGGGGGAGTGCAATCAGCGCTTTTTTTAGATACGAACAGAATATTTTTATTTGATTCTTTTGAATATGATACCTATACCAAGTGGAAAGTACCTAATTTATATTACCTGCCGCTTGCAGTGGATGTAAATAAATTGAACCGGTTCCATCCGAAACCAATGGACATGTTGAAATATCAGGCGGATGTTTCTATGGTGGGACAACTGTATCAGTCGGATATGGATAAGATCTATCCGCTTTTTGATGAATACAGTGCTGGATATATTGCGGCATTGATTAACACACAGATGAATATTTACGGTGTGAATATTATAGATGAGCTTGTCAACGATGCCGTAATCAAGCGATTATGCAATGAGAAAGTAACGGAAGCGTTATTAAGAAATATTAACCATGGTTTTTTACATGATGTAGAAACGTTGAGAAGAACTCCCTTTTCGATGTTTTTATCCAAGGCGGTAACCAATAAGGAAAGAGTACTGCTTCTTACGCTCATCGCAAGGTATTGTTCTGTAAAGCTGTATGCCCCGGATCATCCCAACCTGCCGGGGGTAAGAGAGTGCGGAATTGTTGATTATGAGAAGGAGATGCCGTTTGTCTTTAAGTGTAGTCGGGTTAATTTAAACATTACATTGCGCTCTATTCGCAATGGAATACCACAGCGAGTTATTGATATTCTGGGATGCCGGGCACTTGCCTTGACGAATTATCAGAAGGACCTGGAAGAATATTTTGAGGATGAACGAGATCTGTTAATATACCGGTCGGCAGAGGAAGCACTGGATAAAGTGAAGTATTATCTTGCACATGAAAAAGAAGCAGAAAAAATACGACAAAACGGATACAAGATTGTGAAGGATCAGTTTAGCTACGGGCACCAGTTAAACCGGATCTGGGAGCTTTCTGGTGTAAAGGACTTATTGTAGGGAAGGGAAAGTGCCGGAGGAAAGACATCTGCGGGAGAAAGAGGAAACAGGAATGAATTTGACATATATCACATGGGGGTATGCCTGGGATCAGGCAATCATAGCGGCGTTTGAACAAATAGGATTTACGGTAGAACAGGTAGCGACGAAATTATCTGAAAATGATGAAAAACTTTTTGTAGAAGAATTATTGGGCGGACGGGCCAGTGATATTGTTTTTTCTGTAAATTTTTATAAGGAAATTTCAGATTTTTGTCAGAGAGAAGGCGTACCCTATGCGTCATGGGTGCTACAGCTTCCTGATTTTGACCTGTATACAGCAGCGGTGACGAATACCTGTAATTATATTGGGATTTGTGACAGTTATCTGGTGCAAAAATTATGGGAAAAAGGAGTTACGAAAGCGTTTTATCTCCCGGATGCAATAGAAGCACCAAAAAACTCAAAGGAGGAAAACGAATTTCTTTACAGAGAAGCCTGCTTTGTGGCAGGGTATCAGAAGCCGCCCTTACATACGGAAACGATTCCTGTGTATAGCAGAGGGTACATAGATGCTTTTTTACATACACAGAGAGTATTAATGGGAGAATACATTCTGGAAAATGGACTGATCGAGAGAGTGCACAGGGACGTAATGAATGCTAATCCGGTTCAGGAAGGAATTCTTCCGGAATTTCATAAATTGTTTCTGGCAGATAAGTATCTGGCTCCTGCCTGTACGGCTTTACAGCAATCTATTTTTTTGCAGAATTATGAAAAAATCATGACGATTTATTCTAATGGAGATTTTTCTGCCTGTAAATGTGAAAAACATCCGTTTTTGGAGGATACAGTATCAAGGAACCGAGTATATGCGGAAAAGGAATTTACTGTGGTACTGGCGCCACATACGTTACATAATGGAATCCCGAGGCAGGCGCTGGAAGTCATTGCTGCCGGAGGATTTCCGCTTTGCACCATGCAGAAAGATTACAGCTATTTTTTTAAGGAAGATGAAAACCTTGCATGCTTTCACAGTATGGGAGAATTTAATGATTTGTTGGTACGGTATGGAAATGATGCAGATCGGCGGGAAAAATTGAGACAGGCTGCTTATGAGTTGGTTGTCAGTCAACATACTTATCAACATAGAATACAATTTATGCTTGAGATGTGGGGAAAAATGTGATAAAGCTGTGGGATGGAGAATCAGTAATGAAGTTGGAAATTAGTTTTGAAACATATGGAAGAATGGTATGCTGGTCTTTTGAAAATAGAAAGAAATTCAGAACGGTATGGATTGATAAAGATTCCTATATTATGGGAGCAGAGGTGGAGGCGGGAACGTTTGCAACCAAGGCTAAAGGATGCCATAATATCCAGATAGGAAAATATACATCAATTGGAGAAGCTGGACGTTTTATCACTGATATGACACACGACTATCATTCTCTGTGGCAGGGAGTTGTTCCAGAGCTTGCAAAGCCTTGGGAAGGAAGAGATGGAAATGGACAGATTTTCCGCAGGATTATCAGAAAAGGGCAGATATTAATCGGAAACGATGTATGGATCGGCAGTGGCGTGACGATCCTTGGTGGAGTGCGCATCGGAGACGGTGCGGTCATTGCGGCCGGGGCAGTGGTGGTAAAAGATGTTCCACCCTATGCAATCGTTGGAGGTAATCCCACCAAAATAATAAAATATCGTTTCCCGGAGGAGACAATCGAACGTCTACGGAGAATCGCATGGTGGGACTGGGACGGAGAAAAGATACGTGAGTGCAGAGAAGATATGTATGGGGAAGTCGAAGACTTTGCCATAAAGTATGATCTGACACTGCAGACATTGCCACGGAAGAGCGGTCAGTACATTGAACGACTGGGAAAACCCGACACACCGGTATTTGTTTACTTTATGGATTTTGATGATGATTATCCGGTATACAAGCATGTAATCACTTCTTTTCTCCGGGAATACCCAAACGCAGAAGCAGAACTTGTCTTGTGCTATAATGCACAGTCGGAAGAAGACACGCAGAAGATGCAGGAGCTTATTTCCATTTTAGAAAAACAGACCTGCATGAACGCATTGGTGAATGTGTATGGCATTTCGGTTTCGGACGAAGAAGGGATAATGAGTGAAGCAGATTATTACATTACAAACAGAGATTGCAGAACTCTGGGAAGGGTTGCCTATGCTGACAGATACCAGGTGAAGATTCTGTCGGGAGTGGATATCCCGTTATTTCATTTTTAAGAAAAAAGCAACCGCGGTTCAGAACAGACTTGAGCATACCATCAACAACCTGGATAACGTTGTAGAGAATACCACCAGGACAGGCTGTGCTGGCACAGGCTAACCAGTCCAACCAGGGTGTACTGTCTCTGTTACAGTAATCTTAACCACAGATCAGTTCTGACAAAAATTAGTTGTGCAAAAGCTAACATAAAAAAGGTTCCGCCGGATTTCCGGTGGAACCTTTTTTGCCCTAAATAATCTGAAAATATCAGTAATTTGGCCTTTGGTAAAAATATACAAAAACCTATTCTGCAAAAATAACCAATTTCGATACCTCAAATTTTGGCTGCCCATTCCGCAGAAATTCATAGGAAAACATTCCCTGATACTATATAATAAACATAGGTGCTGCCAAAACGGTAAGCGGTTCGCCTTTCGCCGGAATGGGAACATTTTGAGAACTTCCAGTATTATCGGAGGTGATACGAATGGGAAATTTAACGAAAGGTACATAAATGATAGAAACAGTGGTTGGCGCTGTCGGTATTGTAGTTACGATTATCAGTACTATCGTAACCGTGATCAGTATTGTACAGACCAGTCAGAAACGAAAGCATTAAAAAAGCAACCGCCTCCACCAAAGGTACAAGTTGCTTTTTTAGAGCTATAAACTAAGGTGAACCGTTGCTGTACGGCATCACTCTTTTTGTGTCTTAATGTTATCACAATGACCTATTTTCGTCAATAGGGTTCGCATACTTGCAAACATTCTGCAAATGCTATAGACTAATACTGTTTCTATCGTTATTTGAATGAAGACAAAGGAGCGTATATTATGTGCACAGCAGCAACTTATAGATCACAGGATTTTTATTTTGGCAGAACTTTTGATTATGAATTTAACTATGGGGAAGAGGTAACAGTGACACCGCGTAATTACCCTTTTCCGTTGCGGCATCAGAAGACCCTGACGGAGCATTATGCCCTGATCGGCATCGCACATATGGCGGGAGACTATCCGCTATATTATGATGCGGTGAATGAGAAGGGACTTGGCATGGCCGGTCTGAATTTCGTCGGAAATGCCGTATACAATAAAGTACAGGAAGGCAAGGACAATATTGCCCAGTTTGAATTCATCCCCTGGATACTGGGACAGTGCGCCAACGTGCAGGAGGCGAGGGTGTTACTGGATCGGATCAATCTGGTAGATACACCGTTTAATGAAAAATTCCCGGTTTCCCAGCTCCACTGGATCCTGGCAGACAAAGACGAGGTAATCACCATTGAAGCGGTAGCGGAAGGATTGAAAATCTATGACAATCCGGTAGGGGTGCTTACGAATAATCCTCCTTTTGACAAGCAGATGTTCCGGTTGAATGATTACAGTTACCTGTCCCCGGAACAGCCGGTAAACCGTTTTTCAAAGGATCTGGAATTAAAGCCTTACAGCAGAGGCATGGGTGCATTCGGGATGCCGGGTGATCTGTCTTCCGCTTCTCGTTTTGTGCGTGTGGCCTTTACCCGCATGAATGCTGTGTCCGGGCCTTCAGAGTCCGAGAGTGTCAGTGAATTTTTCCATATTTTAGGCAGCGTGGACCAGACCAGAGGCTGCTGTATGCTGGAAAACGGTAAATATGAGATCACAATCTATACTTCCTGCTGTAATGCGGACAGGGGAATTTATTATTATACCACCTATGAAAATCATCAGATCACCGCAGTGGATATGTACAGAGAAAATCTGGACAGCGACCGGCCGGTACATTATCCACTGGTACAGGGAGAGCATATTTTACTACAAAACGCTGATGCAGGAAACACGGAGGGAAATCTGTAATGGATATACAGAGAGAGCAGGAACATCCAAAGCAGGCGGAAAAGATCGTGTCCGGATTTGCTTTTTATTCGGAAAAGGATGCCGCACTGGCGGAACAGGAACGTCAGAAGATCGCATATCTGGATAAAAGGATCGACCGCACGGATCTGGAATCTGTGCTGGCTATTTATAAAAAGGCGCTGGAGGACAGGGTGTTCCGTACTCCGGTAGGCCTGGAATATCTCAGAGAACTACAGGGAGAATTGAAAGAAAGACAGGATGAACTTGGGGAAGAGATTCCCCCAATCCCACTGTGGACGAATTTTGCAGATATCAGGGAGAAGACCGCACCTGCCAGGAGAAGGATCCGTCCTGCTCCGAAAGAAGATAAGAACACGACGTTCCGGCTGTCGCTCATTATGAATATCGTGATGATCGTTGCCATTATAGCAATGTTCGTCATTACCCTGAATTCCGATCAACCTAATATTCTCAACTATGAGAGAAATCTTCAGGACAAATATGCCACCTGGGAACAGGAACTGACCCAGAGGGAACAGACCGTCCGGGAAAAAGAGAGAGAATTACATATAGAAGCTGCGGATTCACAGAATTGACATATTTACACGCTATAGTGTAACTATTCAGAATTATGCGGACGGAAACTCTGAGAGATTTTGTCGGGAGACTGAATAGTGACTGGAAAGGTGAGGGCGTATGGACAGATTGAAAATACTGGTTGTAGACGATGAGAGCAGAATGCGCAAGCTTGTACGGGATTTCCTGGTAAAGAGCAATTTCGATGTGCTGGAGGCCGGAGACGGTGAGGAGGCACTGGACGTTTTTTATAAAGAAAAGGATATTGCATTGATCATATTGGATGTGATGATGCCGAAGATGGATGGCTGGCAGGTATGCCGGGAAATCCGGGTGAATTCCAAGGTGCCGATCATCATGCTGACGGCCCGCGGGGATGAGAGAGATGAACTCCAGGGATTCCAGCTGGGAGTGGACGAGTATATATCCAAGCCTTTCAGTCCCAAAATCCTGGTGGCACGTGTGGAAGCAATCCTGCGCAGAACGAACCAGCTGGGACAGGAGGAAGCACTGACCTGCGGAGGTATCACCGTGGACAAGGCTGCCCATCGTGTGATCATCGACGGAAAAGACGTGGATTTAAGCTATAAGGAATTTGAACTTCTTACCTATTTTATGGAAAATAAGGGAATAGCCCTGTCCAGAGAGAAGATTCTGAATAATGTATGGAATTATGATTATTTCGGAGATGCGAGGACGATTGATACGCATGTGAAAAAGCTGCGCAGCAAATTAGGCGAAGAAGGTAATCTCATAAAGACCATATGGGGAATGGGGTACAAGATGGATGAAACAGCAGAAGAAACAAAATAAAAAAGTGCATTCCATCAGAGGACAGTTTGCCTGGATCTTTATCGGACTGATGATCGGCACGATCCTGCTGTGCCTTCTGATCAATTATATGTTCCTGGGCAAGGTCTATATGCGGAGCAAGCTGGATGTTATCCATGATGCTTATTGGACGATCAAGCAGGCAGCGGAGAGTGACAGCTACGGATCGGAGGAGTTTGCCAGAGAACTGGATGATGTATGCAGGAATTATAATATGACCGTGTGCGTCATGGATGTGAACTCCAATATGAAATATGTATCTATCAACGGAGGGGAAAAACTCGAGAACCGTCTGATCGGATACGTATTCGGCGTACCCATGGACGATATCCGGCCTATCGAAAACGGTGATGATTATGTGATCCAGATGACGGGGCAGGAAGGTAAGGAATATCTGGAAATTTACGGAAGACTGAATACCGGCATTTCTTTTATCATGAGGACTCCGATTTCCAGTATTGAAGAAAGTGCCAAAATAGCCAACCGGTTTTACGCTATGGCCGGATGTGTCGGAGCATTGGCAGGCGGTATTATTATCTGGTTTGTTTCCAGACGCGTGACGAAACCTATCCTGGAACTGAACAATATCTCTGAACGGATGGTACAGCTGGATTTTGAGGCAAAATATCAGGGGAAGGCACATAATGAGATCGATCTGTTGGGAGAGAATATCAATAAGTTGTCCGATTCCCTGGAGAAAACCATTTCGGAACTGAAGACAGCGAACAATGAATTGCAACGGGACGTGGAGAAAAAAGAAGCCATTGACGAAATGCGCAAGGAATTTCTGGCCAATGTATCCCACGAACTCAAGACCCCCATTGCGCTGATCCAGGGGTATGCGGAAGGTCTGCAGGAGGAGATCAATGACGATCCCGAGAGCAGGCAGTTCTATTGTGATGTTATCGTGGATGAGGCGGCGAAGATGAATAACATGGTGAAGAAGCTTCTGACCCTGAATCAGTTGGAATTCGGCAATGATGTGGTGACCATGGAACGTTTTGACATTACGGCGCTGGTGAAAAATTATATTCAGTCTGCGGCAATCCTGACCAGACAGCATGAGATCACGGTGCGGATGGAAGAGTATCCGCCGATCTATGCCTGGGCAGATGAGTTCAAAATAGAAGAAGTGTTTATGAATTTCTTCTCCAATGCAGTCAATCACTGTGAGAGAGAAAAGATCATTGACGTGAAGATGGAACAAAAGGAGAATATCGTGAGGGTATCTGTATTCAATACCGGCAAACCGATCCCGGAAGATTCCGTCGGCCATATCTGGGAGAAATTCTATAAAGTAGACAAAGCAAGAACCAGAGAGTATGGAGGCAGCGGTGTGGGATTGTCCATCGTTAAGGCCATCATGGAATCTATGAATCAGAAATACGGTGTGATCAATTATAACAACGGTGTGGAATTCTGGTTTGAATTAGAGACAAAATAGGAAATAAAAAAGGATACATTTCTATATGAGGGAAGAACAGATACAGGAAGCACGGATAAAAGTATTACTGGTCGGCGTGGACGTTGGCGAAGAACCGGATTTTGACCGCTCCATGGAGGAGCTGGCAAGCCTGGCGGAAGCTGCGGAAAAAGAAGTGGCGGGACAGATCGTACAACGACTGGATCAAGTGAACAAAGCATTGTATATCGGAACGGGCAAAGTGGCAGAGGTGCGCAGACTGGCGGAAGAATGCGGAGCACAGGAGATTGTGTTTGATAATTCGCTGACACCGTCCCAGGTAAGAAATCTTGGAAATGAATTGGAACTGTCTATCGTTGACCGGACGAATCTGATCCTGGATATTTTTGCCATCCGCGCACAGACCAGAGAGGCAAAGCTGCAGGTAGAGACGGCCAGACTGCAGTATATGCTGCCGAGACTGGTAGGAATGTATGATGCATTGAGCAGACAGGGCGGTGCCAGTGGCAGCATGAGTAATAAAGGTACCGGTGAGAAAAAGCTGGAACTCGACAGGCGTAAGATCGAGCATCGTATCACAGAACTGAAAAAGGAACTGGAAGATGTGGGAAGAACCAGGGAAGTACAGCGTAAGAAAAGGCAGCAGTCCCGGATCCCACAGGTGGCTCTGGTAGGATATACCAATGCGGGAAAGTCTACGATCCTGAACCGTATGGTAGAGCAGTTCGGTGAATTGCCGGATAAAACGGTTATGGAAAAAGACATGCTGTTTGCAACCCTGGAGACCAGCGTCCGCAGTGTGGATACCGGACATAATAAACCGTTTTTCCTGACAGACACCGTAGGTTTTATCAATAAACTGCCTCACGGACTGGTAAAAGCATTCCGTTCCACGCTGGAGGAGGTCAAGTATGCGGATCTGTTGATACAGGTGGTTGATTTCAGCGATGAGAACTACAGACAGCAGATGCAGGTAACGGCAGATACTTTAAAAGAGCTGGGAGCAGGTGACATTCCACAGATCGTAGTGTATAATAAAGCAGACAAATGCGGGATGGAACCGCTGCCGCAAAAGAGACAGGAAAACTGGTATCTGGCAGCCGGACAAAATATCGGTATCTGTGAACTTGCAGACGCAATCGAACAAAAAGTCTATGAGGACAATGCGGAATGCATGTTTCTGATTCCGTACAGTGCGGGAAATGTGGCTTCTTATCTGATGGAACAGGCACAAATCCTCTACAGAGAGTACAGAGAAGACGGCATACTGATCCATGCAGATTGTCACAGACAGGACATGGAACGATATAGAGAGTATATCGTATCGTAAAGACTATAATGAGGGAAGGATAAGCGATGGAGACAAATACACAACAGGAACGTGCAAACAGGCTGGAACAGCAGGCGAGAGAATATCTGATGCTGTCTGATGATCCGATATTTACGAAATATTTGCAGCAATTACTTCCGAGAATACAGAAGCAGCCGGAGTATACAGAACAATTACAGGCGGAACTGGACAAGAGCGTGGAGTTCTGGCATCAGAGACAGCAGATCAACGCAAACAGAGGAAAAACTGCGGCGGCTGAATCACAGCAGACGGTACAGCAGGCGCAAAGTAAACCTCAGGAACAGCAGTCTCAGCCTGTGGGACAGTTTACCATGCAGCAGACACAGACAGCTGCCTTGCAGACTCCGGAACCGAAGAAACAGAATGCGGAATACGTGATCGCAACGATTGCCTTGTCAGTGGTCGGCGGTATCTTTATTCTGACAGCACTTGTACTGTTGGGAATGTATTTCATGAATGGCTGGATCAAGGGAATCTCCTTATATGTAGTTTCTCTGGGAGTGGTTTTGATCGCAGAACTGCTGATCCGCAGGAAACTCCCGAAGCTGGCCGGAATCTTTTCGGCAATCGGTGTGGCAGCACTGTACCTGTCGACGATGATCAACACGTTGTCACTGCACAATTTTGGAATCCTTCCGGCGGCGGTGATCATAGCGGTAATTACGGTGGGAACGGTTTTGCTTGGCAGGAAGAGAGAGTCACTGGTACACAGACTGCTGGGGATTGCGGCATGCTGGCTGTGTGCATATCCGCTTTTCGGTGCGCAGATGTTTTCGGAAGCGGAAGTGCTGCTGGTACTGGCACTGATCCTCGTGCTGAGTGTGTTGAGTATTTGTGTACCGGTGCGTAAATATCATACGGCAACACAGCTTATACAGTTGGTCAGCACATCGGTCCTTTTCCCGGTGACAGTAAGCAGCATGACCGATACACAGGAAATGCCTGTCTGGGTGACTGCGGCTGCGTTCGGAAGCTTCTTTCTGATCGCACATCTGATTCTGGTAATACAGAGCAGATATGCGGCAAAAGAGATACAGACAGGACATACGGTGAATGAAAATGGACTGTCGGCACTTTACATAGTATTTCTGATAGATGCCGGGCTTACTACCGGTACAGCAATGAACACTTATTGGAGAACGTCGGAGAGCAGTGCGTATATCGGTATCGCTGCGCTGACGGGAATGGCATTTGTGATCACGACGCTTTCCGTTATTGCCATGCGTACAATACAGAGGAAATGGCTGCCCTGTTATTTCTTCAGTTTTGTTACGGTATGTGCTTTTACTGTAATAGAACATAACTGGCCGGTACTCATCTGCCTGACAGTATTGCTGGTGGCAACAAAGGTTTTGAGCCGCTTTGCGGAGGGTGGCCTGAAAGCGCTGGATGCGATCCTTACCACAGTTTATTGTATTATGCTTCTTGAAAACGGCAAGGAGACACCGTATGCCTATCTGTTGCTGGCTGTGACGATACTCAGCATGTTCCTTGTATATGGATGGACCACGTACCAGGAGATCCTGCTCACCGTTTCCCTGGCCTTTTTCGCAGCGGTTAATTTAATGCCGATGTTAAAGCTGCCTGCTTTTTCGGGAATTTTATTCGTAAGTATATTGCTGTTTAATAATGTGAACTATATGCGTGGGAAAAATATTCTTGTGTATAATGTGTTTGTGCTGGTGGGGCAGATCGGGGCTCTGATCGGTCTGGCAAATCCGGTATACAGGAATTCTTACCTTACGTATTTATGTATGTTTGTGTTTGTACTGGCTTATCTGGTACTGACGTTGCAGGAGAAATATTACAAGAATTTTAAGCACAGAGAACTGATCATTGTGATCTTCCTGACTTATATGGCTCTGGTTGTAAAGACTAATGTACCTGTAGTCAACAGCATCCTGATCATGTTGATCGCATTGGTGAGTGTGACATTGGGATTTTTGAAAAAAGGTAAGCCGGTAAGGATATATGGGCTAGTGCTTTCTTTGTGCACTTGTGGTAAAATAGCATTATATGATTACTGGGGAGTGCCGGTATTGCAGAAAACGATCCTTTTCTTTATCGTGGGCGTGATTGCACTGGTGATTGCCGGAATCTATATCGTACTCGAGAAAAATACAGGTAATAACGGAAAAACAGACAGGGAAGGATAGAAGAATGATAGGAAACAAAAAACGCGCTGTATGCGGAGCACTGCTATGTGCGATGGCACTGAGCATGACCGCCTGCGGAAATGTGATCCCGGATCTGACGGAAGAGGAATCCCAACGGGTCGGAGAATATGCGGCGGTAACTCTTTTGAAATATGATGCCAATAATAGAAGCCGTCTGGTAGATCCTGAGATTGTCATTGCCAAACTGGAAAAGGATGCAGCCAAGGAAGCGAGAAGACAGGAAAATGCACAGACGGAAGAGAAGCCTGCCGGAACGACTGCTTCGGAGATTGAATCGCCTGCTGCACAGGAGGATATTACTGCCAGCCTGGAAGAATTCTTTGGACTTGCTGAGGGTGTGACTCTGACATATAGAGATTACAGTCTGGCGGATTCTTATCCGGAGGACGGATCTACAGATGATTACTTTGCATTGGATGCTTCCGCAGGGAAAAAACTCCTGGTCTTAAACTTTGAACTGACCAACGGAACTGCCGGGGAAGAAAATATTGATTTCCTGAGTACTGCATCCAGATATATTATTACTGTAAATGACAGTATACGTGGAAATGCATTGACTACAATGCTTCCGAATGATATGTCTACCTATGCGAAGACACTGGCACCGGGAGAGACACAGGAGCTCGTTCTGCTATTGGAAGTAAATGAAGATGTGGCAAATGCGATACAGAATATATCGCTTCATCTGAAAAATGCATCAAATGAATACACAATTCAGCTTTTATAAGCATATATACAGTAAACTGTTGTGAATGCAGAAGATATAAGAAGATTTAAAATAATAAAAAAGCCCATGCTTATGGGCTTTTTTATTGCTTTGACATAATTGTTTGAAAAAAACGAAAAATAGTGTTGACAAGTGACATACAGGATGATATACTCAGATTCGTTGTTGAGGCAACGAGACAACAAAACAGCTTGAAAGAAACTGGAAAAGATTTCTAAAAAGGCTGTTGACAAATACCGACAAGGTATGATAAAGTAATGAACGTTGCGAAAAGCGAAAACTTTTCAAAACAAAAAAGTTTTTAAAAAAGTTGTTGACAAACGAAAGCGGACATGATAAGATATCAGAGTTGCCGCTGAGAACAACAGCAACAAAGCTTCTTAAATAAGAAGCGATGTACTTTGACAAATAAACAGTAATGCAACCCTGAAAATTCCAAGATTTTCAGAGAAATTCAAGAACAAGCAACTTAGTCG
>CAKRRU010000053.1 GCA_934394515.1 uncultured Acetatifactor sp.
TGGTATCACTACCACACGGACCTGAACCGTGCGCGTCTGCCAATTCCGCCATTTCTGCGAACAAGTGTATATTACACTACTCTGCGCAAAATGTCAACACTATTTTTCAAATTATTTGAAATGTATATGAAATAATTACGATTTCATATCCGTGTCGGCGGAATCATTTACACCTATTACATATAAGAACTGAATAAATTACCTGCATTATAAGTACCTGTGTAACCTGCAGTTCCGGTATACAGGCTCGTTCTGCCGGAAGCATGATCCGCAGCAAAGTTGATCATAGAACTCTGGGCAGATATACGATAGCCATAAGAGCCGTTCCCCTGGAACAAATTCTTCACAGTATTCATATCTGCTTTCATAAAAGTATCCTTGTCCAGAGACAGCGTACCGTCATTTTTCAAAGCGATACCGATCTTCGCCAGCTGCCTGCTGTTAGCAATCGTCGTATTGCCCATGGATTCCGTGCGGTTGTTCACAGTGGTGTCGCTCACAACATCTACTGCGCCCATTACACTGTTGTAATCCTTTACAAAACTGTTCACCGCATTATAAATAGCATTGGTATCATAACCCTTGGTCGTGGTCTCCACACCGTTTTCATCTTTGGTCGTAATATCTTTCTGCGCAAACAGATCCTTTTTGCCGGTAGCTAACAGTGCATCAGCGGATTCCTTCAGCGCATCGGTGGCAGTCTCTACCTTTGCCAATGCTTTCTTGGCTGTATCCGTTGTTGTGTCCTTCTTCGTAATCGTGGAAGCAGCGGTCCTGGATGCATTGTTGTCTTTACCGTAATAAGCCTTCATCAGCTTACCATAGCTGCCGTTTTTAATACTTGCATAATCTGATAACCAGTTGCCGCTCGCCGCATTGGATGCAGCAGAGCTCAGACCGGAAAACAGAAAAGAATAGTTCGTCTTCGCCTGAATATTAATACTCATCACAGTCACCTCCGTGTCAACTGTTTCGATCATGTGTCTATGTTCATTATACTATTTATTTCGGATTTTTCCAGGGTTTGTTAACATTATTATAAAAATTTCCCCGTTAATTCAATATTTTTTCCAGCATCGTCACGCGGTTGAACGGGAATGAGAAATAATAGCCGTCCACGAAGTCCTCCGTCATGGCGATCACTTCCCTTGCCAGTTCCACACCGGCCTGTTCTCCTTCTTCCCTTGTCATGTCCGCCCGGTATCTTGCCAGTACCTCATCCGTCACATCGATGCCTGCCATCTCATTTTTCATAAAAGTAGCATTCTTCAGGCTGACAAAGGGCATGATACCGCAGAGAATCCTCGCCCCGGTCTCCTCCTTGATCCTGCGCACCCTGTCTGCACTCTCCTTCGTCGATACCGGCTGAGTCAGAAAAAACGTGGCACCTGCCGCCATTTTCTTCTTCACTCTGCCGATCTCCACTTCCAGATTGCGCCTGCCCTGATTAATAGCTCCGCCATAGCTTACCGGAGCCTGTGCAAACTGATCCTCATTCATATCCGCGATGATCTGCATCAGCCCCACAGAATCAAAATTGAACACACTCTTCACCGTGGTACGCACCATGGATGGAATCGGATCTCCGGTGATCACCAGGAAGTTGTGAATATCATTCAGATAAGCACCCAGCAGCTGGGAACGCATGGCGATGGCATTCTTGTCCCGGCAGCAGATATGAGGCATCACGCACATTCCGGTCTCTCTTGCCACTTTTTCCGCCATAAGAATAGAATCGGCCCTGGTACGTCCGGAGGGAGAATCCGGAAAGGTCAGCACATCCACACCGCTCTTTTTAAGAAGATGCGCCGCATCCAGAAGCTTTTCGTCATCAATCCCCACAGGCGGTGCCAGTTCCACGGCGATCAGTCTGCTTTTTTCCCCTCCGGATTTCTTTCCGTGATAGAAGGAATGATCCTTGGGAGTAATCTGCTCTTTTTCAGGTTCTTTCTGCCTGGGTGCCCGGGGGTACCGTTTGAAATCCAGCTTTCCGGAAAGCTCCGCAATATATTCCGGGGTCGTGCCGCAGCAGCCGCCCGCCATATCCACACCGAGTGCAACCATCTGCTGCATTCTGTCCACAAAATAGTCCCTGTTATCCCCGGAAAATATCATACGCCCGGTGACCATCTGGGGATAGCCTGCATTGGGAAGTGCTGTCAGGAATTTGTCCGCAGGCTTTTCCAGCTGCTGCAGGATCCGGTACATATGGGACGGACCTACACCACAGTTAAATCCAACGGCATCGATCTCCTTAACCGCTCCCGCTCTCTGTAACAGCTTCCTTGCGCTTAATCCGGCATTGCTGTAACCGAACTGGTTCACAGAGAACTGTACGGTAATAAACGCCTGCTCCCCGATCATTTTCACAGCAGGCAGAATCTCTTCCATCTCCGAAAATGTCTCAAATACAAAAAAGTCCGCGCCTTCTTCCAGGAGAATCCGGCAGATTTCCTCATATTCTCCGCACAAAGCGTCTCTCTGTGCCGGTGCATCACCGGGAATCTGTCCGATATCCCCGGCGATATAGATTTCTCTGGTCTCTCCGGTATCTGCCCGCCACTCTGCTACTGCTTCCCTTGCAAGACGGACACCACGCCGGATCGTTTCCTCTATCCGGTTCTGCGGAAGATCCATGCAGAAGCTGTTGGCTGCGAAAGTATTGGTACGCAGTATCTCCGCTCCTGCCTCCAGATACTCCCTGTGAATCTCCCTGACACGCTCCGGGTATTCCAGATTTGCCAGCTCCGGAAGCTGTTTCGTATCGTATTTTCCTCCGTAATAAGTACCGAACGCTCCGTCAAACAGGAGCTTTTTCTGTTGTATTTTTTCACGGATCTGTGCTTTGGTATGCTGTGTATCGTTCATTATGCTATCCTTTTGCGCTTTATTTTCTGTAATACATATTTGTCAAAACGAGCAGGTCTGCTTCCGCAAGCCTGCTCATTTTTAGCATACCATATTATTTTCGAAAAAAACAGTAGCAAATTTAATCAAATAAGAACTACATCAGTTTTCTGAACAGTGCGGTCAGATCCTCAACACTTGCATCCTTAGGGTTGCCGGGTGCGCAGGCATCTGCATGAGCGGACTCAGCCAGGAAAGGAAGATCCTCTTCCTTCAGAGCTTCCAGCTTGGAAGGAATACCTACATCCTCGGAAAGCTTACGAACAGCATCTACAGCAGCCTTACGATAGGTTGCCTGATCCATCTGGTCTACGCCTTCTACGCCCATAGCACGAGCGATCTCACGATACTTTTCACCGGTGCAGTCTGCATTGTACTCCATAACGATAGGAAGCATCATAGCACATGCAACGCCGTGAGGGGTGTCATAGACAGCGCCCAGGGTATGTGCCATGGAATGTGCGATACCAAGACCTACGTTGGAGAAGCCCATACCTGCGATGTACTGGCCGAGAGCCATACCTTCACGGCCTTCCTTGGTGTTGGCTACAGCGCCGCGCAGGGACTTGGAAATAATCTCGATGGCCTTCAGATGGAACATATCGGTCATCTCCCATGCTGCCTTGGTGGTATAACCTTCGATTGCATGGGTCAGAGCATCCATACCTGTGGAAGCGGTCAGTCCTTTCGGCATGGAGGACATCATCTCGGGATCTACAACAGCGATGATCGGCATATCATGAGGGTCTACACATACAAACTTACGCTTACGCTCTACATCGGTGATAACGTAGTTGATGGTAACCTCTGCTGCGGTACCTGCTGTGGTGGGAACTGCGATAATGGGAACGCAGGGTTTCTTGGTAGGTGCTACACCTTCCAGACTGCGTACATCTTCGAATTCAGGGTTGGCAATGATGATACCGATTGCCTTGGAAGTATCCATGGAGGAACCACCGCCGATAGCGATGATGTAATCTGCTCCGGATGCCTTGAAAGCTGCTACACCGTTCTTTACATTGTCAATGGTGGGGTTCGCCTTAATATCGGAATAAATTTCATAAGCAAGACCTTCCTTGTCCAACAGGTCTGTTACTTTGCCGGTCACACCGAACTTGATCAGATCCGGATCGGAACATACGAATGCTTTCTGAAAAGCATGCGCTTTTGCTTCATTTACGATTTCTGCGATTGCTCCGGCGCCGTGATAAGATGTCTGGTTGAGCATAATTCTGTTTGCCATGATACATAATCTCCTTTCGATTTGAAAACGAATCTTAATGATAATTTTATTCTAACTGTAAGTTGCTCAGAAAGAAAGTGACAGTTTGCTCTGACTGTCACTTTTTATAAAAAATTCACAATTTATACATTTCTTTTGTTGGTTTTTCACAACTTTATTTTATCGCAAAACACCCAGCTGTTGGAAAAGTTCTGTCACCTGTGCCGGTAAGGCGCTCACCAGAAATGCCGCCATCTGCTCCGGAGACACTTCTTTCGGTGCAAAGATCCATTCCACTGTCATATCGATAGAGCCCCTGCAATACAGCCGCAGCGGAAACAGAATCTCTTCCGCCGGCTGCTTCCCGGTCTTGCGCCGGATCAGCTGTGTATAAAAATCCAGGATCAATTCATAGTCATGTTCCTTCAGGGAGTTTTTGTCATCCGAGCGGAATGCTCCGGCGAAAAAGACTCTTTCCTTCTGAATAAATTCGAACTTTCTGGTCAGGCCCTCATATACCGTCAGACCGTCTCCCATCTGTGCAAAGGATTCCAGCAAAAGCTTATCAAAATACCAGTTGATCAGATCATATTTATCCTGAAAATTCCGGTAAAATGTCTGTCTGGTCACACCGCAGGTCTGCACGATCTGTGTCACCGTCATGGCATCTGTGCCGGAGGAAGCCATACATTTTTTCGCTGCTTCCGCCAGACGGTATTTTGTTTTATCCGTTGCCGCTTCTTTTTTGCCCATTACGACCCCCATACTTTTATTTTTCAATCCCTGTTTTCCGATTCATATCCGTTCCACCCCTACTCCACTACAGTGCCTGACGGTACATAATTTTCCGTCATATCCGCGAAATCTCTCTGCGAATCGCCCTGTCCCTCACAGGCACATAAACCTATGATGACGGAAATACAAAGCAATGTTACTAATATTATTTTCTTCCATACTCACAATCTGTACTTATTGTTTATTATAACAGAAACAAACCGTTTGGTAAAAAGAAAAAGATGAATCAGAAATGTTTTAAGTGTACAAAAAATTCCCACAAATTTTAAAATAATGTTGACATTGCTGTTACAAAATGTTATTATCATTCTTGCGTGATACGAAACCGTATACGCTATGCGGAAGTGTCGGAATTGGCAGACGAGCAAGACTAAGGATCTTGTGGTAGCAATACCGTGTGGGTTCAAGTCCCATCTTCCGCATTATTTATTAGAAGAGGAAGCCTTATATTTCAAGGCTTCCTCTTCTAGTCTTTTATAACATCTAATTCTGTTACATTTACCCCTAAGGCTGCTAAGATCACTTTCAGATCCCGATATCAGATTTTCATGGAATTATAAACCGCTGTATCCTTTTGTGCTAATTGCATCCATTCCTGCAGACGTGAAAACTCCTCTACACAAATTTTAATTGTTTCTTGATTATTCAATTCTTCCATCCTTTCCACCGCCTTTCTTATACTTAAAATTATAGAGGTTTTGTCCTATGTTTACAAGTTACTTTCACATGGTGGTAACATGACTGTGAATACCAGTCGTAAGATCCAAGAAATTACAAAGAAAGCTTCTACGCTTAGTATTAACTTAGCATAGAAGCCTTGCCTCTGCAACAACAAATATGATTTTATGAATACTATTTCAGACTCTACTCCGCCAAATACATCCTAAGGCTCCCTTCCACAGCATCCAGCGCCTCTTCCACGGTTGCCTGTCCGTTCAGGTAAGGCTGTAAGCTCTCGGTCAGGGATGTTGCAATCTGCGTATCCTCCTTCAGACACAGATTCGCATTTTTGCACATTTCCACAAGTTGCTGTGCTGTTTCCTCCGAATAGCTTTTGATGGCAAACTCCACACTGCTGCCATCAATATCATAGGTAGTGTAGGCTTCCGCCATGCTCCGGTCTGCCATAGCCTGGTTCTCCAGGGATTTGGCATTTACCGGGAAGCCTTCGTAAGTGTCTGTGTTCTGTACCGCTTCCGATAATGCAAACCGTACAAAATCCTTTGCCGTCTCGATATGCTCACTCTGGCTATTGATGCCGATGACCATTTTCGGATAGAATGCATTCTCCACAGATACTACTTTCGCATTTAACAGTTCGGCTACTGCTACCGGATTCATCGCCTGATTAAATCCGTCCGTCTCCTGAAGCACCAGTTTCACATCTGTCCCCAGATCCCAGATATTAGCTGCGCGCCCTTCCTTTCGTGACGGAATAATTCCGCTGTTATCTGCTATGATTTTCAGATTCTCCAGCCAGGGACGAAGCAGCTGCCTGTCGACCTGTCTGTTCTGCAAAATAACGTCCGTGATCAGTGGATAGAACTCTTCCACCAGTTCCTCACAGGTCCGGTCTCCCAGATAGCTTTCTGTCTGTCCGTTCACCGTCTGCGCAATCGACTCCATGCTGTTCATCTGCTCTGACCTCAGATCCCTTCCGACCGCCAGCAACAATCCGAACTGTAACGGCACGGCTGCTCTTGCACCGTTTTCTTCCCGGTATGCCGTCGTTATATTCGTAAGCAACGTGCCGTCCTCTTCCAACGGGGTGAGAATATCCTGTAAGTCCGTAAGCAGCCCCTTTGATGCATAATTGTCCAGCTTCAGATGATCCATCACCATAAGATCCGGTCCCTTTCCGGACGTCAGGGCAGTGTTCAGATCCTGATAGATCTGCTGATAATCCGGTGTACTGCTATATTTGTCATTCATAGAGACAGCCGCCTGTATGTGGATTATGACTTCCGGGTGTTCCTTATGGTATTGCACCGCCGCCTGCTGTAATAGAAAGCTCTCCTCTACCGTATATAAGGTCAGTTCCTCCGTGATCTCTGTCACTGCCTCCGGATCATAGCGGTACGCCATCAGCTTATCTCCGCTTTCACTGCCAAACCATCCGTAGACGCTTCCGTCCGAAAGTCCCACGATGCTCCGGCACCAGACATCCGACAGTGAAAAGCTGGTGTCCATGCCATTCAAAAGCTTCTGCCAGTTGGTATCCCCTGCCTCACATTTGAAAAAGCCGTCCGCATCCGCCGCATACACTGTACCGTCTTCCAATACACTGAAATAGGCATAGCTGTAACTTTCCTGCGAAAAAGAAAGTACTTTTTCCGGTTTGATTCCATTGTTTCCGTCTACTTTCAGGCCGGCCAGTCCATTGACCGCTCCCTGTTCATCCGTCTGTAACAGATACAGTGTATCTCCCACTGCACTGCTCCACTGATTATCAAGCCTGTTATTTCCTTCTTCCAGGCTGTCATTTTCCTGGCTGCTCACCACACTGCCGTCCTGCGCCAGCACCACATCCACAGAAAAATAGCCAACGCCAACCAGCAGCCCGTCCGTCGTGAGGGTCACACACTGCGGTGCATCATAAAACTGATATCCCTGGATATCTTCTGCGTTCTTCCACTTCTTGGGTGTAATATCTGTCGCTGCACCGTCCGCTTCCTTCCACAGATGTGCCGGAGAAGAATCCTCATCCCGGTAGCAATATCCATACAGATACTGCGTTCCTTCCGCATCCTGTAGCAGGGTGAAATTATCACTGCTCTCCAGATCCTGACCTTCCGGCAATACGCTCAGCCAGTCTTTCGTCACTTCGGTAAAAGTATCTCCTTCTCCCATCTTCCATTCTTCCAGAGCTACCCGGCCTTCTGTTTCCGACGTTACCAGAAAATGCAGTTCTTCTCCCTGCCGGAATATCTGACTGACTGTTTTGTCTGCCCATGCTTCCGGCAAAATGATCTCTGTCTCCACATATCGTCCCTTCTGCGCCTCCTGTCCGGAATCGATCTCTAAACTGTCCTTTTTCCCGCATCCGGTAAACATTCCCATGACGATTGCCATACAGGTCGCCAGGGCAATGCCTTTTTGCATATTGTTCCAATTGCCTCTGTTTTGCATTCTCTTCTCCCATTCCGCTGTGTTCTCACGCAGCTGTATTGATAGGAAAAGTATAGCGTTTTCTTTATTAAGATAACAGCAGGCACGGATTAAGATGCGTTTAGCAGATGTTTAAACTTTTATTAATTTTAACAAAGCATTCCATCTAATTAGAAATAATTCTGTAAATAAAAAAGAATCCCCGAGTCGCTATAATCAGCAACTCGGGAATGTTTTTATTGAAACTATTTAAAGACTTTCAAAGTGCATGTTAAATCATTATTTTCCGCCGACTTACGAATTCAGAATCTTCATGAATTCCTCACCGGTAATGGTCTCTTTGTCATACAGATACTGGGACAGTTCGTCCAGTTTTGCACGGTTTTCCAGCAAAATCTGTCCTGCCTTCTCATGCTGCCGTTTTACCAGTTCCACGACTTCTCTGTCGATGGCGGTCTGGGTCTCCATGGAGCAGGTCAGTGACGCATCGCCGCCCAGGTACTGATTTGTCACAGTCTCCATCGCTACCATGTCAAAGTCCTTGCTCATACCGTAACGGGTAATCATGCCTCTGGCCAGTTTGGTGGCCTGCTCGATATCGTTGGAAGCACCTGTGGTCACAGAACCGAAGGCGATCTCTTCCGCTGCACGTCCGCCGGTCAGGGTTGCGATCTTGTTCTCCATCTCTTCCTTGGTCATGAGGTAATGGTTGCCTTCCTCTTCTACCTGCATGGTATAGCCCAGTGCTCCGGAAGTACGGGGTACAATGGTGATCTTCTGTACCGGTGCGGAATTAGTCTGCCTGGCTGCCACCAGGGCATGACCGATCTCATGATAAGCAACGATCCGCTTTTCCTTATCGGTAAGAATTGCATTCTTTTTCTGATATCCGGCAATAACTACTTCAATGCTCTCCTCCAGATCCGCCTGGGTAGCAAATTTCCTGCCGTCTCTGACCGCACGAAGTGCTGCCTCATTGACGATATTGGCAAGCTCCGCACCGGAAGCTCCGGATGCCATACGGGCGATCTTGTTAAAATCTACATTATCAGCCACCTTGATCTTACGGGCATGTACTTTCAGGATCTCTTCTCTGCCTTTCAGATCCGGAAGCTCTACCGGTACACGTCTGTCAAAACGTCCGGGACGCAGCAATGCGGGATCCAGGCTTTCCGGGCGGTTGGTTGCTGCCAGAATGATGACGCCGTTGTTGCCCTCGAAGCCGTCCATCTCAGTCAGCAGCTGGTTCAGTGTCTGCTCTCTCTCATCATTGCCACCTATCTGTCCGTCACGCTTTTTACCGATAGCATCGATTTCATCGATAAATACGATACAGGGAGCCTTCTCCTTTGCCTGTTTGAACAGATCTCTGACCTTGGAAGCGCCCATACCTACGAACATTTCCACGAATTCCGAACCGGACATGGAGAAAAACGGAACATTTGCCTCACCGGCTACTGCCTTGGCTAACATCGTCTTACCGGTTCCGGGAGGGCCTACTAACAGAATGCCCTTCGGCATGGAAGCACCGATTTCTTTATATTTCTCGGGATCATGCAGGTATTCCACGATCTCCGTCAGATTTTCTTTCGCCTCATCCTCTCCGGCCACATCCATGAATTTGATGCCGTTGGAGGATTTTACATAGACCTTGGCATTGCTCTTGCCCATGCCGCCCATACCGAACATCATGGAATCGCCGCCGGCCTTTTTCGCCATCTGCCGGTACATTAGCTGTCCGAAACCTATGATAATGATCAGGGGAAGCAGCCAGCTGATGAAAAAGCTTAAGAGCGGTGAGGCTTCCTCCACGATCTGACTGGAGAACTGCGCACCGCTGTCATACAGTCTCTGCGTTCTGTCCGGATCGTCCATCAGACCCGTCTTATAAATAGTCTTGTCATCTTTGGCTGTGAATACGATCTGATTGTCCCGGATCTGCACCTCATCGATCTGCTTGTCGTAAGTCATCTGCATAAAAGTGTTGTAATCCACTTCTTTTACCGCACGCTGCGCGATCTGCGGTACCAGCAGACTGTTGATGAGCAAGATTGCCACAAGTGCGATCAGATAGTAAAATATAAACGGTTTTTTGTTTGGCTGTTTTACTTCCTGCATAGCATCTCCTTCTTTTCTCTCTGATGCCTGAGATTTTTTATCCATACATGTTCTCCGGTATCATCATATGATTACAGTTCGGAATCACAGCATACGATATAGTAGTGATTCCACGATTAGAATAAATCAATCATAACCATTTTATGTCATGCAATCAATGGTTTTTCTCTTACCTTATTCTAAAAAAAGGATAAACTATGACGTCAAAAAGGCTACTTGTCAAAAGAGAGACAATGGGACTATCCGGGAAGGATACCTTCGGAATCCGAAATTAAAAGCCACGACACTCCTATCTGTGTCGTGGCTTTCATTAAACGCTCTTAACTATTCAGAAGTACATTTCCAAAAACGCATCTTTAATCCTCTCCTGAATAACAAGTAGAAACCAAACCTTACTTTCTCTGTAAGAAATCAGGAATCTTCAGAGACTTTTCCTCTACAGAGCTTCTGATATCGGCAGGTCTGTGGATACCGGGTGCCGGCTGCACAGGTCTTGCCGGAGCCTGTCCCTGACCTGCGTTCGGATTCACAGGTGCTGTCGGCTGCAGGTTCATTCCCTTCAGAGAAGTCGGAGTCACATGTGAAGCAGGCTGTCTGAATGCCGCACCTGCGCCCAGACGATTCTGCGCCGGATTGTTTGCCTTATCCTCCAAGCCGGTAGCGATTACGGTAATCGTACAGCTGTCGGACTTAGACTCATCATACATTGCACCGAAGATAATGTTGACATCATCTCCTGCCAGTTCCTGCACATAGCTTGCCGCATCGGAAGCATCTGCCAGGGTGATATCTCCGGAGATATTGATGATAACGTGGGTAGCACCGGAAATCGTGGTCTCAAGCAGGGGGCTCTCTACTGCCATCTTGACAGCTTCCATTGCCTTGTCATCACCCTTGCCTTCGCCGATACCGATGTGTGCGATACCCTTGTCCTTCATAACGGTCTGTACATCTGCGAAGTCCAGATTGATGACAGCTGGAACGTTGATCAGATCCGTGATTCCCTGTACTGCCTGCTGTAATACTTCGTCTGCCTTTTTCAATGCTTCCGGCATGGTGGTACGTCTGTCTACGATCTCCAACAGCTTATCATTGGGTATTACAATTAAGGTATCCACGTTCTCTTTGATACGTTCGATACCGTTTAACGCATTTACCATACGTGCCTTGGCTTCAAAACGGAAGGGCTTCGTCACCACACCAACGGTTAAGATGCCCATCTCTTTTGCCAGCTTGGCTACGACCGGAGCAGCTCCGGTTCCGGTACCGCCGCCCATACCACAGGTGACAAATACCATGTCAGCACCCTTCAGTGCTGCAGAAATCTCTTCCGTGCTCTCCTCGGCCGCCTTCTCACCGATCTCAGGCTTGGCTCCCGCACCAAGACCCTTGGTCAGCTTTTCGCCGATCTGTAACAGTTTCGGAGCTTTGCAGAGCTGTAATGCCTGCTTATCGGTATTCACCCCAATAAAATCCACTCCTGTAATCTTCTCATCTACCATTCTATTTACAGCGTTATTACCTGCACCGCCTACACCGACTACGATGATCTTGGCAGCAGTATCCGCGTCATTCGTCTTAATCTCCAGCAAGGTTAGTTCCTCCTTTTAACCTTTTTCAACTTCACATAGACTATCATATAATCATTTTACAAATTTAGCAACCTATTTTTTCAAAATGTTTCACAAATGTTTCACGCGTCCGGCTTGAAGGTAAATTTCCCTTTTCCTTCCTCGTAGTTTTCCATCTGCAGGGTTCCGCTTTTTCCATCCAGCTTTTCCAGAAATCCGGGTAAAAGCTGCAGCTTGTCCTCCAGATGGCTGCTGTCACTGCCCATAGATACCTTGATCTTTCCAAAGTAGATCGTAATATCTCCGGAAGAGTGCAGATAAATCTTGTCTGCCGCCAATGAATACTTATTTAAAAGCTTCGTAAGATCCATGATTCTGGCAAACACTTGCGGATCCTCCACCGGCAGCTGTTCCCCCAGCACAATATGATCAAAGGAAAGTCCCGTGATCTGCGGTATTCCCTGGGTACGGATTCCAGAGCTTTCCACCACATATCCGTCTTTATCGAAGTACATATAAGTATCCAGATATTTTACATATCCCGCAAGTGCCTTTTCGTAGACTGTGATCTTGATCGTGTCGGGGGCGAGAATGGATACATTCATGACATCCACAAACGGTACATCATGGATTCCCCTGTCCCGGTACTTTAAAGACAGATACAGGGAATTATTTCCTAACGGTCCCGACATTACGATCTCTTTGATTTCATCCTCTGTATAGTGAACATTGCCCTCCACGTATACGGTACGCACTGTATACACGGAGTGCAATGCAACGGCTCCGCCTCCCAGCATGAGGATCAGGACACCTATGATGATTATTCTTCTGACTATTGTACTTCGGTCTCTATACACTGATGATCCGTGCTCCTAATTCTCTGAAATCTCTGCAGATATTTTCATATCCGCGTTCTATAAAATGCTGTCCCGTCAACACGCTCTCGCCTTCTGCCATCAGACCTGCCAGAACCAGCGCCGCTCCCCCGCGAAGTTCACAGGCTTCCATGACGCTTTCCCGCAGAGTCTCCACGCCGGTGATCCAGGCATGTCTTCCGTCCTCCATGTGGATCTGCGCCCCCATCTTCCGCAATGGTTCTGCGATGCGGAATCTGTTTTCAAAAATATTTTCTTCAATACAGCTGATACCATCTGCTCTTGTCAGTACTGTCATTGCCACAGACTGTAGATCCGTGGGGAACTCCGGATACGGTCCCGTCTTTAACCGGCTCACTGCTTTCGGTCTGTCCGGAGCCTGCACAAACAGTCCTTCCTCCGAGACCACGCACTGGGCACCCATCTGTTCCGCGACCAGCGTCACTGCTTCCAGCTGTTCCCACGGTGCATCCGTCAGCAATACGCTTCCTCCGCATCCGATACAGGCAAACAGGTACGTTCCCGCCACGATCCGGTCTGCCGGGATCGTAAACTGTGTTCCGTGCAGTGTACTGTCTCCCCGGATCAGAAGTTCGGAGCTTCCCATTCCTTCCACCACGGCACCACACGCCGTCAGGAATTCACACAGCGCCGTTACCTCCGGTTCCCTGGCTGCTCCGATGATCCGTGTATCCCCGGCAGCTTTCACCGCCGCCAGCAGGATGTTCTCTGTAGCACCCACACTCGGAAAATCCAAGATGATCTCCGCACCGTGCAGATTCTGCGCCTGTGCAGACAGCATTCCCTCTTCTTCCCGGAATACCACTCCCATCTGTTCCAGTGCTTTGATATGCAGATCTATGGGACGAGCGCCGATCACGCATCCTCCGGGATGTTCCATGGTAACATAGCCACATCTGCCCAGCAGTGCTCCCAGCAGGCACAGAGACGAACGCATACCGGTGATTGCTTCTCCCTGCATCCGCCTGGTCTCTGTGCTCTCGCAGGGAAGCTTCTTTTCTGTTCCCGGCTGTATCCGTATTCCGTTTTCCCGCCACTGTACCATACATCCCAATTCCCGCAGCAGATATACAAACCTGTGAACATCCGCAATGCGTGGGCAGTTCTGAATATAAGATACTTCATTGGTAAGAAGCGTTGCCGCCAGGATCGGGAGTGTCGCATTTTTAGATCCCTGTATATGCACCTTTCCCTGCAGCGGTATGCCCCCCTGCATCCGGATTCCCTTCATACAGCACCATCCCCGTTTTTAAGATACTTTTATCTTATGCCCGGAGATTTTGTTTCGTGCCATGTACCGCTATGTTTTCTTCAAGTCTTGTTTTATATTACAGTTCTTTCAGCTGGATCCTGCGCGCAACGCTCAGCACCAGCCCGATCTCCGACAGCAGGAACAATGCCGAGGAACCGCCGTAACTGATAAACGGCAGGGAGATTCCCGTATTGGGAATAGAGTTGGTGACTACGGCGATGTTCAGGATTGCCTGAATTGCGATATGTCCCATAACCCCTACCACCAGCATGGCTCCGAACAGATCCGGTGCGTTATTGGCAATGACCATCATTCGCCACAGCAGCATGATAAACATCAGAATAATGGCAACCGCACCGAACAATCCCAGTTCCTCACAGATGATGGAAAAGATCATATCGTTCTGTGCCTCGGGTAAGAAGCTCAGCTTCTGCATACTCTGTCCCAGTCCCTTGCCCCAGATGCCGCCGCTGCCGATGGCATACAGTGCCTGCAGGGTCTGGAAACCTTTATCCTGTGCCTGACTCTCCGGATTCAGCCATGCCTGGATTCTCGCCAGACGGAAGGTACCCGTCTTATCTCCCATCTGTACAACTGCAAATACCAACAGTGCCGCAGCTGCTACCACACTCAGACCCATGATAATGAATTTTTTATAATCCGGGCTTGCCACAAATACCATGAGTACAGCGATTCCCATGATAATGATAGCAGAACTTAAGTTATCCGTAATGATATATACACATGCCGCGATGGGCATCGGTGCCGCCATCATAATGAAAAAGCCTTTCATGGTGCGGACGCCTTTCCCCATCTTGCACACCAGGCTCGCCAGGAACAGGATCATACACAGCTTCGCCACCTCCGCAGGCTGTAAATTGAATCCCGTACCCGGGATACCGATCCACCGCGTTGCACCATGGGAGCTGATACCCAGCGGTGTTTTTACCAGGAAGATCAGAACCATCGACACCACATAGCCCAATACAGCGAACCTTTCCCAGAAGTTATAGGGAATATTGGCAATGATCATCATTCCCACCAGACCGATGATATTCGCGATCAGCTGTTTCTTCATATAATAGGCAGCGTCCCCAAAAGAATCATATGCTTCATAGGAGCTGGCCGAATAGATCATGATCAATCCGAATCCCAGCAAAAACAGCACGATAAAAAGCAGGCTGTAGTCAAAAAAGTATTCGGATTGTTGTTTCTTTTTACGTCTTCTCCGCGTTTCCGCCATGCCTGCTTTTACTCCTTATTCCAAAATTATAGTTGTTTAATCCGCCAGTCCGTGCACATATTCCTTGAACAGCTGTCCTCTGACCTCATAGTTCGGGAACATTCCCCAGCTTGCGCAGGCCGGAGACAACAGTACCGCATCACCCGGCTCTGCCAGTTCGGTACATAGCTTCAGGCATTCTTCATACGTATCTGCGAAACGGATCTTGTCAAAGCCATGTTTTCTGGCACACTCGGCGATCTTCTCTCTCGTCTGGCCGATCAGCACCAGACATTTGACCTTGCCGTCAAAGCTGTCGATCCACTCATCATACTCGCTCTGTTTATCATAACCGCCGCCGATCAGTACGGTGGGTTTGCTCATAGCCTTAATGCCCTGGATAGCCGCATCGGGATTGGTTCCTTTAGAATCATTGTAATAATCCACACCGCCCTTGGTCGCTACGAATTCGATTCTGTGCTCTACCGCATGGAATCCGCGGATCACATTAAGGATCGTCTCCATAGGTACCTGCATGCCTTCCGCAATGGCAATGGCTGCCATGACATTTTCCACATTGCATAAGCCTACAAGATTCATATCCTTATGGATATCCATGAGAACGGTCTCTTCCCCGTTTACGCTCTTGATGATCTTGTCTCCGCGCAGGAAGTAACCGTCCTTCAACTCCTGATGAGAGGAAAACAGTACCGGAGTCGCGGGGCATCTGACTGCGAAATCTCTGGTGTAATCGTTGTCATAATTCAGTACACAGATATCTGCCTTTGTCTGATGGGAAGCGATTGCTTCCTTGGCAGCCACGTAAGCTTCCATGGTATGATGTCTGTTCAGATGATCCGGTGTGATATTCAGGATCGCGGATACCACCGGATGAAACGTATGTATTGTCTCCAGCTGGAAGGAACTGATCTCTCCGACGGTGACGCTGTCTTTGGAAGTCTTATCTGCTTCCAGGGTATACGGGTTACCGATATTACCTACCACAAATGTCCGGTTCGCACCGAAATGCGCTTTCATGATCTCTCCGGTCAGTGTCGTGGTGGTCGTCTTACCATTGGTACCGGTGATGGCGATCACTCTTCCCTGTTCTGCGAGGAATCCCAGTTCGATCTCGCCTAAGATCTGTACGCCTCTGTCTCTCATACGGTTCACCAGGGGAATATCCGTAGGCACTCCGGGGCTTAATACTGCTGCCCGGATGCTCAGTTCCACGTCTTCCGGGAGAACGCCTGCGATGCAGGCTGCCTTACTTCCTTCCGGCAGTTTTGCCGCCAGATCTTCTTTTGTCAATTTATCACTGCTGTCATACAGAACCACGTCTGCGTTATATTTTTCCAATAATTTCACTGCACCGATGCCGCTGATGCCGGAACCGATGACAAGAACTTTTTGTCCTTCTAACATTTTCCTACCATACCTTTCTGTACTTTCTGTAAAAGTCCATTAGTTCATTATAACGCATTCCCGTCGATTGGGGAAGAAAATTTTGCAGGAGCCACAAAACAACGGAGCCCTCTGACATATATATGTCGGAGGGCTCCATTTCATTCCATGATTCTGTTCACGCTTCTACGATCAGATATCTGCCGTCTCCGATGGCGAAGACTTCATCCGCTTCCAGGATCTCATCGTCTACAGCACCATCCACGTCCATGCCGGCTTCATCAAAATATTCAATGACGTCGTCCACGGAATCTACCACGACGGCCATGCATTCCTCCAGAAAATCTTCTGCCTCATCCAGTGTCTCTGCTACAGGTTCCGGAAAGAGCTGGAGCTGTTTGTCCAGGAAGCATTCCAGTACTGCATCATCATATTCACGCATACTTTTACCTCCGAGTTTTACGAAAATGTCTTATCTGTTCTCATCATAATATGGATATAGAGTTACGTCAATCTCTTATTTGATACTTGCAAAAATACACTAAATTGAAAGTTAGTCAATGATCACTGGCTAACCGGACGAACTCCCGGAACGAACAGAATGCCTTCCGGCAGCTGTAACGTCTCCGAGTGTGAATTCCCTAAAGAAGTGGATATAGTATCCCAAAT
>CAKRRU010000054.1 GCA_934394515.1 uncultured Acetatifactor sp.
GAATTGATGAGCGAGTATTGGAGGAAGTGGTAACCGATTATATCTCCATCGGAGATTATGTTCTCACCGGCGGAGAACTGGCAGCAATGGTCGTGGTGGACGCTGTGGCGCGACTGGTACCCGGAGTGCTTAATAACGACGAATCCGCCGAGACAGAGAGCTTTCATAACGATCTGCTGGAATATCCCCAGTATTCCCGCCCGGAGGAATGGCATGGCAAAAAAGTACCGGAAGTGCTTTTGTCAGGGAATCATAAAAAGATCAATATCTGGCGTCTGGAACAGTCTGAGAGACGTACCGAAGAACGACGTCCGGATCTCTATGCAAAATATCAGGAAAAGCAGAGGGTCATTAAAAAATTATCTTCTCAAAAGAGAATTTTTATTCATATGATGGAGACACTGTCCAGAGGCTGCGGAGAAGTGCTTTATGCGGAAGGTAAAAATGTGTTGATCTATCTGCCGGAGATCGGCAATGCTATGCTGAATGCGGAGGATGAGGAGCATTTGGAGGAAATACTGCCGCTGATCCCTAAAGACGTGTCGGAGCATAGTATCGTGACTGTGACGGATCGGTGGAATGATCGTGTCAGTGAAGCAATGGGATATCACGGTAGTATGCAGTGTTCCCAGGCCTGTTATACCAGAGGAGAACCGCTTCCGGTAAGACACAAGGATATCAGACAGCTGACCGGGGCAGAGATCCCTTATGTGGCGGAGCATTATCATCTCGGAGATGATGAATATGTCAGAGAGCGGATCGGCGCAGGAGCCGTGTTCGGGATCTACGTAGAAGGAAAACTCTGTGGATTTATCGGCAGTCACGATGACGGCAGCATGGGTATGCTGTTCGTTGAGGATGCATATCGCAGGCAGGGACTGGCAGCGTCTCTGGAGGGATATCTGATCAACAGGCAGAGAGAGCAGGGCTTTGTTCCTTATGCACATATTGTTGCCGGAAATGATGCCTCTGTGAAATTGCAGGAAAGATTGGGACTGAACCTGTCGGAACCGGTGATCTGGTGGCTGTACAGATAAAAAAAGCTTGCTTTTTATGCGGGCTTATGATAGAATTTGAATGTTGTGAAAACGAGATGGTCCTCTGTTACCGATAAGGGTATTAAGAACATCCATTTTATGAAGGAGGCTCATTATGAGTAACATTATCAAAGAGATCGAAGCAGAACAGTTAAAAGCAACCGTTGATCAGTTTGAAGTCGGCGATACCGTTAAGGTATACGGCAAGATCAAAGAGGGTAACCGTGAGAGAATCCAGGTATTCGAAGGTGTTGTACTGAAGAGACAGGGCGGCAGCAACAGAGAGACTTTCACTGTTAGAAAGACTTCCAACGGTATCGGCGTAGAGAAGACTTGGCCTTTACATTCTCCCAACGTAGAGAAGATCGAAGTTGTAAGAAAAGGTAAAGTAAGACGTGCTAAGCTGAATTACTTAAGAGATCGTGTTGGTAAGAAGGCAAAGGTTAAGGAATTAGTTAAATAATTACATTGACCGGAGAGGGCAGCTGTTTCGGACAGCTGCCTTTTATATTTATTTGAAAAAGGAATACGGATATGGTACACTGTGACTTGTAGAATACTATGTGAGATAGGACAGAACATTGAGAAATAAGGGACTAAATTTTTATAAAAAAAAGAAAAAGATCAGTCATGAACTGCTCAAAGAAATTTTCAACTGGATTTTCGGAATTGCACTGTCAGTGTTCCTGGCTGCGGTAGCAGTCGTTTTTCTGGGAAAGTCCACCAGCGTCGTGGGCATGTCCATGGAGCCGACCCTGGAGAACGGACAGCAGATATTTATTGACCGTTTTCTGTATATCTTATCTTCTCCCAAAGCCGGGGATGTTGTAGCGTTTCTGCCCAACGGCAATGAGAATTCTCATTATTATGTCAAACGTGTTGTGGCAGTGCCGGGAGATAAGGTGAGAATCGCGGACGGAACGTTGTACGTAAACGGACAGGAGAGCAAGTGGGTAACGGAGAAAATTCTGGATGCGGGTATCGCGGAAAATGAATTGGTGCTTGGCAACAAGGAATATTTCTGCATCGGAGATAATCCCAACAACAGTGAGGACAGCAGATCTGCCAATATCGGACCGGTGGAGGAATCGGACATGATCGGAAAGGCCTGGTTTCATCTGAAATCCGGCAGTGACGGTATCGGATTTATAAAATAAGAGAGACATTGGAGAGAGAATACGTATGAATTATCAGTGGTATCCCGGTCATATGACCAAAGCAAGGCGTATGATGCAGGAAAATATAAAACTTATAGATCTCGTCATCGAACTGGTAGATGCAAGAATCCCCATCAGCAGCAGGAATCCGGATATTGATGAGTTGGGAAAGGGAAAAGCGCGTATTATTCTGCTGAATAAATCAGACCTGGCAGATTCCGTGTGGAATAAAAAGTGGGTAGAATATTTTTCCGAAAAAGGTATGGGCGTATTGGAGATCAATGCCAGGACGGGAATGGGAATTAAGTCCATTCAGGGTCTGGTACAAGAGGTATGTAAAGAAAAAATAGAACGTGACCGGAAGAGAGGAATTGTAAACCGACCGGTGAGAGCTATGGTGGTTGGTATTCCGAATGTGGGAAAATCGACATTTATCAATTCTTTTGCAGGTAAGGCATGTGCAAAAACAGGGAATAAACCGGGTGTCACCAAGGGAAAACAGTGGATCCGGCTGAACAAAGGATTAGAACTGCTGGATACACCGGGTATCCTGTGGCCTAAATTTGAAGACCAGCAGGTAGGCATGCGTCTGGCATTTATCGGATCCATGAATGATGAAATACTGATACCGGATGAACTGGCATGCGACCTCATAAAAACGTTAAAAGAGTTATATCCCGGGGCTTTACGGGAGAGATACGGGGCAGATCCCGCCGGAGAGCCTGTAGAAATACTGGAAGCCGTGGCGGAGAGCCGTAAATGTTACACAAAGGGCGAACAGAAGGACCTCGTAAAAGCCGCAGGGATTCTGATCGACGACTTCCGGAGCGGCAAACTGGGACGAATGACACTGGAGAGGATATAAGTTATGAACAGAGTGATGAGAGAATTGCTTAGCACAGCCATCTACCTGCTTTGCGTATTGGGTGCGGTCTGGTTTGTAATCACCTTTGTGGGACAGCGTACGGAAGTAGAAGGTGCTTCTATGGAAAATACCCTGCATAATGGAGATAATCTTATTGTAGATAAGCTGAGTTACCGTTTTCATGATCCTGAGAGATTTGACATCATTGTATTCCCGTTTCAATATCAGGACAATACTTATTACATTAAGCGAATTATCGGACTACCGGGGGAAACGATACAGATCAAAGAAGATGGCAGTATCTATATTAACGGTGAGAAGTTTACGGAATCCTACGGAAGAGAAGTCATTCAGCCGGAGAACATTGGCAGAGCGGAGCAGCCCATTGAATTAGGGGAAGACGAATATTTTGTAATGGGAGATAACAGGAACAATTCCAGTGACAGTCGGACGGATGTAGTGGGAAATATCAAGAGGGAAGATATCATAGGAAAGGCATGGCTGAGAATCTGGCCGCTTTCCGACTTTGGAGTATTAAAACATCAATAACCGTAAAGAGCAATGGGGATAGACAAATGGAAAATGCAGCAAAAATCAAAGAAATATTACAGGCAGCTTCAATAGACAGGCTGCCTGAATTTATAACCGAATATGAAGCGGATCCAAGAAGCAGCGTGCAAAAGCTGGTAGCATCTGCCCGTAAAAAGCTGGAAGCACTGGAAAAGGAATACAGGCGGATCGAAAATCTGAAAAAATACGAAAAAGAATACGGACAATATAATTATATCTGTGGGATCGATGAGGTCGGAAGAGGACCGCTTGCCGGTCCGGTCGTAGCCGGAGCGGTGATTTTACCGAAGGATTGTAATATTTTATACATTAATGATTCGAAACAATTGTCCGAAAAAAAGAGAGAAGAACTGTATGAAGTGATCACGAAAGAAGCGGTGGCATGGGCTGTGGGATATGCTTCACCGGAACGGATCGATGAAATTAATATTCTGCAGGCAACCTATGAGGCAATGCGCGAAGCAATCGGACAGCTTTCGCCGGCACCGGATCTGCTGCTGAATGATGCTGTGACTATTCCGCAGGTAGATATCAGACAGGTCCCCATTATTAAGGGAGATGCAAAGAGTATCTCTATCGGTGCGGCAAGTATTGTAGCGAAGGTAACCAGAGACCGGCTGATGGAACAGTATGCGGATGTGTTCCCGGAGTATGACTTCGCTTCCAATAAAGGATATGGCAGTGCAGCACACATTGCGGCATTGAAGAAATACGGCTCCACTCCCATACACAGACGCAGTTTTATTAAAAATTTTGTGCAACTATAAATTGAAAAATGCCGGGAGAGGCAGACAGAATGCGACTGACAGAATGGTTTTCACAGGAAAAAATAGCAGATAGCGGAAAAACACAGACACAGGCAGCAAATAACAGAACTGCGGAGCAGGTGAGCAGACAGATTCGTACACTTACTCCCGGGCAGACACTGCAGGGAGAGGTAGTATCCAGAGAAGGAAGCAATGCACAGATCCGCTTGCTGCAGGATATTCTCATTGATGCGAAAGTGGATGCCGATATTCGTCTGGAACTGGGACAGAATATTACCTTTCAGGTAAAAACAAATGGCCAGGTATTGAACTTAAGTCCGCTTTTTACCAACATGGCAACGGAAGGAACCGTACTGAAGGCTCTGGACATGGCATCCCTTCCCGCAAATGAAAAAACCATAACTATGACAAAGCAGCTGATGGATGCCGGTCTTCCCATTGATAAAGGGGCCTTACAGCAGATATGGCATGAAAGCAATGCTTTTTCACAGGCCGAAATAGTGGATCTGGTAAGTCTTCACCGGCTGGGACTGCCGGTGACGGAGGAGAATATTACACAGGCGGCTTCTTACCGGAACCTGACGCATCAGCTGACGGCCGGCATGGAAGATGCGGTTGCTTCGATCAATAAAGCTTTGCGGGAGATGACCGAGACCGGTGACGTGGAGCAGGCAGCAAAGCTCTATAGCGAGATCCTGGATCTGGTTTCATCGGAAACAGAGCAGATATCCGTAGAAATGCCAAAACTACAGCCGGTACCGGAACAGGCAGGACGGGAGATACCACAGGTACAGCAGCCGGAGAAAGATACCGCACAGGCACCGCAACAACCGGAGCAAGGTACCGTACAGACATCACTTCAACCGGATATAACGGATATAATAGAAACATTGCCGGAAGAGAAAAACGGAACATTAGAGCCGACGGAAACCACACAACTGCAGACGCTGCAGAGATTGTTAAAGCAGGCGCTGGACAATAAAGATATTCCGCAACTGCATGCAATATTAAAAAATCCTAAAATAGCGGAACTTCCCGGAAAATTGTTGCTGGATCAATGGAGTATCCGGCCGGAAGATGTGGATGCTCCGGAGAAGGTGGAACAGCTGTATCAGAAGCTGGGCAGACAGTTAAAGGGTCTGGCGGCGGCTCTGGAAGAAAATGGACAGAGCAGCTGGGATGCCTATCAGACGACTGTAAATTTGAGCCGGAATGTTGATTTCCTGCAACAGATCAATCAGACCTATGCTTATATCCAGTTGCCACTGCATTTGAAGCAGGGGGAGCACAAAACAGGAGAACTGTTTGTATATACGAATAAGAGAAATCTGGCCGGAAAAGACGGAAAGGTCAGTGCCCTATTGCATCTGGATATGGAACATCTGGGGCCGCTGGATGTGTATGTGTCACTTCAGGATACTAAAGTAAGTACAAAATTTTATGTGCAGAATGATGAAATACTGGATTATCTGGAGCAGAATATGGATGCACTGACAGACCGGCTGAAAAAACGGGGCTATGATTGTAAATGTGAGACCGGTCTGCGAACCGGAAGGCAGCAGACAGCGCAGGCAATGGCGCCTCTTCTGAAAACGGAAGGCAGTGTACCGGTAGCACAGTACGCTTTCGATGTGAGAACATAATGCTTCCCATGAGAGGAGCCCGGGGAAATCAAAGCCCGGAGAAAGCGGACATGAGGGAACAGTATGGACGATGAGAAAAAGAAGATAAAACAGGCAATTGCCCTTGAGTACGATCCGTCGGACGAAGCGCCCAGAGTCGTAGCCAGCGGTAAAGGGATCCTGGCGGAAAAGATCATAGAAAAAGCACAGGAGAGCAGTGTGCCAATCCATCGTGATGATAAACTGGCGGATACACTTTCCAGACTGGATATCGGGGAAATGATCCCACCGGAGCTGTATGAGGTGGTAGCGGAGATCCTGGTATTTGTGGATGCCGTAGATCATCGTATGGTGAAAGAAAGTGTGGCAGACGGGGGAAAACGTAAAGGGTGAATACCAGACAGACGGGAAGTACCTATGAACAGATAGCAGCGGAATATCTGGAAAAACAGGGAATGAAAATATTAGAGAGAAACTTCCGCAGGGGAAGAAACGGAGAAATCGACATTATTGGCAAAGACGGAAAATATCTAGTGTTTGTCGAAGTGAAATATCGTTCCGGAACAGAAAAGGGCAGCGCCGTGGAGGCAGTGACGCCGGCAAAGCAGAAGATGATCTGCAGTGTGGCGGATTATTACCGGTATCTGCATCAATATGATGACAATACATGGGTGCGCTATGATGTGATAGCGATTCAGGAAGAAGAGATAACCTGGATCTCCAATGCATTCCCGCATCATTATCGTGGAAGGAGATAACGGGCAGTGTATCAATTGATTAGAAATGACAATGGGGAGAAAGAAAGCGTACAGCAGAGGCAGACGGGAGAACTGGAGTATCTGGTTTTTCCAAAGCTGGAAGAAACCGGTGTTGTGAAACATTTGTTTACTACCAGAACCGGAGGCGTCAGCAAGGGTGTTTGCGCTACGATGAATCTGAGCTTTTCCAGAGGAGATGATCCGGAAGCTGTTATGGAAAATTACAGGCGGATCGGAGATGTCCTTGGCGTGGCACCGGACCATATGGTAGCTTCGAGACAGACACATACGGCCAATATACGTCTTGTTACCGCAGCTGACCTCGGAAACGGGATCACGAAGCCTTCCGCGTATGAAGATATTGACGGTCTGGCAACCAATATTCCGGGAATTGCATTAGCTACCTTTTATGCGGACTGTGTACCATTGTATTTTGTGGATCCGGTACATAGGGCAATCGGTCTGGCACATTCCGGCTGGAGAGGTACGGTGTCCCGGATGGGTGAGCATATGGTACATTTTATGCAGGACCATTTTCAAAGCAGACCGGAGGAACTGGTGGCGGCAATCGGTCCGTCCATCTGTGTGGATTGTTATGAGATCAGTGAGGAAGTAGCAGAGCAGTTTAGGGGGGATTTTCCGGAGAATGTCCTGGAAAAGGGCAAAATGCCCGGAAAGTACCAACTGAATCTATGGGAGGCAAACAGGAGCATTCTGTTGAAAGCGGGTATATTGCCGGAGCACATTGCTGTGACGGATGTATGCACCTGCCATAATCCGGAATATCTGTTTTCCCATCGCGCAAGCCATGGACAGAGAGGAAATCTGGCAGCCTTTTTAATGTTGAAGGAGAAAAATCCTTCAAAACAGTGATTTACTAAATAAAACAGTTTGAGCCGGCGGTGACAGAAAGTCGCAGAAATGAGGAAATAATGGCAAATATTCTTGTATGTGATGATGATAAGGAAATTGTAGACGCAATTGAAATCTATCTGAGTCAGGATGGCTATAAAATATTCAAAGCATATGACGGGGAACAGGCGATCCAGATCCTGGATAAGGAAGACATTCATCTGCTGATCATGGACATTATGATGCCGAAGCTGGACGGAATCCGTGCAACGCTTAAGATCCGCGAGTACAGCAGTATTCCCATAATCATTTTATCGGCGAAGTCAGAGGACACAGATAAGATCCTGGGGCTGAATATCGGTGCGGATGATTATATCTGTAAACCGTTCAATCCCCTGGAACTGGTCGCCAGAGTGAAATCAAATCTGCGCCGTTACACATCCCTGGGAAGCCTTACGGGCGAAAATAAATCCATTTATCAGGTGGGCGGTCTGATATTGAATGATGATACCAAACAGGTGACTGTGGATGATGAACCGGTAAAGATGACCCCGATCGAATATAATATTTTACTGCTTCTCATGAAGAATCAGGGACGTGTGTTCTCGATCAACCAGATCTACGAAAGTATCTGGAATGAGGATGCAATAGGGGCAGATAACACTGTAGCCGTACACATTCGACATATCCGCGAAAAGATAGAGATCAACCCCAAGGAACCCAGATATTTAAAGGTAGTGTGGGGAGTGGGTTACAAGATCGATAAGGAGCAGGCATGAGAAAACCTACATTGAAGCGGCTGGTACTGGGACTGGTGCAGCAGACTGCAGCGTTATTGCTGCTGCTTGCCATTGCAGCCGTACTGTTTAATTCTTATCTTGCGGTTGATACCGCAGACGGTGCAAAAGTATATGAATTGTCACCGCTTGATACGGAGACGGAATTTGAAGATTCTGTTATCTTTCATGACCTGTTTCAGGGTGCAGTATCGGATATCGTACAGTTGATGGTGATCAAAGGGCAGATAGAGACCAATGATGCCTTCGATCCTCATAAGCATATCGATATTACAGAATTCGCCTCCGGTAAAAAGGGCGGAGCGGATTGTCCGGTGACAGCTGTGTATGAATTGGAAGATCTGATCAAGTGGGGAAAATACGGTGTGGAATATACAGACCGTATTATGAGCATGTCGGATTTTGTAAATTATTTCGGACCGGTGGATATTGTTTCCAATTTCCGTATAGACACAGACGGACAGCTTGTGTTTGCAGCAGACGGGGAACAGACAGAGGAACAGAAGGAAGCGGTAACCCTGGCAATAGAAGCAATTCCCGAGAATCAGAGAACGGAGCGGCTGGAGGATCTGGCATTTACTTATATTGTCAAGGAAAGCATACAGGATATCAGGGTATCAAGAGAGGATGACGGTACGCTTACCGTGTATTTTCCTATGATGAACTGTAGATATGCCACGGTAGACGGAGAAAAGCAGCTGACAGCCTGTGCGGACAACTGGGTGGAATATACGGCTCTGCAGAACAATCTGGCACTTACTGTGAGTACGCTGGCGGCAAATTATGAACAGTACCAGAATTGTAATGATCTGTACAAAGAAGATGCAGGCAATCTGAAATATGCTGTCCGGATGATGACAGGGGACGGCATTACCAGAACATATACCAATGTATCTGGGGTCACGGACCGCTCTGATAATGAGATCACAGATTATTTCTCAGAATACAGAAGATATTTAATCTATTATCCGGACAGCCTGGAATTTACCAGTAATACCGGAATGACAGAAAATCAGATATATCAATATCTTAAGGATTATGACTATGTGCATCCGGATATGACGCATATATGGATCGCTGTTGATACCAATTATCCGATAGAAGGCGATGCTTTTTACAATGCCAATGTAGTATTTCAGAGGATCGTTCCGAATATCTGGTATCTGATCGGCGCAGGAATCCTGTTAGTGGTTCTGTGGCTGCTTATCGGAATTTATCTGACGGTGACAGCCGGAGTCGCTTTTGACGAGGAAGAAGAACCGGTGCTTTATCTGAACGGTATCGACCATATCTGGACAGAGTTTATGATTCTGGCTTTTGTAATATGCGTGTATGGTGGCAGACTGGGATATGATTACCTTATGAATACGGCCAACAGAGTATATTTAAGCCATTCTGAAATACAGGGAAGAGAAGTGACAAGACTGGCGGCGTATGCGGTATATGCCGGTTATGGATTCGGTGTCAGCACGGTATTTAATGTGTTCTGGTATAGTCTGATCCGCAGAGTGAAATCTCATAATATGTGGAGAGACAGCTTCCTGCATTGGATCGTGAGCAGCTTTGGAAAAGCTGTACATTTTGTGGTGTCACATCGGAATTCTGCGATCAGCTCGCTGATCCCGTACAATCTGTTCCTTCTGGCAAACCTTGCGGGAATCCTGGGAACATATCTTCTGAGGCAAAGCGGTGTATGGTGGTTACTGCCGGCAGTCGCTGCGGTGGTACTGGATGGGATAGTCGGAGTGCTGCGTTTTAAACAGAAGGCAGAACAAATTGATATTGTGGAAGGAATCCGCAGAATCCGTGATGGTGAAGTGGATTACAAACTGGATGTGGAATCCCTTCACGGAGACAATCGGGAAATGGCGGATGCGGTAAATAATATCGGAGAGGGAATCCGTAAGGCGGTAAATACCAGTATGAAGGATGAGCAGATGAAATCGGATCTGATCACGAATGTCTCTCATGATATTAAGACACCGTTGACTTCCATTATTAATTATGTGGATCTGCTGAAACGGCTTAAAATCACAGAAGAGCCCGCACAGAGCTATATTGCGGTATTGGACAGCAAGTCACAGAGACTGAAGCAGCTTACGGATGATCTTGTGGAGGCATCCAAGATCTCTTCCGGAAATATTGTCCTGAATCTGGAAATGATCAATTTTACAGAACTTTTAAACCAGGCAATCGGAGAGTTCTCTGACAGAATGGAAGAGAAAAAGCTACAGATCATCTTTGATGGCAGCGATGTGACCGGCATGATTTATGCGGATAGCCGCAGAATGTGGAGAATCATTGAAAATCTCTTCCAGAATATCTGCAAATACGCATTGGAAGGAACCAGAGTCTATCTGGAGATGCAGGTAGAAAACGGCAGGGTAATCGCTTCTTTGAAAAACATTTCGGACAGACCTATGAATCTGAAGGGAGAAGAACTTTCGGAAAGATTTATCAGGGGAGATGCTTCCAGAACGACAGAAGGAAGCGGACTGGGACTTTATATTGCCAAAAACCTTACAAAAGCACAGCATGGAGAATTTCATATTCAGCTGGACGGAGATCTTTTTAAGATTATACTGGATTTTCCGGAGTACAAGGCGCCGGATACAGTGGAGACGGCAGCGGCGGAAACAGTTGAAACAGCAACGGAAGAGGTACGGTAGAGGACAGAAAACGCAGAAACCATAATAAGGCTTCTGCGTTTTTATACGATTCTTAAAAAAGAAATTCGTTCATTTCTCTGCGGTTGTTGTATGCTTCCACGATGCCGTGGATCTTTTCGGTGGTGGCCATGACGTTGGAAAGAGAGGCATCATGGTTCATAAAGTCGATCAGGGAAGCGATGAATTTACTCATATCCGCTTCTACAAAGTAAGGTCTGGTATAGATCTCGGGCGGCAGGTAGGTAAGATTTGTAGTAATTACTTTATCGAAATCACCATGCTCATAAGCTGCATCGAAATTCTTCAGACCATCGGTAAACAGACCGAAGGTGCAGCAGATATAAACGCGTCTGGCGTTCATTGCTTTTAACTGTCTCGCGGTATCCAGCATACTTCCGCCGGAAGAGATCATATCATCAATGATGATAATATCCTTGCCGTCGATATTATCTCCTAAGAATTCATGGGCAACAATGGGATTCTTGCCGTTGACGATAGTAGAGTAGTCACGTCTCTTATAGAACATACCGGTATCTACACCAAGGACACTGGCAAAATAGATAGCGCGGTCCAGAGCACCCTCATCGGGGCTGATGACTAACAGATGATCCTTATCCACGACCATATCGTCCTCGGAATTTAACAGGGATTTGATGAACTGATAAGGAGTGGTAAAGTTATCAAAACCGTTCAGGGGAGTGGAGTTCTGTACTCTGGGGTCATGGGCATCAAATGTGATGAAATTATCGATTCCCATGTCTCTTAACTCTTCCAGTGCATAAGCACAGTCCAGGGATTCTCTGCCGCTGCGGCGGTGCTGTCTGCCTTCATAGAGGAAAGGCATGATAACGTTGATCCGTCTTGCCTTGCCGTTACATGCTGCAATGACACGCTTCAGATCCTGATAATGGTCATCGGGAGACATATGGTTGGTATAGCCGTTCATATTGTAAGTAATACTATGATTGCATACATCCGTGAGGATAAACAAGTCCCTGCCACGGATGGTCTCACTGATCTGAGCCTTGGCTTCGCCGCTTCCGAAACGGGGTACGTCCACATCTACGAGATAATTGCTCTCGATATAGCCGTGAAATGCAGGATCGTTTTTAACTTTGTCATTGTGGATACTCTTACGGAATTCGACCATGTAATCATTGATGCGGCGGCCCATTTTTTCTGCGGAAGGCAGAGCGATGATCTTCAAAGGCGCCACAGGCATGGCATTTTCCAGTTCGTGTAAATTAGGCATGATGTCCCTCCTGGACGAGATAGTAATTATTGTAATCTTGTAGAAATTTGTCAAAGCGACAATTAATTTATATCATTATGCTAGTGACACGTCAAGGAATTTCTTGTACAATGGATAAGAGAAAGTTGGTCAGGTGAATTAAAATGAAGAAAAAAGAACATGTTGTAAAAACAGTAAAACCGGGCAGCATTGCGGAAGAACTGGAAATCGTTCCCGGAGATAAAATACTGGCGATAGATAACACAGAGATCGAGGATATTTTTGATTATCAGTTTCTGGTCCAGGATACCTATATTGAAATGCTGGTGGAGAAGCCGGACGGAGAGCAGTGGCTTCTGGAGATCGATAAAGGCTTCGATGAGGATCTGGGGATCGAATTTGAAAACGGTTTGATGGATGAATACCGTCATTGTCATAATAAATGTATTTTCTGCTTTATTGATCAGATGCCGAAAGGCATGCGTGATACTCTGTATTTCAAGGATGACGATTCGAGGCTTTCCTTTTTGCAGGGAAATTATGTGACACTGACCAATATGTCGGATCACGATATCGACCGCATCTGCAGATATCATTTATCCCCCATCAATATCTCTTTCCAGACTATGAATCCGGAACTGCGCTGTAAAATGCTGAACAACCGTTTCGCGGGAGATGCCCTGAAAAAGGTGGATACGCTGAATGCTGCCGGAATCCGGATGAATGGACAGATCGTGCTCTGTAAAGGGGTAAATGACGGTAAAGAACTGGAATTCAGCATACAGAAATTAATGGAATACATCCCCAATGTAGAGAGCGTATCGGTAGTGCCGGTCGGCTTATCGAAATACCGCGAAGGATTGTATCCGCTGGAACCTTTTACTCCCAAGGACGCCGGTGAGGTTATTGATCTGATCGAAAAATATCAGAAGATCTGCATGGAAAAGCACGGGACACACTTTATCCAGGCAAGCGACGAGTGGTATATTCTTGCAGGCAGAGAGGTGCCGGAAGAGGAACGGTATGACGGCTATCTGCAGTTAGAGAACGGTGTCGGAATGATCCGACTTCTGCTGGATGAATTCCATGACGGACTTAAGAGACGCGTCATGGAGAAAGAAGAGGGGAAAAATCTGTCCTGGAAAGGAAAAAGAGAGATCTCTCTGGCTACGGGACGACTGGCGTTTCCTTATTTAAAGAAGATGGCGGAAGAACTGATGGCGGAATACCACGGCCTGCAGGTTCATGTGTACGAGATCATCAATGATTTTTTCGGTGAAATGATCACAGTTTCGGGACTTTTGACCGGACAGGATATCGTCAGACAGTTACAGGGCAAAAATCTCGGAGAAGCGTTGTATCTTCCCCGGAATGTACTCAGGAGCGGAGCGGATCTGTTCTTGGATGATTATACCATGGCCGATGTGGAGAGGGCTTTACAAGTGCCCGTGAATATTGTAAAATCAAGCGGATATGATCTTGTGGATGCCCTGCTCGGAGAAGAGGCATCTGAATAAAATCAGGATTTCAAATGGTAACATCAGATAAACGAAAATAAGTGAGATCGTAATTGAGAAACGGAGGGAATTATGGCAAAGAGAAAAACCAAGCCTATTGTTGCGGTAGTGGGACGTCCGAACGTCGGCAAGTCTACACTGTTCAATGCACTGGCTGGCGAAAATATATCCATTGTTAAAGATACGCCCGGTATTACCAGAGACCGTATCTATGCGGATATCCACTGGCTGGATATGACATTTACCCTGATCGACACAGGCGGTATTGAGCCGGACAGCAAGGACGTGATTCTTTCCCAGATGAGGGAACAGGCAGAGATCGCCATGGAGACAGCGGATGTGATCATTTTCCTGGTAGATGTAAAACAGGGACTGGTGGACGCCGATTCCAAAGTAGCGGACATGCTGCGCAGATCCCATAAGCCTGTCGTATTGGTGGTTAATAAAGTGGACAGTTTCCAGAAGTATATGGCGGATGTCTATGAATTTTATAATCTGGGCATCGGTGATCCCCATCCGATCTCCGCAGTGAACCGTCTGGGAATTGGTGACATGCTGGAGGCTGTAACGGAATATTTTGATAAGGAGCAGGCAGAGGAAGAAGAGGATGACCGCACGCGTGTGGCAATCGTCGGAAAGCCGAATGTCGGCAAGTCTTCCCTGATCAACAAGCTGCTTGGAGAGAATCGTCTGATCGTCTCTGATATCGCCGGTACGACCAGAGATGCGGTGGATACCGAGATCACCTATAATGGCAAGGAATACGTCTTCATTGATACCGCGGGACTTCGCCGTAAGAATAAGATCAAAGAAGAACTGGAACGTTACATGATCGTCCGCACCGTCAGTGCGGTAGAGCGTGCAGAGGTCGTAGTACTCATGATCGACGCGGAAGAAGGCGTTACGGAGCAGGATGCGAAGATCGCCGGTATCGCCCATGAGAGAGGCAAAGCGACCATCATTGTAGTGAACAAATGGGATGCCATTGAAAAAGATGACAAGACGATTTACAAGTTCACTGAGAAAGTACGTAATACTTTATCCTTCATGCCTTATGCAGAGCTTTTGTTTGTCTCCGCAAAGACAGGACAGAGACTTCCCAAGCTGTTTGAGACCATTGATATGGTAAGTGAGAACCACGCACTGCGCGTGGCAACCGGTGTACTGAACGAGATCATGGCAGAGGCAGTGGCTATGCAGCAGCCGCCTTCCGATAAGGGTAAGAGACTTCGCCTGTACTATATTACCCAGGTAGCGGTAAAACCTCCTACCTTCGTGATCTTTGTAAATGATAAGGAGCTGATGCATTTCTCCTATACCAGATATATTGAGAATCAGATCAGAGAGACCTTTGGCTTCAAGGGAACTCCCCTCCGGTTCATCATCAGAGAACGAAAGGAAAAAGATCAATAATGGAACGTGTTATCTGTTTACTCATCGGTTATGTGTTCGGACTGTTTCAGACGGCATATTTTTATGGGAAAGCAAAAGGAATTGATATTCGTAAGTACGGAAGCGGCAATGCCGGAACGACGAATGCGTTGAGAGTACTGGGAACAAAGGCAGGGCTGATCGTGCTGGCAGGAGACTGCTTAAAGTGTATCATTGCCGTATGTATCACCAGAGCTTTATTCAGTACCGGACATCCGGAAAATATTTACCTGTTATGTCTCTATACCGGCGCAGGTGCCGTCATCGGACACAACTTCCCGTTTTATATGGGATTTAAGGGAGGAAAAGGCATTGCTGCCACGGCAGGACTGATCCTGTCCTTCCATCCGTATTTTATTGTAATGGGTGTGGTATTGTTCTTCGGCACTTTCCTGACGACACATTATGTGTCTTTAGGTTCGCTGTTAGTCTATGCCGGATTTATGATCCAGATGGTAGTCTGCGGACAGACGGGACTGTTTGGCGCAATGCCGCAGTCGCAGTTGTATGAAATGTATGCCATTACTGCATTTCTGACGATTATGGCATATTGGAAGCACAGACAGAATATTGTGCGTCTGATTCACGGTAATGAGAGAAAGACATATCTGTTTAAGAAAAACAGTGTGGAAGCAAATAATGCAGAAGCACAGAATGTGAATCCCGGGGAGGATAAATAAGCTATGGCAAAGGTATGTATCTTGGGCGGCGGAAGCTGGGGCATCGGCCTGTCAGTGGTATTACATAAGAATGGACATGAAGTGACTGTATGGTCTGCGGTTCCTGCGGAGATTCAGATGCTTCAGGAGAATCATGAACATAAGATGCTGCCGGGAGTAAAACTTCCCGAAGATATGATCTTCACGACAGATGACAGACAGGCCGTCGAAGGTAAAGACCTGTTGGTCATGGCGGTGGCAAGTTCCTATACCAGAAGCACGGCGCACAGGATCAGCAGCCTGGTAGCGCAGGGACAGAAAATTGTCAGTGTATCCAAGGGCATAGAAGAGCATACCCTGATGACACAGGCGCAGATCATCGAAGATGAGATTCCGCAGGCACAGGTAGCGGTGCTGTCCGGACCTACCCACGCGGAGGAAGTCAGCCGCGGGATTCCTACAACGATCGTAGCGGGTTCTAAGAGCAAAAGCTGTGCGGAATATGTGCAGAATCTGTTCATGAACGAAGTGTTCCGTGTCTATACCAGCCCCGATGTACTGGGAATTGAGCTGGGCGGTGCACTGAAAAATGTAGTGGCACTGGCTGCCGGTATCGCAGACGGACTGGGCTACGGAGATAATACGAAGGCTGCGCTGATCACCAGAGGCATTACCGAAATCGCAAGACTTGGTACTGTCATGGGTGGTAATTTTGAGACCTTCTGCGGTCTGACCGGTATCGGAGATCTGATCGTGACCTGCGCCAGCATGCATTCCCGTAACCGCCGTGCCGGTATCCTGATCGGGCAGGGCAAGACCTACGAGGAAGCCATGAAGG
>CAKRRU010000055.1 GCA_934394515.1 uncultured Acetatifactor sp.
GTTCTGCATTACGAATTGCACTTCTGTTCTGCCTTTATAAGTGTTCTGACTAACCTGATACACCACGGATAACAGGAAATTTCCTCTTCCGGCATAAAGTGCCTCTTCACTTCCGATACCGTATTTTTCATTCAGAAAAGCTCCCAGTTGTTCCAAATCTCCGAAAAACACCAGCGTCTGTGTCGCCCCTTCCGGTGTCTTCACACGGAACCTGGCACAGGTCTTGTTAGCACCCATTTTGAATCCCGCCTGAAAGACCAGATTTTTCTGCGCAAAGAGCGGTCTTGGATTCCCTGTACCGAAAGGTTCTAACAATGCCAGTTCTCCCGCCAGAGCATCGTCCGCATACCCCATGGGCATTGCCACGTCAATATGTACTCTGGGAATAAAATCATCTTCTGTCAGCGTACAGTTTTTATTGAGAGCAATCCGCAGAGGTTCAATATCCTTCTCCCGCATAGACAGACCTGCTGCCAGTTTATGTCCACCGTATTTGGTAAAAAACTGTTTCACCTGTGTCATGGCATCATACATATGATAAGTCTCGATAGATCGACCGGAACCTTTGACCCCGTCTTCTCCTTTGGTAAGGATAAAAACAGGATGATGATACTTTTCCCGGACTTTTCCGGCAATGATTCCGGCAATGCTCTCATGAACCTCCGGAAGATAGATCACCATGACCTTATCTTCTGTCATATGATGTTCCAAAATATACTCATCCGCTCTTTGGATCCCCTGCACCGTCAGGTTCTTGCGGCTTTCATTTAAGTCTTTCAATTCTCTGGCTGCTGTCATGGCATCCGCTCTGGTAAAGCTCTGCAACAGTTCCAGCGCCCGTTTGGCTGTATCCAGTCTGCCTGTGGCATTCAGGCAGGGGCCCAGTACAAATCCCAGATGATAAGCACTCAGTCTGTCCGGAGCAATTTCATTTACCTCCATCAATGCCTTCAGGCCTTCATTATAGCCATTTTGAATGCGTTTCAGGCCTTCCTTTACCAGAATACGGTTCTCGTCCTTTAGTTCCATGACGTCGCACACAGTAGACAGCGCCGCAAATTCCAGCAATTCATCCCGGATGTTTTTTAATCCGGGATTTCCTGTTTTCTCTGCAATTGCCTGTATCAGTTTGAACGCTACCACCCCTCCGCAGATTCCCGAAAAAGGATATGTGCAATCTGCTCTCTTTGGATCCACGACCGCCAGGGCGGGCGGAAGCTGCTCCTTCCGTTCTCCGTTTTCTTCTATTATATAAGGAACTTCATGATGATCCGTTACAACCACACGCATACCGAGAGAATTCGCCAATGCAATCTGGGGAGCTGCCGCAATTCCGTTATCGCAGGTTACGATCATGCCGACCCCTTCCCGTTTTGCCTCTTCGATCAAGTGCTCATTTAATCCGTAACCATCATGGATCCTGTGAGGAATTGCCGTGTCCACCTGCGCACCCAGCATCTGAAATCCTTTGGTTAAAATATATGATGAACAGATTCCGTCCACATCATAATCACCGATGACACGAATATGCAGCCCTTCTCTTACCGCTCTCAGGATTTCATCCACTGCTTTGTCCATATCCTTTAACAGCCATGGAGAATAACAATCCTCCAGTTTTCCATAGAGAAATTTCTGTATCTGGTCCTCCTCCGTCAGATCACGGTTTCGTAAGATCCTCGCCGTCACCGGACTGATATGAAAATCCCTCGCCCATTTATCAAAATCTGCTTTTTTCGCAGCTACGTACCATTTTTCCATAGATTCTCCTGCTTTCGTCACTATATAAAAGCCATGCGCCCGTATTATAGGCGCATAGCTTATTATAACATGAAAACAGGGCTTGCGCATCTGCTGTTTTTATGCTATTTATCAATCATTAACAATCCGGGATGCTTTTGAATATAGTGACAAACTTACACTTTCTGTGGTAGACTTAAGGCATGTAGAATTGGCAACCGAATCCGACAAAGCATACGGCATTGATAAATGGGCTGCTTTGTTCCGGTCTATTTCATGGGAGGAAATTCTTATGATCGCTAAAAATAACGAATACCTTATGGAAGCGGCAAAAACATTATATAATCTTAATTCTGACGATATGGTGCGGCAGCGCTGCCAGGCCAGAAAGGATGCCGAACTCCAGGAACAGTATCTTCTGAAAAGAATTGATACACTGACATCGGATAATGATAAATTGACGGCTGATAATGATAGGCTGACGGCTGATAATGATAAATTGATGGCTGATAATGCTGCAAAGGATGCCGAAATTGCATCTTTGAAGAGGCGCCTGAACGCCTTGCAGAAAAACGTATAATATAATTTCACAGAAGAAGCCGGAGCTTTACGTTCCGGCTTCTTTTGGAATTATTTATTCTTTTTGCAATACTTTTTATTACGGAGTCAAAAGCTGCTGACCTACATGAATAGTTCCGGGATTGGAAATAACATTTCTGTTTGCCTCAAATATCCTTCTCCATGCAAATCCCTGTCCGTATACTTTCTTTGCGATTTTCCACAGATTATCTCCGGGCTGGACCACATAAGTATTTGCGTTAGAAGAAACAGCTGTCGTCTTTGCTCCTCCCACAGCGTTACCGGAAAGGTTAATTATCAGTTTCTGCCCCACACGAATTAAGTTAGGATTCTTGATGGTAGCCTTATTATCCTCGTAAATCTTTCTCCACAGAGAAGCATTTCCAAGATATTTCTTTGCAATCTTGCTTAACGTATCACCCGGCTGAATCGTATACGTGATCGTCTGAACTGTTCCGACAGTTACCACTGCACCGGTAGAATCAGAACTTTCGGAATCAGTATCGTTTTCTGAGCTATTATTGTCCCCACTACTACTTCCATCCGTAACCACTGCATAGTTCTGCGCAGCTCTCTTTAAGTCACCTTCCGCTGTACGGAACTCGATTGCAAGAGTGTGCTCCTTCTTGGTTGTATCTACATTTCTCAAGGTACTGGTCAGCAATGCAATTCTCGTACTTCCGGAAGCAGCACTGTAATCCTGACCTTCCACCAACTTATTACCATCCAGATATACCGCACGGTACTCACTAAATACACCATTGGATACCATCATCTGGCTTGTATAACTATTAACATAATTGCCACTGGATTCAGAGCCAATATAAATTGTCGGTACACGTTCCTTCAGTCCATACCCTTCATCCGTTGCATTCTCAACGTTTTCATTGGTATTCTCCAGAACCGTCAATGTATACATTTTTGAACAACTGGATCTATTCAACTGACTTCCATTCTTCATTCGAACCATAAAGGTATATTCACCGGTTTCCTGAGGTACACCATAAATTTCACCGTTAGCCTTTAACTCCATACCTTCCGGAAGTTCTCCATATACTAATTGATATTCCACCTTATTCCAACTGTACTTATTATTATTTTGAATCATAGTTCCGTAAGGGACATATTTGATTGCCTCAGGAATATCTGTTGTGGTTATAACAGGATCACCTACAATACCCGTTAGTGTCAAAACGATCAGAGTCTTATCACCGGATTTTATGGTCAGTGTTCCGGATACTTCTGTACCGGCTTCTACTCCATCTTTCGCTTTCAAACGAATCTTTGCAATATTTTCAGGATTTTGTGCAGTGGATGCACCTTTCAACTCTTCATTTCCCGTCAGGCTCCAATACTCATCCATCTGCAAAGTATCAGACACTAACTCTGTCTTGATATTCTGAATTGCTTGCGTACTTCTGTTTGCAAGAAAAATGTCATGACGATTATTATGGTAGGAATCGATCATCACTTCTCTGGTAGAATAAATAACACCGTCCTTAACTTCGGTATGTGATGCCGGATCAGAAAAACTATTGATAAACAAATCCTGTTTATCTCCCGTAGCAGTTATAATTTGCAGCCAGTAGTTCTTTGATTCCACGCCGTCTTCTGCTGATGCAGTATATTGTAAGATACCACTGCTGATATCATGATAGCTTTCTCCACTTACTTCAGGAGAATTACTTCCTTCTGCATACAGTTTTACGCTCTTCTTCGTTGTAAAGACAGGTGCCACTCTGGTAAGGTCTGTTCCTGCAGGAACAACTATCATATGATAGTTATATTCCCCGTAAGAATCGTCGCTTCTTTTAACAGTATAGCACGCAATAGGGTTCCCATCTTTATCATTCAGTCCGTTAAACTGCACTGCCGTAGAACTGCTCAGCTGTTGACCTAAATTAGTACCGGCGTCAGATTTTGCTTCCTGTGTGGTTGCGGTGTATCTCCAGATTTCCTTATTACTTGTCCCCGTAGGCTGGACAAAGACAGTAAACGTTACTCCCTTACTATAGTCCGCCTGATATCCATTCTTTCTATCAGTAGCAAAAAGACTGTCTTTAATGTCAGTAGCTCCCGCCGCCTGTGCTTCCTGTATGCTGTTATAGACTCCGGAATAAGCTGCCTGCACATATTCAACTGCATTGTCATTCAATATATCATATCTAAGCGTCAACGCATAGGTACCATTTGCTGGATACGATTTTGTCATCGTGTAAACACAATTCTGTTCATATGACGGAATATCGCCAATCTCTCCCAGATATTTCGTTGAGCTGGAACTCGAATCATATACACTTGGATAAGTTGTTTCCTTCGGATTACATAAACTTTCCCCTCTGACATCTCCTGCCCAAGCGGTTATCTGCATTCTTACCGGCAGACATCCGGTTGCTGTTCCTGTCGCATCAAAAGATACAAAAGTAATCCAGGGGATCCAAGGATCTCCATTCCATGGGTAACCGGCATTAAGTACTCCCATATCATTCGGCATGATCTGAGATGTAATATCCTTTGCCTGCATCGCTTCCGACGCTGTCTCAAAATTGCCTTCATATACTTTCAGTGAAGCGTACTGAGGATTTCCAAACACCTCAGGGTTTATCTGAAGTCCCAGATATTTATCATTCGTATATGTCTCATAATTTATCGATAGCCTAGCAGTATCGTAGTCATAATATGTTGCTTTTGGTGTTCTGGCCACGTTCCTTTTTCCTGTACTATCCTGCGTATAAACTGAAGCTTGTAACCATTTTTCCGTGCTTGTATGCTTCACATTTACATAATACTTTATATCATCCAGATCCAACTGATCCGCAGATCCAACAATCATCGTCCATGTTGTACTTGTACCAAAATAAGTACCTTTACTCAGATTCAGATTGTCCGCAGACTGAGTAACCGTATAATTGTCACTGCTGTACGTCCAAGCAATTTTGTCAGTGGATGTTAATGCATTGGCACCGGTGAAAACAGATGCTGTTGATACCTGTGTCAACTCTACCGGAGTAAATTTTGTTAAGTCCACGGTCAAATAGCGTTGTGTCAGTGGAAGTAAAGACTGCTCCGCTACACCGTTTCCATCATTCGTAAATGCTTTTTCCTCCGGATATACAGTAACCTGCTGTCCTCCCACTTTCAGACTCATCTGTGTTACAGCTGTATTATCAAAATAGGCTGATACATGGAAGGTATGTCCTCCTACTTCTACAGTATCCTCCGGATTCATAAACCACTCATTTGTGGTCTCTCCGTTACAGGTAAACTGTACCTCATAAGGGAAGAACGGATTTTCTTCCGGAATATTGATGGTATAACTACCATCCTCAGCAAACAGATCCATCCACTGGCTCTGATATGCTTCATTTTCAGACACTGACGGATCGATAACACTGACTGCCAGATTGCCGGTATTGAACCATACCTGATCTGCTTCTGATGCAGCCGGTGCTGTTGTTCCTTCTGCGGCTGCTGGCAATGTGGGCATGATCAGAAGCGCTGCCAGAAACGCTGCTATGCCCTGTTTCAAATGTTTCATTTGATGAGCTCTCCTTTCGGCTTATTCTATATAGTTCTGTCCAAGAACGATCAGTTCCTGAATGGAATATAAGCGGCATTGCCGCAAATTCCCTGATTCATAATCGAAGATGAAACTACCGTTCCATACATCGCAAAGACCCGGCAGCTTTGCCAGTACCTCAAAATCGGAATTCAACAGAAGGCCATAGCGCTCTCCTTCCGTATTGATATATTCAGTGACCAACATGTTTCCTATCTGGGTCACATATGTCAGATAACCCTCTTCCTCTAAAGTTGCAAGCTCCCTACCGGAGACAGCATCATAAACAACCGGCGCTTCATGCAGGGACGAAGCCACACGGTAATCCTCTGTGTAAAACTCCTCATATAGATCCTTTCCGGGTGCTTCTTTCTGTTCTTCGGAAAGCATCGTACCATCTGTCGCACTGTAAGTCCGCACGGTACCGTCATACCAGATGACCTCCAGATAAGACTCCTCTGCATCCTTTCGGAACTGCTGATCGTAAATGGAGTCTGCTTCCGGAATAGAGTTTTCTGTAATAAGTTCTCCTGATCTGTCATAGATACGGAAGCCATCATTGCTAAACAACATTACGGTACTGCCATCCTGACTTATTCGTGCCTCATCATGTGGATAACGGGCATCATAAGTTAAAAGAACAGTATCTTCATAATTCTCCAGCTTCATGATTCGAAGGGTCGGGTCATTACGGTTTCCTGCCACAGCATATGTATTGCCCAATGTAACAAAGTCAACCAGATTTTTTCCGTTTTCTACGGAAGAAAGATGTGCACCACTGTCATAAAAAGCAAAACTGTTATCATCGCAGGCAGTCATCACATAGGTCCCTCCAATAGCAAATGCATTAATATTCACATTATTGACATAAGCAAGCTCCAACTGCTCTCCCTGGGGTGTAATCTGTACCAGAAGATTTTTATTTGCCAGATAAATTCCCTTCTCATCTGCCTTCAGATAAAAAGGATCCTGCGCAGCATTTTCTCCCATGCTGATTCCCTGTACGATATCTACCAGTCCAAAGACATTATCCGTACCGTTTCTCACCGCATATGCAAAATAATCTCCGGAAAATCCTCCTTCAAAATGTGTGTAGTCTGAGGTATCATACAGAATCAGCGAATTCTCCGGATTGCGAAGATCAAACAGCTCCACACCTCCGTCGGAAAAGCTGACCGCCAGAAAGCTTCCATCCTGATTCAGTGCAAAAATATTGTCTTTGGGATCTGCCAGGATATCATTTTCAACCACCTGTAACTGTCGGCCTTCAAAGTCACATTCCGTCTTCTTTTCCCCTGTTTCTGTATCGTACAGAACAGCTTTATGATCTGCTCCATTTACACAGGCTGCTGTTTTATGATCTCCGGAAATCGTAAGAAAAGTAGCTTTCTCTCCTGTCCACAGTACTTTATCTGTAGTTATTTCATAATTTTCCACTCCATCAGCAGCGGCCACCAGGATATGATCCTCATCGATAAAGAGACAGTCTGCCAGAGCCGACCGGGAAATCGGTATAGCGGTCAGCCTTTCACCACTCGCCAAATCATATACTGCTGCCTCGTACCCATATACCACACATATTCTACTTCCCTCCGGGGACAGATCCATATCAAACGGAGCTGCCGGAAGTTCTATTGTTCCATATGACTTATAACCATCTGCCAAACTGTATACTCCAAGAGCATCAGTCAGAGCCTTTTGTGCCTGCGCTGTTCGCGGTGCTGTAAATGCAGATTCTTTGACCGGAATTGCTTCCAAAGCTTCTTTGACTGCTTCGTTCACATTCCCCTGTGCCAAAAGATCTTCCGAATACTCTGCCATAGTCAGGGCTTTCTGCCGTTGTTCCTTCTGGTGCATTCCCTCAAAAGTACAGGCTCCTCCCGCCAAAAACAACAGCCCCAGCACTGCTGCGGAAACATACATCCTTCTCTTATGGCGTACCATTCTGGGGTCTTTCTTCGGAAGCTCCAAGAAATCCTTCAGCATCTCTGCCGCCGTCTGGTAACGGTCCGCCGGATTCACTGCCATAGCCTTATTAATGATTTCCGCTACTGCAATATTACAATCCGACGCCCCCAGCGGAATCACCTCTGCAGCTCTCTGTGCCGGCTTCCTGCCACTTAGCAGATGATACAAGGTTGCACCGAGACTATAGATATCCGATCTTGCATCCAGAAGAACACCTGACTGACTCCTGGATACACTGCCTGCTGAAAATGATACCCGGGAGTCTGTCTTCAATGCTGTCTCGTTCTCACCGTCTACCTCTGTAGCTTCCGGATCCACCTGGGTTCTGTCATCGTCATCCGCGACAGTACATTCGTCATCGACTTCCGTCCGTTCATCATCCACAAGCGTTTTTTCAACATCTGTCACAATCCCCGAAGTCTTTTTTGATGTCGCTGCGGCAGGCATTCCCACCATACGGCCCCCCTGTACATATTCCGCACCGTAATGCTCCGGGGAAGCATATCCTCTGCTGAATCCTACCTTGACCGCACCATCCTCACCCAAAGCCAGTGCGATGTTGAAGTCGATCAGGCAGATATCTCCATTGGGCAGCAACATAATATTTGCCGGTTTAATATCACCGTGCAGAATTCCATGGGAACCCTGATGATGCAAATAGTCCAATGCTTCTAACAATTGACAGGACCATTTCACGATATCCGGTTGGGATATCTTCTCTCCCCGCGCCAGAATTTTATCCAGACTTTCGCCCTCAATGTAATCCATTACGGTATAGACTACACCATCCTGCTGTACGAAATCATATACCTGCGGAATATAGGTCTGGCGAAGATTTTTCAACATATCGACTTCTCTTCGCAGAGATTCTTCTTTCGTAGAGAGCGATCTCTTATCCGCCTTTAAAACAACAAGCTTATGAAGACGTGTATGTCTGCCGAGATAGACAACACCGCCTCCTCCGGCACCTATTTTTTCATCAATTTCATAAAGACCTGCTATTACTTTGTGGTTTTCCATATTCTTTCTCCAGCTTGTTTCTTAATTTCTTACCGGTGATACCAAAGACCACAATATCCCCTATTCCCACAAGAACTGCCAATATCATAATGGCAATTCCTCCATAGAACCAAATGTCTACCTGTGAAAATCCAAGCATTTTCCTGCCATCCTTTCCGGGATTTTATCCATTCACCGCAACCACACCTACAGTGATGTTGTCTCTCTCCCCGCGACTTATCATGCGTTCTATCAATTCCTCGCATGCCTCATCCACTTTTTTGCCCTTACGAAGCTTTTTCTCATATTCGCGGAAATCTTCCGGCAACAGTCGGTGATAAAATCCGTCGGAACACACTACAAACAGATCTCTTTCCACCACATTTCCGACTGCACTTGTGAACCAGAGTTCCTCCTGTTTTCCAAGATAGTTATCCAAATAAGATTTCATTCGTCCGTTTTTGATCCGGGTCACACTGGCATCGACTGTCAGTTGTTCCAATACTCCGTCATTGTAACGATAAACTCTACTGTCTCCTACCTGAATAATATAGTATGTATTCCTGACGATCATAAGCATCGAGAGGGTTGTCCCCATCTCCATTCCTCTTGCGGTTCTACATTCCCGAACCAGTAAATTACATTCTTCCGCGAGATCCTTCATATGAGAAAACAAGAGTTCACCATCTACTCCGGCAATATCGATCCATTCCGTAATCTCATTAAACCATGCTTCAATTCTTGCAACCGCCAGAGACGATGCCATTTCGCCATGTTCTAACCCGCCAACTCCATCACATACCGCCAGAACAATAAAATTATCGCCCCTTTTTTCAAAGGTTCGAAGTACTACTGCATCCTGATTGTTCTCGCGTACTCTGCCGATATTGCTTTTACATCCGGCAACACACCTCATATTTTCTCTCCTTACAGATGGATACGATATTTTACCGGTTTGCTCGTTGTGAAGGTAACTTCACCGCCATCCGGCAGAGGGTAAGGCTGGTTCGGTATAAGAACCTGGTTATTTATCAATGTATGATTTGCGGATCCCAAATCAATGATGCAATAACCGTTGCCGTTTTTCTCGATTCTGGCATGTTTTCTTCCGATCCGGCTGAAATCCTTACTGAAAGCAACATCCGGCTGTGTTTCATCTGAAGAAGTCCGCCCGATTATAATAAAAGGGCTTGTAAAGTCCAGAGAGATCCGCGGAATTGCTCCGGGTATCGCAGACTCGATCAGTTCCAGACAAGCGCCTCCGCTATAGTCGTCTTCCGCGATTTCTGTGCTCTCATCCATAACCGGCGACATCATCTGCAATCCATCTGCCTGAGATCTGCCCGCAGGCATTTGTTGAACCGTAGGCTGCTGCATTGCAGGCTGTTGTGACGGGATTTCCTGCATATGCGCAGTTGCCTGTACAGATATCTGAGGTTCGGAATTCTGCTCTTTTTTCTTGCCACCAAAAAGAGAAAATCCGCCACCCTCTTTCTCCTTCTTTTCTTTCTTCTCTTTCTTTTTCTTGGAAGAATCCCCAAACAGAGCATTTACAGCTGCATCTGAGTCACTCATATCGCCAAGCCCCGCAAACATATCTTCCTTCTGTGCAGGCGCCGGATCGGCTGCTTTTTTCGGTTCGCTGTCTTTCTTTCCTCCAAATAAAGAGAATTTTCCACCTGCCTTGGTATGTTGCTCTGCCTGTTTTTCTGCCGGAACCGCTGTAACCGCCGGAGGCGTCTGCGTTACAGTTTCTATCTTCTGCGGAGCAGCCTGCTGAATGCTGACCGGCGTTGTTGTATTCTGCACCGCGGCAGTCTGTCCCATTGCAGCTTTCTTCTGCTCCTGTAAAAGGATCTGATAGAGATCTGCCAGGTTGGAATCCTCGTTTCCAAAATATCGGAATATTGTTACCTGAAATCCCGGATCATCCGAGATTGTAATCTCCGTAAATAGATTTTTGAAAAATTGTTTAATTTCCGTATCACTGTAGCGATAACTGTTTTCAGGCACATAGATCAGGCTGACACCATGGTTCATCTTATTGATGAACACATATCTGGGATCAATACAAAGATTATGATAATCCAGAAACCAATCTTTTCCCTTTATAAATGGTGTCAATAAATCCATGAATAACTTTACAAACTGCTTTTTACTCAGATTGCGGTCCGAATAAGCAAGTGCGATGGTGTTGATCAGCTTATAACGCAGATTGGTACTTCCATTAACAGTTACAATACGAAACGGAATCAGGAAATCGGGACAATCCTCTTCCATTACGCGTACAGCAATTTCATCTACCTCTGCCTGTAACGGCAAAGCGATGTTCAGATAATTACCCTCCAGACTGCTCTGCAGGGAGAAATTCTCTTCTTTCATCTGCTCTTCACTCCTTCTGCCTATCTCTTTTATTCTTCAAAATATTTTAATGTCAGTAATGCCATACCGTCTGTTAGTTTTGCCTGTGCAATGCCATTATGGAACGGCTGAGCATCTTCATAATTTTCCTCAATGATCATTTTGTTCTTTTCACTGATATAACCCCAGTCGTTTACGCTCTTTACTGCTCCCAAATGATTCGAAAATGATTTTGCATCATTATACTGATAGTCGATCACCTGATTTCCTTCTCTATCGATATACCCCCAGTTGCCGTCTGCATCTGCCACTGCTATATATCCGGAAGACTCCGGTGCTTTTGCATCCGCATAGGTATTCTCGCTGATGTGATTTCCTTCCGTATCGATCAGATACCACACTCCGTTTTCCTTCACCATAGCGCGATCACCCGCAAAGGCATTCCCCAGGGAATTGACTGCTACATCTTCCAGTATATAATCCACTACCGTTTCCCCCGCGTCTTTGATAATTCCCCATTTCCCTCCTCTTGAAACCGCGGCCACACCGCAGGCATTCCCACTCATCTGATCAAACTGATAACTCTCTGCAATCGGAGCGAAGTCATAATCATAATAACTATAGGTATTTCCACGCTTGCCAAGGATTCTCTTACCGCTGACTCCGAGTATATCTGTCATCCTGTCATAAGTAGTACCATCATCCGCACCATACCAGTCCCCATTAGAAAGAATCGCATAATAGGTCCCGTCGATGGACACCACTGCAAAACCCGCCGAGCCGTAAGGAGTGGCACTGTCATAGATAAAGTCCAGCACATCACTGCCTCCCTCATCTATATATCCCCACTTCACACCATCAAAAGCCGGCATCTGGCTATTATCTGCCGAAGGAAGAATCTGTTGATATCTCGTGACCCTTGTTTTATAAGGATATCTGATCTCTTCCAGATAATCCGTCAGAGTCTGACTACCAGTCTTCTCGACTCCGGCTTTCAGAAGTGTAACCGCTTCGGACCATTTGGACCTTCCTGCATAATACTCTGCCGCAGTCAGATATTCTTCCTCCGTTGCTGTTCCAGCCAGATTTCGATTCTCCACAAGCTTTGCATAAGCATTCATATCCTCGTATCCCTGATAAGCGGCAAGGAGCTTTGCCTGAATCTCCGGCGTGAGTCTGGAACTCTGCGACAATGCTTCTTCATAAAGGTCAATGGCTCTGACGTAAAGTTTTCTTGCTGCCAGTTCATCCGCTTCCTTTACCAGATTCCGTTGTTCTTTAATCACCTCTGTGCCGGATGCTGTACGGACAGATAGCAGCCAGCCGACTCCCAACGCTGCCGCAATGATTACAATCAATAACATCTTCTTTGTTTTCATAAAATTACCTCAGCCTCATAATTATTGAATCAACAATGTGATGAACGTACCCAAAAATAAGAACGGTGTCATGGGAACACCATTTTTTAATGTCAACTTTTTACGTATCAGCTGCACAATAGAATAAATACAACAAAGCACTGTTCCATAGAAAAGTGCTCCCATGATCCGTTCTCCGGTCAGATACAACCCCATGACAAATGCCAGTTTCACGTCACCTGCCCCCATCTGTCCTCTGGAAAACAGATAACATAGGAGAAAGATCAGACCGCTGATCAGCCCTCCGCCAAGTGCCCTGCACAAAAGCTCAAATCCTGTCTCAATGTCAAAGATCAGTGTGATTCCCACGATTGCCGTCCACAATAGCAATAATATAAGAATGATCTTATTCGGCACCATCTGCTTTTTACAATCAGTCACGGTAAGCACAGCAAGACCGCAGAGCAACACCGCTATGAGAAGATATCGTGACATTCCCAGTTGCGACAGCCGGATCACTCCCACTGCCATTGTTCCGACAAAAGCAACAAACAATGTCAGAATCACCGTGAAATCCGTGATCCATTTACCTTTGTGCCGGAATCCCACATCCATCTTCTGTTCCACAATATATTGCAGTCCGTAAAAAGCTACTGTCACCATACCTGCCGTAAATATTGCACTAAACCATTGCATTTTGCTCCTCCATCATCAAGGCTTATAAGTTCTGCCGTCACCATCCAGCCATGCCGGAACCGTAACTCTCTGCACCACGTGGATATCCTTAGGCATCACAAATCTGATAAAGCTCATATCAATGTCATACTGAACAACGAAATCAATCATTTTCTTATCCTTATCACAGTACATAGTGCTGCCGGAGAAATCCAGCCCGGACGCACCATCCTTAACGCCATAAGCTCTTAATACTTCATCTGCATTGTCACCCAGATGCTGCTTGGTCAGAACACTTGCTGCTGCCTGTGCTCCGACAGATTTCACGGCATAGGAAGCTCCTGATGCTCCCATATAAATGACGCCTACCAAAAGTGACTGTGGATCACTGAACAGATCTGTCACCTGCTGTACGGATTTTTTGGTGGATTCTACGGTTGCCTTGCCGTCCTCGTAAGTCTGTTTTGCAGAGTTATATGCGTCCTTAATAGAATCCTGTGATACCTCGAGTTGTTTTACAGCCGTTGCCGTATTAGAAGCAGATTTGCTAAGCGTCTGGATTTTATTCAAGGTATCCACTACCTGAGTAGCTGTATCATCAATAGGCGTTGTATATGGTTTCCCATCTGCATCAATCTGTTGTTCCGCACCGCGAATCCCCAATGCCTGATAGATATAAGAATAACTTGCCAGTTCATGAGCTGCAGTGTTCATGGCAAACTGAATCTTATTATGTATAATAAAAACATTGATGAGATAGATGATCGCTATCACCACCATAAGAAAGACCGTAAAGGTAATGACAGCCTCTACGACCATCATTCCCTTCTGTTCCTCTTTTAATTGCCTTCTTAGCTCTTTTCGATACTTACTGAAACTGCTCATTTAATACCCTCTTGTCACCGTGAATTTATAACTGTTCTTCTCAAATTCCATCAAACTGTTATAATCATCGCTTGTTGCTACTTTCTGTGCAAAACCTTCCGGCATTACGAGAAAGTCAAGATGTACGGTACAGGTTGCATTCACCGCAGTATGCGCATCCTTCATGTGGAAGGTCAGACTCGGCAGATTCTGATCCTCCTTCAGACCCGCTTCTGCGGCATTGACATTTAGTTCAATTAAGTTCCTCGTCCGGTTCATCACCTGATCTGTGGTAGTCATAAATATGATCATCAACTTCAGATACTGTTCATAATCCAGTCGAACACATTTATCCTCTGCCTTATTTTCTGCTGTGTTGCCTAACAGTGCTGCAATAGACGAGTAAGCAGTCATATCTTCCAGATGTCTCTTAATCAGAACAACACCTTTTCCGTCCTTTAAATAACTCCAGTCCTGCGCTGTTTCCAATACAGTTACCGCCATGCGCAATGCAGCCCCTACCGCAACGCCTAAAATCGGATTAACTGCAGTTGCCGCATTCTGTACTGCCTTAATAGAGCTATTAACTTCATGTATGGCATAAGTTGCCGTATAGTCTGTAACAGCACGAATTGCAAGAATCTTATTTCTTGCTTCTTCGAGATTGCTTTTTGATGAATTATTTCCCCCCAGAAGATATTCCAGTTCTGCCTGATAAAGATAGTTGATTTGTCTGTTCATCTCGTATCCGGTTAAAGAAACTTCTTTCTCCTGATCTTTATTTACATTTGTTACCCGGCTGGAAAACATACCGAAGTCATATTGCACCGTATATAATTTCAACAGAAGCATATTTGCATTGCTCTTAAATTTATTTATTGAGAACATATCTGCCGCTGCCCCGATCATATCTGTCAATTTAAAAGGTGCAACTGCAGTGTTCCTTCCATATCCAAAATCCTGCGGAATATCTCTTGCCGACGTAACTGTCGCCTCATTTGTCAGCGAGTTTTCCGCATTATCCTTCGCAGTATTTGCTGCTTGTTTCTGTTTTTCATACTGATCTTCTTTCTCACCATTTGTCTTAAATGTTTTGACGAGTTCATCATACAGCTCCTTCTGGCTGGCAACATTTTTAAAATCATTCCATTTAGCCTGCTCCAAAAGCGTTTCCGCCGGATTCCATTCATACTCCTCAGGTTTCAGATAAGCATTTATGACATTGCTTACTTCCAGCATTGCTGTTTCTATCGTCTGAGAATACTCCTTATTCACAGGTAAATCCTTTTCCTTCAGATATTCTGCAATGGATGCATATACCTGAAGTTTGTTTTCTCCAAACAATTCTTTCATTTTATCCAGATCATCCTGCAGACCACTCTTCAGATCCTCCGACACACTTTTATTATCCAGGATGTCCTGAATTTCTTTCATCAATTTGCAAATGTCCTTGCCATCCTTCGTAATATCTTTTGCTTTGTGGTCAAGACTCACAACTATAGCCTCAAAATTATCTATTCGGATGTCCCCGTCCTTATTTTCTACTGCATCTGCAACTTTCTTTACTGCATCTGCAAATTTCTGTTTAATGCGGCTTTCCTGGGCCTCAGGATCTCCTGTATAATCATCCGAGATTGCACATAATCTTTCTTCTTCCGGAGACAGTGGATCCGGTTTCTGACTATCCTCCGTGCTTTCACTCTTTTCTCCGCCTTCTGTCTTTGTATTCTCCTCTTCATGAGAACTGCTGTTGTAATCTTCAATCTCCTGTCTGTGCGCCAGTGCACTCTTTATTGCTTCGGGATCCTCACTTTTGTAAGCTGCATATCTCTTATAGGAAATTGATTCATGTATATTTTTTATGTCTGTGACGCATGAAGCATAGCCGGTATTAATTCCATCTCTGTAAGCCGGATAACCATCAATTGCCTTTAAATACTGATAATAATCTTTTATTTCTTTAAAAATCTTATCTACCTTCTTATCCAACTCTGTCTTTTTCTTAATAGCCTTAGAATCATTTTCCAGATTTGACACAGTATCCAGCATATCCAAAAGATCCGTATCATCCTCCACCAACTGTTCCGCGATACGGAACCTCATAAAATCCCCTACCTGTGTTGCCAGAACGACATTATCCCCCAGATTTGCATTTTCCGGAAATTCATAGCTCATTTCCACCTTAGCCGACCGATACGGCAT
>CAKRRU010000056.1 GCA_934394515.1 uncultured Acetatifactor sp.
TCGTCCTCTTTTAAGAACTTCACACACTGCACTGCGGAATCCGCTCTCTGATCGAACTGTCCGGGAAGGAACTCTACAGAAAATACTCTTGCATCCGCAGGAATCTCGATGGTCTCTTCATACAGATCATCTACGGGAGGCTCGGAAAATACGGTCTTGCAGGCTCTTGCAAATACCTCGTCCGAAATATTCTCCACGTCATAGCGGATAAACTCACGAACCCTCGCCACATCAATGCCCAGATAATTTTTCAGTTCATCGTGCAGTTCTTTTGCCTTGACGGCATACGGCTCCTTTTTCTCTACATAGATACGTCTTACGTTGCCCATGTCTCTCCTCCGAAATTAATTTTATACTATGCGATACGATTCAGACCTATAAATAGCATCAGATGCCCTTACAAATGCGAGCCTTTGACGTACATCGGATGATATTTACATGGTTCTGAATAGTATCATACAACATCCTATATTTTCCCACAATAGCAGAAAACAACAAATTTAGATAGATTTTACCTTCCTTTTTGAACGGTTCGTCATTCGTGCAGTCTGTGGATCAGCCGGTACGCAATGTCCTTCTCACAAATCAGTGCCTCCGTATGAGCGAAAAAGACAATACCGTCCGTAGGCGCCAGAATGGTCTCCCTCACGGAACCGTCGTAAGGATCGATGATCTGCGCCATCTCCATACCGTAGCGCACATCATCCCCGGCATGCACTTTTCCGCGGAAAATACCAGCGCGGTTCGTAGATACATCACTCAGATCCTTCTCATACAATATGTGACTGATGAATCCGGAATGGCTCTCATAGCGGATCAGTCCCATACGCTTCAGGAAACGTAAGACAGCTGCCACCGCCTGTCTCGCACTCGCTTCATCAATCTGCTTGTTTTGATTGGTATACACGGAAAATGCCGCCGTCATCTCATCCTGCCAGTTATAATTCAGTGTCTTCGTATCGATCGGCGTCGGCTTACGCACCACGACATACGGCAGACCGAACAGATTCGCCAGGGAAGTGTTCTGGTATCCGGTCTCCATCATACGCACATGGGGTACGAATTCTCCCGGTCTGTAAAACGAAGTGAACTGGATCCCGTAGACATAATCTCCGATTTCTGAAATCAATGCATTGGTCAGCCGGTCAGCCGGTTCCCCGTAATCATTACCTGGGAAGCTCCGGTTGATATCCGCCTCTTTTACCCCGAAAAATCTCCTGTCGATATTGACGGAATAGGCGTTGATGGCCGGGATCACCAGAATCTGTTTGCCGGCACTGATGCACCCGTTGTTTTCCAGTTCCCTGAGTGTTTTTACCAGTTGGGCGCAGATATACATCTGCTGGATCTCATTGCCTCTTGCAGCTCCTACGATGCAGGCAGACTTTTCGCCCTTTCCGAACTGAAATCCTTTGATATGCATATCTTCTCTATAAGTAGAATGTATCGTATAAATATCTCTTTCAAACATAAAAATCCCCATTTATAATGATTCCGTCAAAATCCGCGCCAGCAGATCCCCTTCATAGACTACCGGATACGCTCTGAGTGTAAACAGAAGTCCGCCTCTCTCCGTCCTGATCTGCTGCTTTACCGTTCCCTCAAAAGGATCCACTACCTCGCCGATCAGATCCCCTTTTTTCACATAGTGATTGTGTTCGATCAACGGCAGAAATACACCATCCATGCGGCTGCGGATGAACTCCACCTCTCCGTCACTGGATACCGCAGGCTCCTGTACCTTGGGAGCCGGTCCTGTCCAGATGCCCATTTCACTCATGATATGGAAAATACCGTCCACCACCTGATTGCCGAAGGATGTGTGGATATTGTGTCCCTGTCCCATCTCCAGCACCAGCGTCGGTACCCCCAACAGGTTCAGGGAATGCGCCAGCGTGGATTCGTGTACCGTAGCTGTGGCATTCATCCAGATCATGTCCACGTTGGTCATCTTGGCATACGGCAACAATGCATTGGCAAATTCTTCACTGAGACGTACCTGTGGAATCTCCCTCACGAAAATATCACTGGCATGCAGGTCAATGCAGATATCGGAACCGATCAGGGAATCCACAATGGCTGCTGTAATCCGCTCCATCATATCGCCTCCGGCATCTCCCGGAAACATGCGGTTCATATCCATATTCATTCGGGGCAGCGTCCGGCTCGCCATATCGATTCCCAGCGGATTGAGCGCCGGATAAATATCAACGATTCCCTTCAGATACTCCGGATGTTCTTTCACCCTTCGTGCCGTCTCATAACAGATATACTGTCCTTCCAGTTCATCTCCGTGAATGCCGGATACCAGACTGATCCTTGTGGGATTTTTGATTTCCTCCCACGGCAGAATCCGGTTCCTCCGGATTGCCAGATGTTCTCCCACAGGCAGTTCCATACTTATGATGGTCTCTATCATGTTTTCCTCCCTGATCTATTGTCGTTTTCTATGGGTGAGCTTATGCTGCACATAAACAATGCTTCAGGACACCATCTCCCTGAAGCATTGTCATCCGTCGTTTATTCTTCTTCCACGCCTAATCCGCGTAACAGATACAGAATTTCGCGATCCACAGCCTCCGCCGTCACACCGATCGTCTGGGCTGAAATCTTCAGTCCTTCCAGTACAAACATAATATTTCTTGCGGTTCCTTCACAGTCATCACACACAAACTCACCATTATCCACACCGGCCTCGATCAGTTTTTCTATAATCTTCACTGCGGAATCAAACTGTTTTTTCAGAATATTATCTTTCTTGGGCAATTCGTTTTCAAAATAGAATTCGTAGGTCGCCTGGGTCAATGTATTCTTTTTACGGAGGAGTTCTTTCTTCTGTTCCTTCAGGAACAAAAGAAGAATATCTGCGGCTGTGGCATCCTCCGTGATACTGTCGGAAAATACATCATCCGCTTCCTCGCTCTCCATACGCAGAACTTCCATAAATATCTGGCTGGTATTTTCAAAATACAGATAGAGACCTCCACGGCTGATGTCGCAGGCTTCCACGATATCCTTCATTGTTACTTTTTTAAAGCCTTTTTCCATAAATACTTCTCTGGCTTTTTCTACTATGTAACGCTTTTTCTGTACTGATTTTTCTCCCATGAATCTATCCTGCCTTTCCCCACTCAAACCTTCTCATTCGCCGGAGCTTTATCCCAGAATCCGATAATCTCCTGCATCTGTTTCAGAACCAGATAGAAAATCTGTTCCGACACGGCCTCACTCCACAGATTCCCCTTGGTACGTCCGCCGAGAACATATTTGGACAAAATACCTCTGAGAACATCCCATTCTTTCCATCCGGCTCTCCTGATCACGTCCCGTTCGTCCTGATGGGTCCGGATATGATGTCTGGTATATACATAGGCATAATTGCGATCCATCAAAGGGCTTTTGGAAGCCTCTCTCACGAAATTCAGAAGTGTTCCGTCATACACCGGGAAAGCTACGGAATTCGTCCCGATATCCTGTCCACTGTATATAGAACTTGCCCTCTTGCCCGCGCTCTGTTCCAGCCACGGCAGATAGGGAAGTAACGGTCTCACCGCCTGCTTATATGATTCCAGCAACTGCTCTCTGTATTCACTGCTCTGTTCCATACCCCAACATACCTTTCCGTATACGGTTTTCCCTGAAAATATCACTTTTTTCGGAAATAAATGTAAAAGTGACACATATGTAGTTTTATTTTATCACATTTCTATCAAAAGTACAGTAGAAAATTGTAGGTATTATGGTGTATAATGTGTGATAAGTATTCGTAAACACGAGATGAGGTATGAGAATGGCTGGAATTGTATTGGAGAAGGGTAAAAACATATATAGCTATGGTCAGCCTATGACCGCACTGCATCTGATTACAAGCGGCAAAGTAGATGTCACCTATCCCGGAGGTGCTTATTCTCTGGGCAAGGGAGATGTGATCGGCATCTGCGAAATCTGCTCCGAGATCCACCTGCTTGGCTATACTACATCGGAGGATACTTCAATCCTGACATATCCTCTGACAAGCCTGGACTCCCTGAATGACATTTTGCAGAAACATCCTGACGTGGCCAGATTATTTTTATTGTCCTGTTTCCGTCAGATTAATATCATGTTGAACCGCAGCTCCATCTCTGAATTGAACTGCAGCGAGCTCTATCGCACTCTGACAGACGACATTGCCACTTACACTTCTCTGTGCAGCCGTTACCGTCTGCCAGTGAGATCGCTGGAACATTTCGACGAGTTAAGCGCTTTCCTCGGGGATGATTCACCCGATATCTGGCTGAACGGTTATTATATGGGATTAAGCAGGATCCTTGCTTCCGACAATTACCGTATCCTCGTGCAGGAATCCGATCTGTCCATCGGTATGCTCAGAAAAGGCAGTCTGGACTTCCGGCGTACCTATCAGAGTCTGGAGGAGCAGTTCCATTACCTGCAGCAGGTGGGATCTTTTTATTTCCGCGAATCCGGCAATGATCTTTTTGATTTTTATACCTCTCTTTATTACAAGTTGGGGCAGGATAATGACGACAGTAAAACCGTATATGACAGGATCAACCGTATGCTCTCTAAAGCCGGTGACCTTTCCTTTATCGATCAGGGACTGTTCGCTTCCCGGTCAAAGAACTTCCAGAGCAGCCTGAATCTGATGGAATCCGCCGATTCTCCCGACAACGCCTCTGACGGAGATTCCGAGATTCTGGGCAAACTGGCCGGTTCCCTGAACACCATTCTGGAATATGCCGGTCCGGATCTGGATACCGTGACCAGCTTCCGTCAGCATGTACATGCGTACAAGCTGTTGTCCGACCGTGCTTCCCAGGATCAGGATGCAGCCCTTCTGCGCAAACAGCTTACGGAGGAATTTTATGTGCTGTATTCTCTGCTGTTCACCCAGACACTGGAGCAGCCGGATATCCCCATGCCGGTACGGATGTTCCTGTATTTCGGTTATGTGGATGAAGAACTGGCAGGACTGAACAATGCGGTTACGCTGTACCGTCTCGCAGAGAATATGACAGATCACAGTACCGTCGGTGTCTATACCTTCTACGACTGGCTGATGGCGATCTTCCGGGGGCAGAAATCTCCCAGCCGGAATGAATTTGATCAGGATTACTCCGATTACATCCATAAGCAGAAGGTCGGCGGCAATATTACGGATGCCGAGCTCAAGGCACTGGAGAACAATCCTATGGCTAAAGTAAATTACGAGCTGCGCAATATGTTCCCTCAGGTCAATAAGATCACTTTCGGACGGATCACCACCTTCTGCCCGCTTTTCTGTGCAGATGATGTATTGAAGGATCTGGAAAGCTCCTACGTTACCGTATCCCGCGTAGCGCAGATCCTGGAGGAGATCCGCCGTGTGGATTATACGGCATTTTATCGTGAGAGTCTGGACATGGAACATATAGATGTCATGGGAAAAGAGACCATCCATCTGGAATATCTGCCGGATATCATCCTCATGCCGAACGTCGGCATCCGCGGTGTCATGTGGCAGGAGATCGAAGGCAAACGACGCAATAGTCCCGGACGCATGGTCTTCTCTATTTTCCATCTGGAAGATCTGAAGACCACCTTTACCCACCTCACCGGTGAATTCCGTTGGGAACTCTGCAAGAGAGTCCAGGGTAACCGTTGGAACGATGTCACCATCAACTCTCTGACCAGTGAATATTTTGACTATATCCAGTTCTACCGTAAGAACCACGATCTGAGCACCGAGGCTAAGGAAAAAATAAAATCCAGCCTGCAGCGTGCGAAGAACAGTTTCAAGGAAATGTTCGTAAGAGATTATATGATCTGGGTACTGTTCGAAGGTGCCGGTTCACCTCGTCTGAACAAAGTCGCCAGACAGATTATGTTCACCTACTGCCCGTTCCCGGAGGATATCTGCGCCATGCTTTCGCAGAATCCGCTTTACGCAGAGCTTCTGGATCGCCGTAGGATCAAGGTAGCACAGGGACTGCATCATCTGGATGTGCTGACTAAGAAGCTGCAAAACGGTAATATCCTGGTTCCCGAGACCGTGGCACAGGAGCGTTATTATCTGAGCGGTGATAAGAACGCATAAACGATGGTTTGTCTTCAGACAAGCTTACAAAAAGGATTCGCCTACGTTTTTGATTGCAAGCGGATCCTTTTTTGAATACATTTTTATAAATTTCTTTTCAAATCTTCCGCTTCTTTTCCCGCTTCCCTGATGCCTTGTGCGATAGCTCCCGTCAAGGGAACTGCCTGATAGAAATTCTCAAAAATTCTCAACCGTAATATTTACCCGGAACACTCCTCCGTCCGGTTCTATATCGATCTGTCCGTGGTTACGTTCCACGAGATCTTTCAGTATCTCCAGGCCGTAGCCTTTTCGTCCTTCCTTTCTGGGAGCTGCCACTACTCTGCTGTTCTCCACACAGATATGAAGATAATCTCCCTTGACCGCTGCTTTTATCGACAAAAAGGCTTCTCCTGTCTTCACCGTCTCCTCAGCTGCCGTAAGTGCATTTCTGGTCAGGTTGGAGAAAATGCTGCATATGGCAACGGGGTCGAGCTTCAGCTTTTCCGGGATCTCCAGATCGTACTTTAATTCAACACCTTTTTCCCGGCAGGTCCGCTCCGTTTCCCCCATAATGGCATTAAAGACCGGATCTCCACAGTAGACATACTCCGCTGTGGATGCCACAGCCTCCGTCAGGGTTCCCAGCATCTTCTCTGCCTTCTCATATTCTCCCTGATGCAGCAGTTCCTGCAGCACCATCTGCTGATTGCGCATATCATGCCTGATCTTGGCGAATTCTTCCCGTCTTGCTTCGATCTCATGATAATGATTTCTGGCAATTTCCCATGTGCTTTCCACTTCGCCAAGGCGCAGCTTCAATTTCTGCATCTGCTGTTGTCTGAGCAGTGTATACAGAAGCATTCCGTCCGCTACCGCTCCCAGTGCCGCCGCAAGGAGAATAAATCCCGTATAGACTGACATTTCCAGAAATGTCTGTTGATTAATTGCCATAATCATAAAAATCTGACTGATGGGAAAGATGCTGAACGTAATCACCACACTAATGTCCTGTGACTCTTTCCCGATAATTTTCTTCCATAATATCAAAAACATTTGAAACGCCACAGCAGACACTGCACACACAAATACAAGAAGCAATACCATAACCGGGGAATAATACGATAATTGTGGAATCTGCTCCACATAATTTCCTAATAATCCCAGACAAAGCATCTCCGATAATAGCGCCACCAGATACTCACATATCATAAATATGATTTTCTGCCCGACCGATCCCTTCAAAAACACGACTGCATAGACGACCGTAATGATGCCAACAGAAAAAAGTGTACCATAACAAATCCAGCCATTCTCATTATATAAAAATTTCACAGTTGCTGCGGGAAACTGCGCTGCCATAAGTCCGAGCGTCATTACCCCTCTTCCCATTTTTTCGTTGCGCGGTTCAAAAGCGTAACATACCACCATGCAGTCCAGCCAAAGGTACACCAACCATAAAAAAGCGCATATCGCATAACAGATCATAACATTGCCCTCATAAAGCGAAAATATTTATCCCTGGAAACACTGTATCTGGTCTTGCTGACCGGCAGTACCGTTCCATCCTGCATCGTTACTTCTTTCATTTCGATCCTACGGATGTACTGCATATTCACTAAAAAGCTTTTATGGATCCGCACAAAATCTTTACTCAGCTTTTTTTCATAGACATCCAGTTTCTCATATACCGAAATTTCCCCATTCAAAGTATGTATCACGATCTGATGCGCATTGCTCTCCAGATAACGGATCTGATTGCTGGGTATTTTTTCCGTGGTACCTCCGTGCTGCAGCACCAGTGCCTCACTTCCGAATATTTTCTCCCTTACCTTGTCCAACAGCTTTTCCAGGTTTTCTTTCTTCACCGGTTTCACGAGGAATCCGCACAAATTCAGTTTTTCCCAGAAAATCTCCTGGGAAAACTTATCATTGTATGCCGTCACAAAAATAAACTGTGTACGGGGACTTTGGCAATTATACTGTGTGGCGTATTGAATGCCGTTTTCCGCATTGCCGTCCCACTCGATATCCATAAAAATCAGATCATAGGTCGTACCGTTTTTCTGCGCCTCTGAGAGGTCTTCCAGTTTTCCGTAATATTCGACCCTGCTTATACCCGGATAATCCTTCAACAGCCGTTCCATGGCCTCCAGGCAACATTTTTCATCATCACATACTGCTATGTGCATCTATCCCTCTCCTAAGATTTCTGCTTTTCTTCATTTTGCACGTGGTTTTCTCCCACAGCACATCCGGAAGAATTCTTCCTCTGTTAACTGTTTAGTATACACTTGCAAACGCTTTACGGCAAGCATGTTCTCTCAGAAAAGTCTGCAGCAGTCTTACATCATCTGTGATAACGCCATCCGCACCGCTCCCTACGATCCACGCCATTGCCGCAGAAGAGTTTGCCGTCCATCCGTATACCGACTTTCCCGTATAATGAATGGCATCGACCATATCCGTGGTAAGATTTTTACCCTCGATGCTGTAACTGTCGGCATAATCCAGGTCATACTCTGACTCATCCAGATCATGTGCAATGTAAACCGTGGATATTCCCGGCTCCAGTTCCTTCACGGTCTGCAAAATCCCCTTATTCATGGAGCCTATGATGCATTCCTCTGTCATATCATATGCGGCCAGCAGGGAAATTACATTCTCTTCCAGACTTTCCTCCTGACCGGTGCATTTCAGTTCTATCATAAGGCAGATCCTGCCTTTGGCACAGGCAAGCATCTCTTCCAGTGTGGGGATTCTCTCTCCTCTGTAAGCAGCTGAAAAGTTATCGCCCACCTCAAGTTCCTGCAGCAGATCCGATTCCGCATCCCAGACACACATATCTTCTCCCGCGGTACGCTTAAAATTACTGTCGTGCATTACGATCAAAGTTCCGTCAGATAACTGCTGCACATCTATCTCCGCTATGGGTGCTCCGTCCCTGATTGCCTGTTCCAGTGCGGCAACGGTATTCTCCGGTGCCACTTTCGCCCCTGCGCGATGTGCTACTACGATCACGGGAGTATCTTTTCCGACAGCCTGTACCTGCGGCAGCACACCAAAGGTCAGAAAATAGAGACAAAGCAGCATACTGATTGCAATTTTTTTGATTATTTTCATCACATTGTCCTCCCATGAAAGTTTATAGTCAGTAACTATTCAGCGCCTTATTCGCACTTTATGAAAAATGCCTTGGCTCTGAATAGTTATTTCAATTTTATTGTAACAATTGACTATAAACTCCATGCAAGGAGAATGTTAACTTTTTGTAAACACTACTCCTACCTCATGTGCCAGCAGCGGGAAGGCCGCAAGCACATTCAATAGCAGCCACTCCTGCCCTGACAGATGTGAGGTTCCGAAAGCTCTGATCAAAAAGGGAATCTCCGTTACCGCAAATTGAAGTGCAAATCCGATAACGCAGGCTGCCACCATCAGCGGATTATCCCACGGGCGCATGGAAAATACGGATTTCTGCACATCCCGCATGCCTACCGCATGATACAACTGGCACATTCCCAATACGGTAAATGCATAAGTCTGTGATCTGGCCAGTATTCTCTCCTGCCCCAGCAGTTCCCGTACCCTGATAAGATACCCCATGGGCATTTCCGGACAATTCACACTGTCCTTCAACATTTCACACGGAAGTACCAGAAACGCCGCAAGCCCGATCCCCGTAATCAATGCCCCATACAGCAGGGTACAAGTCATGCCACCTCTGGCGAACAGACTTTCCGAAGCTTTTCTGGGAGGACAACGCATCAGACTTTTTCCGTCGTTTTTATCCACGCCGAGTGCCAGTGCCGGAAGGGAATCCGTGATCAGATTGATCCACAGGATGTGGCTTGACTTCAGCGGAGAAGCAAGCCCCAACGCCACCGCCACGAACATCGTCATCAATTCTCCCAGATTGGAAGACAAAAGGAAAATAACAGACTTACGTATGTTCTCATAAACACCTCTGCCTTCCTCGATTGCTTTCTCAATGGTGGCAAAATTATCATCTGTCAGGATCATATCTGCCGCCTGTCTCGCCACATCCGTTCCTGTCCCCATGGCGATTCCGATATCTGCTGTTTTCAGAGAAGGTGCATCATTCACACCGTCTCCTGTCATGGCCACGATCTCTCCATTGTCCTGCAGCCCTTTTACGATCCGCACCTTCTGTGCAGGAGATACTCTGGCGTACACCCTGATATCTTTGATTTTTCCGGAAAAGGAAGCATCATCCATATGTTGCAGTTCTTCCCCGGTAATACATTGGCTGCGATGGTCAGCTATCCCCAGCTGCCTTGCTATTGCATATGCAGTATCCACATGGTCACCCGTGATCATCACAGTAGATACCCCCGCATGGCGAAAAATATCCACTGCCTCTGTCGCCTCCGGTCTGGCGGGATCCCGCATTCCTACCATTCCCAGAAATGTCAACCCTTCTTCACTTTCCCTGCTGCCTCTTGCCACTGCCAGAGTCCTGAGAGCCAGAGAACTCATAAGTTCCACCGTATCTTCCACCCGCTTCCGATGCGCCGCGGTCATCGGTATCTTTTTTCCTTCCCACAGGATATGCGTACAGTGCTGTAAGACTACATCCGGTGCTCCTTTGGTATATGCAAGACACTCTTCCCTGCCGGTTTTTAACATGGCATTTCTTCTTATCCGGTGACAGGTCGTCATCATTTTCCGTTCTGAGTCAAACGGAAGCTCCGCATATCTGGGGTATTGCTTCTCTAATGTTTTCTTATGCACACCACAGTTTTCTCCGAAATCCAGTAAAGCCAGTTCTGTAGGATCTCCGATACGATCCTCTCCCCGGAGCGATGCATCATTGCACAATACCATTCCCCGGATCATCTCCTGCTTCGTACTGTTCTCTTTGCTTCTGGCTGCCGCGGATCCGGTATTCTCCATGCAGTCATACCACCAGCATTTTTCCACAGTGAGACGGTTCTGTGTGAGTGTCCCCGTTTTATCGGAGCATACCACGCTGACCGCCCCCAATGTCTCTACCGAGGGAAGCCTGCGTATGATCGTATTTACCTTGACCATTCTGGTCACTGACAATGCCAGGCAAATAGTAACCACTGCGGGAAGTCCCTCGGGGACAGCAGCGACAGCAAGGGAAATAGCCACCAGAAGCATCTCCGGAATATTCCGGTGCTGCAGCACTGCCAGGAGGAACAACGCCACACACAATCCCAGCGATAAGACACTTAGCAGCCGCCCCAGGTCTCCCAGTCTCTTCTGCAAGGGAGTCATCTCGTCCTCTGTGTCCGTGATCATAGATGCTATTCTGCCGATCTCTGTATCCATGCCCACAGCCGTAACGATCCCTTCTCCGTGTCCATGTGTCACGATTGTAGACATATATACCATATTGACCCGGTCTCCCAACGGGATCGTCTGTCTGCAATCCGCCAGAAAAAGGGCATCCTTCTCGACCGGAACAGATTCCCCTGTAATCGCAGATTCTTCTATCTGCAGATTGGCACTACGGGTCAGACGGATATCCGCAGGCACCTGTGCTCCTGTTTCCAGATCTACCAGATCTCCCACCACCAGCTCCGCTGCCGGGATTTCCTTCCTGATTCCATCCCTGATCACAATAGTCCTTGGACTCGTCAGCTTTTTCAAGGCCTCCAGTGCCTTTCTGGCCTTTCCTTCCTGCAGCATTCCAACCAATGCATTAACCAGTACGACTGTACCGATGATTGCTGCATCACTGATCTCCCCCAGGGCAACAGACACCACGGCTGCGATCAACAATATGTAGATCAGCGGATCTTTCAGCTGCTCTAAAAAAAGCTGAAGTTTTGTCTTCTTTTTTGCAGCCCTCATTTCATTTCTTCCATTTTGCTGCAGACGACGAAAGGCCTCACCACCGGTAAGGCCCTTCACTGCATCACTTTTCAGTTCAATAACGGTTTCCTGTACATTCTGTTTTTCGAACACGGCTGCCTCCAATGCTTGTTTCTATGCATTGTATGCCGTATTTTCCAAAATCATTCTCTACAGATACCATCTTATTTTTCATCTCTCAGCCGGAACGCATCTGTCAGTTCATTCATGTTCGTTGCCTGTGCTGATAATTCTTCGCTGGTAGCGGAAGTCTCCTCAGCGGTTGCGGAATTGTTCTGTACCACAGTGGATATCTGCTCGATTCCCTGTTCGATCTGCATCATGGCATCTGCCTGTGCATTGGATTCTTCCATGGCCTTCTTAGACTCGTTTGCCAGATCTTCGATACCCTCTACGACCTTCTGCAGTGCCTCCGCAGTCTTATCCGTGATCTGATTGCCATGCTCGATCTCCTGCAGGGAGGTCTCGATCAGTTCTCTGGTATGTACTGCGGACTGTGCACTGTCATCCGCCAGTTTTCTGATCTGGTCTGCCACCACTGCAAATCCTCTTCCGGCTTCACCGGCTCTGGCAGCCTCGATGGCAGCATTCAGGGACAACAGGTTCGTCTGGGATGCGATATCCTCGATCTCACCGATAATATCGCTGATCTGCTTGGAAGTATCGTTGATACGCTGCATGGCATCCGTCAGACCCTTCATTTCCTCGCCACTGGTCTTTGCCTGCTGCTGGTAATCCATTGCTTTCTGATAGGAGCTGCCCAATGCTTTTGCATTCTTCTCGACGATCTCCGTCACATTCGTGATGGTAGCCTGCAGTTCCTCCACGGAACCGGCCTGATCAGTAGCGCCTTCCGCAAGTCCCTGGGCAGCATCTGCCATCTGGTTTGCCCCCAGAGATACCTGTCCCACTGCCGTCTTGATCTCACACAGTGTCTCACTGAGCTTATGGTTCAGCTTACGGATAGATTCCAACAGTCCCTGGAAGTCTCCCACATAGGCCTCTGCACACCCTGAAGTCAGTGCGAAGTTTCCTTCCGACATTTCTCCCAACAGATAATCCGCATCGCCGATGACCTTCTGCAGATTGCCGGATAGTGCCGCAGTAGCCTCTGCCAGGATCTGTGTCTCATCCTGCGTCCGGATCACAGGTGCGGGCGTATGCAGATCGCCCTCAGCCAGCTGACGTATTCTCTCGGTACATTCCGCCACCGGTTCACCGATCGCCTGACCGATCTTTTTTGCTCTGCGCACACTGAAACATACAGCTGCAACACCTATTGCTACACCAATGACAATACATACAACGGCAGAACCAAGGAAATCTGTCAATGGTGCATTTACTGCCACGCTCCAGCCATTCGTTCCTTCTATGGGTGCATAAGCCTGTATTGTGAAGGTTCCGCCTTTCATATAAGTGCTATATCCGATTTCTCCGGTCATCATCTTCTGCTCTACCCTTGCAATTCCCCGCAAAGATCTGTCCGTCTGGGACAGTTCAGTGTTGCTCTTCTGCTCCTGGGCAATCGCAGAATCACAGTGTGCAATGGTGATACCTGTTTCTCCCAGCAGATAGCACTCGGAATTCTTACTGACAGAGACTGCCGCAGCAATATCATTTAAGAATTCCGGATCCGGCACGACGAATACCACGCCGACAATATCACCATTCTTATCTCCGTCTGCATATACGGGTGCGGAAATGATAATGCTGAGTCTGCCGTCTGTCTTTGCGATCACGGGATCCGATACCACCACCTCTCCCTGCATGGATCTCTTAAAATAATCACGGTCATTATAATCGGTTCCGTCATAAGCACAGATACCGTTGGAGCCGATCAGCTTGCCTCTGACCATTCCATAAGCTTCCACACGCTGGTTGATGTACTGCTGCTTCTGCTCCTGGGTAAATACCGGAGAAGACAGCTGGTAGCTGCATCCGAGTTCGGATACGATCGTTGTCGTCACCCGCAGTTCCTCTTTGATACGGTCTGCAGAGATCTCTGCCACCACCAGCATATCGTCTTCCAGTGTTTTCATGGTACTGGACAGATTCAGGATCACGGTAAGGATGACCAACGGAATAGTTGCGAACACTACCAGTCTGCTGATCGCCTTCTGCAGACGTTCCCGGATCGTCGTCATGCCGGATGCCTGCTCCTTTGTGCCCTTCTGTGATGCTTTTGTACTCATATGTCCCCATTTCTGCGCTGCATTTTTATTATATGCTTTATTTTCCTGTACTCTGTGAAGTGACCACTTATCCGGCAGCGCCCGGATACCCCATACATTTCTTTCATCCTGGGACGGTGATCTTCTGCTGAGATACTTAATTTAATATGTTCATTTTATTTTACCATGATTCAGAAGAATTTTCTATCTTTTGAAGCCCAAAAAGAGAGTTAATATTCCGTTAAAAATACCAACTCTCTCCTGTCATTTATCTCTCTATCCCCTCATGATAGGAAATACCCTGTCAATAGCCGAACTCCTGTGCAAAATACAACTTGCCGCTCTTCTCATAGACAGCAATGCTGCAAGTGGTAAAATCATCTGCCAGAATGTTGGCTGCGTGTGTAGGAGATGCCATCCATGCATCTACCACGCTCTGTGCGGAATCATAACCTTTCGCAAGGTTCTCTCCCCACATCAGTTCACTGTTCACGGTATACCAGTCCTTACCGTTAGGTCTGGTATGTGAGAACTTTGATGCGGCTTCCGTTGCTCTTACCATGGCACAGGACTCCAGTCCATTGCTCCAGGTAAGTGCAGCAAGACCGTTGTCTGCTCTCTTGGCATTTACCAGTGCCAATGCATCGGTTGCCATGGTGCGCAGTTCCGTTGCACGGGCAATCTCTTCCTCGCTCATACCTGCTCTCTGCACAGAACCTGCAAGAGCGATTGCTTCATCATCGAACCACACCGTGCCGTCGTCTGTCGCGGGATCACGGCTGATAGCGGATAATTCAGTGCTCTTACCGCAGCCTGCCAGACTGAGTACCATGACCACCGTCAGGAGAAGACTCATCCATCTTTTTTTCATTTGTTATCCCTCTTCTTTCATTGAATATTTATTAAAAATATATGTTCATCCGTTATCATTGTTTTCTCTTAATGATAAGCCACGCTCCCAGGCCTGTCAAGGATAAGAAGAAGCTCATATTCCATGCATCCGAACCATCACCTGTCTGCGGTCGTCTTTTCGCTCCGAGTACAGCTTTATCCGAAAGAGGAACTTCCTCTTCTTCGATGGTAACCATTCTCCGGCGTCTTGCACCAAGTACCTGTCGGGTATCCCGGTTTGCACTTCTCCGTGCGCCCTGTACTGCAGGCGTATCCGGAACACTTGGAGTAACCGGGTTAACCGGGGTTATCGGCTCATTCGGGTCATCCGGGTCATCCGGAGTATCCGGAGATGTCGGCTCATCCGGTTCGTCCGGAGTGTCCGGTACTGTCGGCGTTGCGGTCGGGGTCGCGGTTGGCGTTGCCGTCGGGGTTGCCGTTGGCGTCGCCGTAGGGGTCGCAGTCGGCGTTGCGGTCGGGGTTGCGGTCGGCGTTGCGGTTGGAGTCGCAGTCGGCGTTGCGGTTGGAGTCGCAGACGGCGTTGCAGTCGGCGTCGCAGTCGGCGTTGCCGTTGGGGTCGCAGTTGGTGTTGCGGTCGGCGTTGCCGTTGGCGTCGCAGTCGGCGTTGCGGTTGGTGTTGCAGTCGGCGTTGCCGTTGGTGTTGCCGTCGGCGTCGCAGTAGGCGTTGCAGTCGGCGTTGCGGTCGGCGTCGCAGTCGGGGTCGCGGTCGGCGTTGCAGTCGGGGTCGCGGTCGGCGTCGCAGTCGGCGTTGCGGTCGGGGTTGCGG
>CAKRRU010000057.1 GCA_934394515.1 uncultured Acetatifactor sp.
AATGCCAAGGGCACAGGAGAATATTTTTATCTTCTGTGCCCATAAAAGCATCCCGACTAAAAATAGTCAGCCATCTGCGTGGAGTATAGAAAAATATTTGCTTCACTAACTTTCAAGTTACCTCTCTTCGCCCATAAAGAACAACGCCAATGTTCCCGGGCCGGAGTGAGAACCGATGGTAGGTCCGACGTAGTTGATCAGGAAACTGTCCATTCCAAAGCGTTCCTTGACAAGGTCTCTTACCAATTCTGCCGCAGGAAGGTCATCTCCGTGGCTGATAAAAATAATATCATTCTGATCACGGTAGGATCCCATCTTTTCTTCCATATAATCAACCAGTGCATGCAACGACTTCTTACGTCCTCTCACTTTACCGATGACGATCAGATGTCCTTCATTGTCCACATGAAGCTTCGGTTTGATACCGGCCAGCGTTCCTACAAAAGCCGTTGCCTTGCTGACACGTCCGCCGCGATACAGATGGAACAGATCATCTACCGTAAATACATGCACCAGATGCAGGCGGTTATTTTTCACCCACTCTGCCACTTCTTCCAAAGATTTTCCCTGATCTCTCAAAGTCACCGCCTTATGGACCAGCAGCCCCTCTCCCAGGGAAGCACACAGGCTGTCGATTACGATAATCTTGCAATCGGGCTGTTCTTCCATGATTTCTTCCGCAGCGATCCGCATACTGTTGTAAGTACCGCTCAGTCCGGAGGAGAAAGCAATACAGAGAATTTCTTTATTTTCTTTCAGGTATTCCGTAAAATGGGCTTTTGCCTCCTCAGGATTAACCTGGGAAGTCGTCGGCATTTTGCCCTGTCTCATCAATGCATAGAATTCTTTTTCGGGAAGTTCCTGCCCCTGTCCATAGGTTACACCATCCATGATATAACTGAGATTCATACATCCGAGATCATGCTCTTTCAGATATTCCACCGGCAGATCAGCCGTACTGTCTGTAACAATTTTAAACATTGGTCGTCCTCCTGATGTCATCATTTTTTGAGATAAGCATACATCAAAAGAACGGTCATTTCAATTTTGCCTCACAAAAGTGATACACTTTGTAACATTTTTAACATTCTTCTTCACCACTCACATCCGTTCCTTTGGCACAGTGCCCGGCATCCGCCTCCGGATCAGGCGGTTTTTCATCTTTTCTCCGTCAAACGGGATCAGCGGATAGAGATAGCTCTGTCCGCTGATCGTCTTATTCGTAAGAAGTGACATCACCAATGTTGCGACACCTGCCAGATAACCCCATATTCCGAACAGTTGTGTCAGGATCAGATTCAGGATCCGCATGAATTTCAAGGCATACCCAAGTTCATAATTGGCCTGGGTATAATTGGCAATCGCAACGAATGCCATGTAAAGCATGACTTCACTGGCAAACCACCCACTCTCCACGGAGAATTCTCCCAGAACCAGTGCTGCCATCACGCTAAGCGGTGTACTCAACATATTCGGCGTATTTACCGCCGCCAGACGCAGACCGTCTATAGCCAGTTCCAAAAGCAAAAACTGCAATAACAGTGGTACATACGGTTCTTCTTTTAATACAATAAACGCCATGCTCTCCGGCACCCATTCCCTGTGATTCATGAGCAGCAGATACGTCGGTGTCACGAAGTAGGTCAGTACCGCGATCAGAAACCTGGTCAGTCTCAGATACGTTCCCGTGACCGGCGGAAAATAATAATCATCCGCCTCCTCCACCACATCAAAAATGGTCGTGGGTAGAATCATAGCCGATGGGGAATTATCCACCAGAATCACCAGATTTCCTTCAAGCACCTGTGCTGCCGCCGTATCCGGTCGTTCCGTATACTTAAACTTTGGAAACGGATTATACCATTTCCGCTGATACAGACACTCTGCCAGACTTTCCTGATTCATGGTAAGCGCATCCACATGAATATTCCGGATTCTGTCACGAATCTTAGAAAGCAGATCAGGGTCCACACGGCTGTCCATATAACACAACACAATGTCTGTTTTGGAATTCTCCCCGGCATTTAATATTTCCATGTGAAGGTCTGTGCTGCGGATCCTGCGGCGGATCAATGCCGTATTAAAGACAATGGTTTCCACAAACCCGTCTTTGGAACCCCTGAGTACTTTATCTTTCTCCGGTTCCTCCACACTTCTTGCGGGATAGGTTCTGGAATCGATCAACACTGCCTTTTCATAGCCATCCACTACCAGGACAAATACACCGGATAACAATGCTTCCACTGCATTGTCCCACCGGTCAGTAATATCTACCTCTACATAGGGGATTGCCAGTTTGGACATTTCATGGGCATCCTCAGGAAAGTTCTCCGGACTCAGATCCATCAGATATTGCAACATTTTCTGCATCAGTTCATCCTTACAGAAGCCGTCAATGAGATACATGCAGGCATCCGTATCTCCGATTTTGATCACACGGTGAATGATATCAAAATTCGTATCGAGTCCCAGCTTTTTCTCCAGGTATTGCAGATTTTCCCTGAGACTGCAGGAAATCGTTCTCTCCTTACTTTGCTCTAATTGCGGCATAAAAAATCCCCCTTCGGTCTGTGATTTAAAATTCATCATATCCCGTTCGGAGGATTTTATTCTCAATTATTTTGTTGTGCTTCCGAAACCACCGTTGCGGATGCCTTCCGCATCATCATCTTCCGTGATTCCGTACTGCATGAAGATTCCCTGGGCGAAACCGGTTCCCGCAGGTACTTCCACCGTTTTTCCCTCGTTGGAATCATTGGTGATCTTCATGAAAATATGACCTTCGTTATCTGAGAAGAAATAGTCACTGTCAATGATACCGACCGTGTTGTTCATCTGCAGTCTGTACTTGAATCCGAGTCCGCTTCTGGGGTAAATCTGCAGTACCCAGTCTTCCCGCATCTCTGCCCGGATACCTGTGGGGATCTTAATAGTCTCTCCGGGAGCAAGCTTAAATGTAAACGGAGCAAAGAAATCATATCCGGCGCTTCCCTTGGTTGCTCTTTTGGGAAGTTTTAGTGCTTCATACATTTCTTTGATCTGTTCCTCGGTATACTGAGGATATTCTTCCTGCATGGCAGTCAAAAACTGTGTGGGACTGACAAAATGAAATTTCGCAATTCTTTGCATAGTAAACTGTATCCTTTATTCTTATTATTTTCTTTGCCGCGCTACATTTGTGATCAGCCGCAGTGCAGTATATCCTGTATTTTAAGCATAATCGCCACAATGCAGCACCGGTTTTGCCGGATCATCACCGGCAAGTGTCTTTTTCACATCAATCACACGCTGGTTCTTACTGCCCTTCCAGAGAAGCTTCACATCTTTTTCTTCCACATGGAATTCTCCGTCCACTACCACATCCACATATTGCATGACCGGCAGGTCGCAGATGTCTTCCCAGCTGTCTCCCGTATACATCCAGATCGTCTTTGTAGGATATTTTTCCCTGATCTCACGCATGAGATCTTTCACGTCCGCACGGTTCATGGGATGCATCGGATCCCCTCCGGAAAAGGTAATACCGGAAATATATGGTTTCTCCAGCTGTTCAAAAATCTCCTGTTTTGCACTCTCGTCAAACAAAAGACCGCCGTCCGGATCCCATGTAATAGGGTTCTGGCACTCCTTGCAGCAATGATTGCATCCCGCTACCCACAGTACGACCCGCAGACCATCGCCGTTAAGCATATCGTCCTTGGTTATATTATGATATCTCATTTATCTGTCCATCCTATTTTACATACTTTTACGTTCTGCGATCTCGGCCATTTTAGCATCATTCAGTCTCGTATCTCCATGTACTCTGGAGTAAGACAGATAACCGTTCATACGATCGATCTTGGTCAGATTTCTACTGCCGCAGACAGGACATACATCCATTTCCAGTTCCTGATGACCGCAATCGTCACAATACGCCAGGGACAGATTGACACCCTCGTAGAACCCCATGTCCATAGCTCTGTGGATCAGTGTTTTGATGGCTTCGGTATTATAATCAATCGGATATTTTACATACTGGATCTTACCGCCGTTGCTCAGATCCCAGAATCTGTCCTCCAGATCCTGTTTCTGGATCGGTGTGATGTCCTCTGTCACGTGACAATGGAAGCTGTTGCTGACATATTCTCTGTCTGACACGCCTTCGATGATACCGTATTTTTTACGGAACTGTTTTACCTGTAAGCCGCAGAGGTTCTCGGCAGGGGTTCCGTAGATAGCATACAGATTGCCGTCCTCTTCCTTATATTCCGAGATTTTCTGGTTAATATGCTCCAATACTTCCACAGCAAATGCGCCGTCCTCTACCAGTGATTTACCGTTGTACAGTTCCTGCAGTTCATTAAGCGCCGTAATGCCGAAGCTTGCTGTCGCCGATTTCAGCAGAGGTTTGATCTTGTCTGTCAGCTTCAGATGGCCTCCAAGGAATCCTCCCTCACAATATGCAAGCGGGTTGGTGGATGCACGCATCTCTCCCAGATATGCATAAGTCCGAATATGCAGCTGACGGATCAGCTCCAGATAATAGTCCAGTACTTCATAGAAATCTCTGCTCTCTTTTCTCGCCTTGGCAAGAATCATGGGAAGATGTAGGGATACCGCACCGATGTTGAAACGACCCACGAATACCGGCTGATCCTTGTCGTCTGCTGGATGCATGCCGCCTCTCTCATACCATGGAGAGAGAAATGCTCTGCAGCCCATGGGTGATACGATCTTGCCGTACTGCTTGTACATACCTGCCACATAACCCTTGCCGGTCAGGCTCAGCCAGTCGGGATACATCGTCTTGGCAGAACATTCCACGCCCGCTTCGAACACATCCTCCAACGGTTTTCCGGGACCGTGCAGATTCTCATCATACAAAAATACGATCTTAGGGAACAGCACAGGCTTCTTATGGTCTTTTTTACCCTGGCCTTTCCTGCGTACTTCCAGCATCGTGATCGTAGCCATCTTTGCAAACTTTCCGGTGCCGGTTCCTGCTGTCACGGTAATAAAAGGATAATCACCGCGGCTGCTTGCAACCGTATTGAACTTGTACTCCCATCCCTGGAAGCCCTGTTCGAATTCTTTCCGCACATCTGCCAGTGCTTCCTGCTCTGCCACATCCGCAGCGATTCCGAGACGCTCATACTTTGCCAGTGCCCGGTTATAAGACTTCTCCGCATAAGGCTCCAGGATCAGATCCACGCTGGGCACGGTAAATCCGCCGTACTGCTGGCTGGCGGCACTTAAGACAATATCGCCGATGACATCAAAGGCCACATCCAGTGTCTTCGGCTCATTGTACCAGATATTCCCCATCTCAAAGCCGCCGGTCAGTACACTCTGTACATCGAACAGACAACAGTTCATGGTGTCTCTTCTGGCGGACATGTCATGGACATAGATATAGCCGTCACGGCACGCCTGAATCTCCTCCGTAGTCAGGAAAAATTTCTGGTACAGTTCTTTATTCAGCTGATTAAAGATCAGGCTTCGCTTGGTGGATACCAGTGCGGAATCCGTATTGGCATTTTCCTTGTCTCCGATGTACATGATGGACTGGCTCTTTTTATAGACATCGTCCAGCATCCGTACAAAGTCCTGCTTATAGTTACGATAGTCGCGGTAGCTCTTTGCAACGATCGGTTTTACCTGTTCCAGGGCACTTTCCACAATATTGTGCATAATGGGAATGGGTACTTCATCCGCTTCCAGTTCATTTACCTTATCTACCACATACTGGCAGATCTGCTCTTTTTCTTCTCTGGTGAATTTCGTCAGGGCACGGTATGCGCTCTTGCCTACGGCACTGATCACCTTCTGCACATTAAAAAGTTCCTTGCTCCCGTCCTTTTTAACCACATAAATCTCTCTGTCCGGTCTGAACTGTTTGCCATAATCCTCATTTTCTTCATGGTCATGTTCAAAATTACTGCTCATCTTCCTCTTCCCTTCATCCGATGCTCCCGGGATCTCGCCCGGATCCTGCTGTATTTCCCCTTACTTACGATAACGTTTGCAGGCACCATATATGGTGTCCGCAGCCATCAAAAAGCAATATATTGTGGGTGCTATGTATCAGTATAAAAAAGAATCCCACGCTTGTCAACGAGGGATCCTTTAGAAAACTATACAAAAAAGATTTTCAAATTTTGGATAACTTTTTATTTTATCTGTTCCGACTGTTCCCGTAAAATATCCGTAAGCCACTGTACATAGCGCTTTTGAACCGTTTCCGGAGCCACGATGCGGGCCTCGGGTCCGATGCCGGACAGCCAGCCGAAAAATTGTCCGCTGACAGCCACCTTCGCCCGGATTCGGAATACTTCTTCCGACATCGGACGGATATCCGCCTCTCTGCCGAAACGATCAAGTACCACGCCGATCAGTCGTGTGGGGAACTCCATGGTCACTACGCTCTCTTCTCCGGCGAACATTCCGAAAGTCCGGTTCGTATATGCTGTCACATCGATCCGGGAAAACTGCTCTACACCTTCTCTCGGCTTATCCGTCACCTCTACCTGACCCATTTTATCCACCCGATAGTGCTTGATCACTTTGTCCTCACTGTCATAGGCTGCCAGGTAATAGTTTTCCTCCCGCCAGATCAGTGCCCACGGACTGACACATTTATTCCCGTTTGGTCTGAGAACAAGCTGCTTTTTCAGATTCCAGTCCAGATACCGGAATGCGATCTGCCTGTTTTCCTGGATGGCACGGTGAATGGCATCAATATTGTAATAAATACTCTCATTCTCAGTCTTGACTCTCCCTGCCACATAAACTTGTCTTTGCAGCTTGCCGGCATCATTTTTTCCTGCGATCCGCTCCAGCTTCCGGATCAGATCTCTTGATTTCTTTGTCGTGATAAATCTCGAAGACTGTACCGCATCTACCAGAAGTTTTAACTCCGGCAGTTCGAATTCTCGACTGCCCAGATAATAACCGCCACCCAGTCTGCTCTGTACCTGCACCACATCATAGCCGAAATCCGCAAGACATTCCATGTCATTATATATGCTCTTGCGTTCCGCATGAATTCCCTGATTTTCCAGGTATCCGATGATATCCGATGTACTCATGGGATGTTTTTCATCCGTGTTCTCCTGCAGCATCTTGATAAGATATAAAAGTTTTAATTTCTGTCCTGACGATTTTGCCATGGATCATTCTCCGTCGATAATAGCAAACAGTTGATGCAGATCACTGATCTCATACTCCGGATGATATTCCGTGGAGTTCTCCGTTCTCTCCGGGCGATACCAGCAGGTCGGTATCCCTGCCTGCACACCGCCTTTAATATCACTGCTTAAGCTGTCCCCGACCAAAAGGATCTTCGATTTATCCTTCTCTTCCACATGGGCAAGACAATAATCAAAAAAGCCTTTTTGCGGTTTGGGTGTGCCGATCTGTTCGGAAATAAAAAGCTCCTCCATCAGAGAACCAAGTCCCGACAGTTCCAGCTTGTGGGTCTGGGTAGAAATCACTCCGTTGGTAACCACGTACTGTTTCACTTTTCCCTGCAATGCCTTGCAGATATTCAGGGAATCATCAATGTAGGAATAGACATTCCCAAGTTCCTCCTGATACTGTTTCATAAAAGAGACAGTATCCACGCCCTCAATGCCGTACTCTTCAAAAAGAGCCAGAAATCTGCCGGGTAACAGCTGTTCCTTCGTGATCTCACCAAGTTCCAGTTTTTTCCACATGGCATCGTTGATCTGGGAATATCTGTGAATGATCTCCTCACTGATCGTAAGTCCCGCACTATGAAAGCATGCCGTGATTGCATATCTCTGGGAGTACAAAAAGTCCAACAGAGTACCGTCTACATCCCAGAGGATCGTTGTATAGCGCTGCATCCTGTTCTCCTTACTGTGCATCCGTTGCTTCTGTCTGCTGCTTTTCCTCTGCCGCATTTTTCTTCTTGCGAAGTGTAATTCCCAGGGTGACAGCCACTGCTCCCACAGCCGCGATGATTACCAATAATACCAGATAAGATAAAAATGAATTCAAAAAGCTTACTGCCATAATGTCTTCTCCTTTTCCCGATACCTGTGTATCGAAACCTGTCACATATAAAGAAGTATACCAACGAAATCCCTGCATCGTCAAGCGACAAGTTAGGCCCGGTATCGTTATATCCATTTTCCTGTCTTGAGAAAGTTTTCCGCCTGCCCGGAGGCCTTACTGATGATTTTCTCGTCATATCCCATCATCTTAAGCAGCCGGATGGCATTTCTGGCAGACGCTTTTCCTAACAGCAGTTGATAGGGGAATATAATATCGCCATCCCTGATCACTTCCTCAAAATGATAGTTGTCATAATATTGCTTCAGGAGTTCTGTCATTTCGATATCATGGGTAGCCGCGAACCCTAAAGCTCCTTCTTCCGCCAGATGGATCAGTATCTGCGTTGCGGCTGCAATGCGCTCCACTGTATTCGTTCCCCGCAGTACTTCATCCACAAAGCAAATCACAGGATCCGTCCCGGCCTGTGCCACATCCAGGATGCGTTTCAGCGAGCGGATCTCCACAATATAATAGCTCTCACCGTTCTCCATACTGTCCCGCAGCGCCATGGAAGAAAAGATCCGGAATACCGGAGCCCGGTAGCTTTCCGCCGTACAGGTATGAATTGTCTGTGCCAGAACAGCATTCACAGCTACCATCTTTAAGAACGTGGATTTACCTGATGCATTGGAGCCGGTGAGCAGAATTCCCCTGTCAGCCCGGATGCTGTTTTTCACAGGATGTGACAGCAGCGGATGCCAGCCGTTTTCCATATGCAGAAAAGCCGTCTCTGTATTTTCTTCCAGTTCCGGGATACAATATCCTTCCAGAGATTTCCGGAATCCGCCTATGGATACCGCCATATCCAGATATCCGGTGATTTCAAGTATAGTCTCCACCTGCCCGGTCTTTTCCCGCAATTTTTCCAGCATACGATTAAATTGTAAAATATCCAGATGCAGTATCATCCGCAGATAGTCTGCCAGAATATCCAAGGGGTCCCCGCCGGTCTTACCCTGATTTCCGGCCATGACCCAGTAGGATCCTCTCCTCAGTTCCCGCAGACTTTTCGATGCCTCACGAAGCTCTTCCAGTTCTCTTTGATATACCGGAATTTTCTGCTTTTTCAATTCCTCGCATACATCGATCAGGCGCAGGACATAGGCAAAGCTGACAATATACGGTTCGATCACCTTTTTCTCCCTGAAATAAGTCAGGATATGCCAGAGCATGCACACAACGATTCCTATCGTACCCACAGCAGGCTGTACAAACAACAGGGCAACAAACGGTAAATAGAGCAGATTTCCCAACAAAATCCTGCTGTTAGAGCGTTCCCCCAGATAATCCAGATTATCCAGATAATCATAGAGAGAATATTTTCCCAAGTGTCCCAGCCGCTTCATCAGCAGCTGTATTCTCATCCTGACATTCTCCTGCTCCTCCAGCCAGGTGACCACCTCTTCCAGATGCATAAGCACATCCTTTCCGCAGGAAACATTTCTCAAGGTGTAATACAGATATTCCTCTCCTGCCGCGGAATGCGTACGGTCGATCCGCCGAAATACGTCATCCATCCCCAGATCATTCCAGGTGATATCATCCAGCTGTTTCTCTTCCTTATGTCTTTCCAGGTAACTGTTAAGTCTGGCAAATCTCTCCAGTGAATACTCTTTCGGCTTTTCTTTTCCGTAATTTTCCCGTAGGGATCTCTCAAACAGTCTTTCCTGCTTTTTCACCTGCAGAATTTCCTGCACGATCATAAATAAAAAGAACAAAAGGAGTACACCGGCAAATATAACAAATTCCATAATTTTTCTCGCTTTTCCGGATATAATAAGACAGGCACCGCCCCGTGCAGTGCCCGTCCCGATTATTCTGAACTTTTTTCTAATACTTATGTAACTTTTTTTATGCAACAATAAAGAACTTTAACAGAAAAATCAAGGACAATACATAGGTAAGCACGGAAACCTCTTTTGCCTTACCTGTAAATACTTTGATCACGGTATAGGTGATCAGACCGATACCGATGGCATGACCGATAGATCCGGAGACCGGCATTGCGATCATCATCAGTGCCACGGGAACTGCCTGGCAGATATCATCAAAATCAACATTCTTAAGGCCTGCTACCATAAGCACACCCACGTAGATCAGAGCGGAAGAAGTAGCTGCCGCAGGAATGATACCGGCGATGGGTGCAATGAAGATACATGCAAGGAACATGATGCCTGTGGTCAATGCTGTCAGTCCGGTACGGCCGCCTGCCTCTACACCGGATGCAGACTCTACGAAAGTGGTGACTGTGGAAGTACCTGTTACGGAACCTGCCAGTGTACCTACCGCATCGGATAACAGTGCCTGCTTCATACCGGGCATTCTGCCGTCCTTGTCCAACATTCCCGCACGGCTTGCGGTTCCTACCAGTGTACCAATGGTATCAAACATATCGATGATACAGAAAGTAATGATCAGGGTAACCGCAGTGAACCAGCCAATCTGGGCAAAGCCCTGGAAGTTAAACTTAAACAGCGTGGTGGAAGCCATATCTCCAAATGCGGGAACAAAGGATGCCGTAGCCAGAGACGCAAACGGATTGGTTCCCAGGAAAACAGCCTCTCCTGCCCAATAGATGATGCTGGCGATCAGCATGCCTAACAGAACGGCGCCCTTGACACCCTTCTGTGCCAGAATAACAATGGCAAACAGACCAACGAACATGGTCACTACGGACAGAACCATTGCGGAATAACCGGAGCCCATATTGGACTTAGCCAGAGAAGGTGTCAACGCACCGAAGAAGTCTCTCATGGCATAGAAAGGTCCTCCGTTCTCGGAATATACACCTGCGTTTGAACCTACACCAATATTTAACAGCATCAGTCCGATGGCCGGTGCAATACCAAGACGTACTCCCAAAGGAATAGCCTCTACGATCTTCTCACGAATGTTCAGCACAGAGAGGATCAGGAATACGATACCTTCTACCAGAATGATGCACAGGGCCGCCTGGAAGGATGCTACATAAGTCATGCCGGTCAGGGCTACGATATTGGTTACCACAACTGCAAAAAAGCTGTTCAATCCCATACCGGGTGCCATGGCAAACGGTTTATTTGCCAGAAATGCCATTACAATGGTGCCGATCGCGGATGCAATACAGGTTGCCAGGAAAATACCGTTCCACAGCTCAGGCATAGTATCTTTGCCAAAGCCGGTCAGCAGGTTCGGATTCAGGGCTATAATATAAGCCATGGTCATGAACGTGGTCAGTCCGGCAATGATTTCTGTCTTTGCGGTGGTGTTGTTTTCCTTCAGTTTGAAGATTTTTTCTAACATCTTTTCCCTCCTAAGTATTCTGGGAGCCGTACGGGGTGCTCCCGTTCTATGTCTTCTGAGCACATCTTTACTCAGTCAACAGTCTCTTTACGATTTTCTCGCATTTTGCATAGATCCGCTCCGGATCCTCTCCTACGTTGAATTCTCCGTTGCGATATAGGATCTTACCGCCGATCATGGTCATGCAGACATTGGATTTGCTTCCGCTGTAGACCAGATTCTTTGGAATATTGTGGATAGGCTGCATATTCGGCTGGTGCAGATCGATCATGATAAGATCTGCATATTTTCCCTTAGCCAGAACATCCGCACGGTTCAGACGCATTGCTTTTGCTCCGTTCACCGTCGCCATCTTCAGCACCTCCAGGGCATCCATGCTGGACGCATCCTTTTCCAGCAATTTGCTTAAACCGGTGACTAAGAACATTTCACGGAACATGTCAAGACAATTGTTGCTGGCAGGTCCGTCTGTTCCGATGGCTACCGGAATCTTATGCCGTACATAATTGGCAATGGGGGCAATACCGCTGGCCAGCTTCGTATTGGACCCGGGATTAGTGATCACATACATACGATGTTTGCGGAATACATCCAGATCCTGCTCCGTAACATGAACACAGTGGAACCCGCCTCCTCCATAATCAAACATTCCCAGAGAATCCAGGAACATGGGCGGTGTCATACCGTAACGTGCCTTGCACTCTTCCACTTCCTTCGCAGTCTCGGAGATATGGGCATACACAGGTGTGCGGTAATGATGTGCCATTTCCGATACCTTGTAAAGCAGTTCCTTGGAACAGGTATACTCCGCGTGAAATCCCAGCTGATAACTGATCAGGGAATTTTTCTTATTCCACTTTAAAAATTCTTCCTCCATCTGCTTCGGAGAAGAGCTGAAATTATTCAGTCCCGATACCAGTACGCAGCGCATTCCGGTGTCCAGGCAGGCATCAGCAATGGTATCCGGAGTCAGATACATATCAAAAACAGAAGTCACGCCGGAGGTCAGATATTCCAGCACTGCCAGTCTGGTCAACTCATAGATATCTTCTCCGGTCAGCTTTGCCTCCAGTGGAAATACCTGTTTGTTCAGCCATTGGTCTAGGGGCAGATCATCCGCCATGGAACGCAGGAACGTCATGCCTGAATGGGTATGTGCGTTTTTGAATCCGGGCATCAGAAGATTCCCCTTACAGTCCAGCTCGATATCCCAGGTAATTCTCGGGAACAGGGATTTATCCCATTCCTCCGCCAGTTCTTTCTGTTCCGCCACATAAGCGATTTTGTCATTTTTTACCCATACCTCACCATAGAAGACTTCTCTGCCGGATTCCATGGTAAGAATTCTTGCATTGTATAATCTGATATTCATCTGATCGCATCTCCTCCAAATCCAAAAGGAAGTAGTTCTTTTAATGTATAACTTCGATAATCCTGTTCACTTTTTACCACATAAATCACAAAATCATCCCCACAGAACTCTTGCATTACCTGTCTGCAGATGCCACAGGGATAGGCATATTCCACAGGATCTTCTCCTGTCTTTCCACCGGCAATGGCAATGGCCGTAAATTCCCTCTCTCCTTCACTGACCGCTTTGAAAAAGGCAGAGCGCTCCGCACAGTTGGTGGCACCGTAAGAAGCATTTTCAATATTGCCGCCCATGTATCTGTGTCCTCCCTCAGTCAGTAACGCAGCTCCCACACTATAACCGGAGTACGGTGCATAAGCCAGTTTTCTGGCTTCCAATGCCTGCCCGATCAGCATTTTTTCTTCTGTTTCCGAGATCATCTGTGTCTCCTTTTAATTCTTTATGACTCTGAATAGTTACCGAATTTCTTCACAGATTCCGTTACCAGCTTCTTGAATCTGGGGGCTGCCATATCCGCAGCTTCCTGTACCTCTTCATGATTCAAAGGTTGATCCGTCATTCCTGCCGCCAGGTTGCTGATACAGGAGATTCCGCAGATCCGCATTCCCATATGATTCGCAGCAATGGCTTCCACCACGGTGCTCATACCTACCGCATCGCATCCCATGGAACGAAGCATACGAATCTCTGCCGGAGATTCGAAGGACGGTCCTGTCAGCTGTGTATAGATGCCCTCCTGTAAATAAATGCCATTCTCTCTCGCAGTCTCTCTGATAATCTGCTGTAAGTCTTTATCGTAAACATGGCTCATATCCGGAAAACGCAGCCCCAGCTCGTCGATATTGGCTCCGATCAGGGGATTAGGTGCAAACACGGAAATATGATCTCTGATCAACATCAGATCACCGGCATGAAATGAAGTATTCACACCGCCTGCCGCATTGGTCAGGAACAGAATCTCTGCCCCAAGCAGCTTCATCAGTCTGGTAGGCAGTACTACATCCGTCACATCATAGCCTTCGTAATAATGCACTCTGCCTTTCATGCATACCACAGGGATCTCATCCAGATAACCGAATATGAATTTGCCGGCATGTCCCGGTACGGTGGAGACGGGGAAACCCTCGATCTCCGCATAAGGGATCTCCGTCACCACACGGATCTGCTCCGCATAATCGCCAAGGCCCGATCCCAGAACGATCGCTACCTTAGGTACAAAATCCGTTTTCTTTCTCACACATTCATAACAGTTTTGTAATTTTGCATATACCTGGTTCATCTATATCCTCCGTTTAGCCGTATTTTCATACAATTCAGCAAATATTCTTCTTGTTTTCCAGAAAAATAAAGCAAAGTCAACAAAGGTATTATACAAAATGAGTGTGAAAAAAGCAATCTAAATAATAATGCAGACCATACCGCCATTACTGTCGTTCACGATCTTCTGCATGGTATCCTGAAGCTTTAACTGACTCTCTTCGCCGATAGAAGCTACTTTCGCAGTAATACCGTCATCCACAAGCTGTTCCACTGTCTTGCCGAAGATATTGGTCTCCCAGATACCGTGTTCCGCCTCTGCCTGATCAATGAAATGTATCAGATCCTGTGCCTGCTGTTCGGTTCCCACGATCGGTGCGATCTCTGTCTCAATATTTGCACGGATCATATGTATGGACGGACTGCTTGCTTTGATCTTGACCCCGAATTTATTGCCGTGGCGGATCAATTCCGGCTTTTCCAGTGCTATGTCCTCTCTGTCAGGTGTCACCACACCGTAGCCTTTGATCTTCACCATGGACAGTGCATCCTGCACTTTCGTGTATTCTTTTTTCATCTCCGCCAGTTCTTTCAATTTATTCAATAACCGGTATTCATCCTCCACATCTTCTCCAAGCATTTCGGACAGCATTTCGTAATAATACCTGTCATCGATTCCCACCTGTACCGGAACAATGCCGTTCCACAGCTGCACAGGATCCATTTTACAGCTTCGGATATAGTCTCCTTGTAATTCCACAGGATGCCCCACCACATCCCGGATTCTGTCGCAAGTGTTCATCAATTCACGGATCTGTCTCAACAAGTCCTGTTTTACCGCATGTTCTGCAGGTAACATATCCATCCATTTGGGGAAATAGAATTCTACTGCTGTCAGCGGGAATTCATACAGGATTTTCTCCAGGATGCGGTTGATATCCTCTTTTCTTAATTGTTCGCAGTTCACTGGCATCACAGCCACATCATATTTTTTTCCGATTTCCTCTGCTATCTGTCTGGTTTCATCTGAATATGGCTTTTGGCTGTTTACCAGTACCAGGAACGGTTTACCGGATTTTTTCAATGCAAGGATCGTCTTCTCTTCCGCCCCCAGGTAATTGTTTCTGGGAAGTTCACCGATACTCCCGTCCGTTGTGATCACCAGACCGATGGTTGAATGGTCCTTCATGACCTTATCCGTACCAATCTCCGCCGCCTGGGTAAAGGGAATCTCTTCGTCCGACCAGGGCGTTTTCACCATGCGCTCCGTATCCTCCTCCATATGTCCTGCAGCACCATCGATCATATAACCGACACAATCGATCAGGCGCACCGATACCTCAATGTCGTCATTCAGTTTCACCTTTGCTGCTTCATTTGGGATAAATTTCGGCTCTGTGGTGGTAATTGTCCTGCCTCCGGCGCTCTGGGGCAGTTCATCCTGTGCACGCATTCTGGAATGTTCATCTTCCATATAAGGAAGCACCATTTCATCCATGAAACGTTTGATAAATGTGGACTTTCCGGTTCTTACCGGTCCCAGCACCCCTATGTAAATTTCCCCTCCCGTCCTTTGTTGTATATCCCGATACAGATCGTATGTATTCACAGCATAGTCCATAAAACCTACCTCCTGCAATTGCTGTTATATGTATATGCAGACCGGACACAGTTATGTATTAACTTGAAAGTTAGTTAATAATCATTGGCTAACCGGACGAACTCCCGGGACGAACAGAAGGGCTCTCTTTCAGTTGTAAG
>CAKRRU010000058.1 GCA_934394515.1 uncultured Acetatifactor sp.
ATGTCGTGTATAAGTTCTTGTTCTCATCCTCACTGCTTATGGAACCACAAACAGCGGTATTATTGTACCATAAGAGTCTACACGACGCAAGTATATTTTTAGATAAACTTATTTTTCTTCACCATGTTCACGAATTCTATGTTATTCCGTGTATGTGAGAACATATCGAGGATCCGGTCAGTTGCTTCATCCGGTTTTAATCCGTTCAAAGCCTTACGCATAACATTGATAGCTTCCAGTTCTTCCGGCGTCAACAGCAGGTCTTCTCTTCTGGTACCGGACTTTGCCAGATCGATGGCAGGGAAGATGCGCTTCTCGGACAGTTTTCTGTCCAGAACCATTTCCATGTTACCGGTTCCTTTGAATTCCTCGTATACGACATCGTCCATCTTGCTTCCGGTCTCTACCAGTGCGGTTGCCAGGATCGTCAGGCTGCCGCCCTCACGCATATTACGCGCTGCACCGAAAAACCGCTTCGGCATATGCAGTGCTGCGGGATCCAGACCACCGGACAGGGTACGTCCGCTGGGAGGAACTACCAGGTTATATGCACGGGTCAGACGGGTAATACTGTCAAGCAGGATCACAACATCCTTTTTATGTTCTACGAGACGTTTCGCACGCTCGATGACCATCTCGGATACTCTCTTATGATGTTCGGGCAACTCATCGAAGGTGGAATAAATAACTTCTACATTGTCACCATGGATAGCTTCCTTAATATCAGTAACTTCCTCAGGGCGCTCATCGATCAGCAGGATCAGCATATGCATCTTGGGATTGCTGCTTAAAATGGACTTTGCCACTTCCTTCAGTAAAGTGGTCTTACCTGCCTTAGGCGGGGATACGATCATACCACGCTGTCCCTTACCGACAGGGCTGACCAGATCCATGACTCTCATTGCTACGCTGCATCCGGGCGTCTCCATCTTGATACGCTCATCCGGGAAGATCGGTGTCATATCCTCAAATGCCATTCTCTTGGCAGACTCTTCCACGGTGTAGCCGTTGATGCTCTTGACAAACAGCAGTGCACTGAACTTCTCCTGCTGGGTCTTGATTCTCTTGTTTCCTTTTAAGATATCACCGGTCTTCAGTCCGAAACGACGGATCTGGCTGGGTGCCACATAGACATCATTCTCACCGGGCATGTAATTCTCACAGCGGATAAATCCGTAACCGTCCGGCATAACTTCCAGAATACCACTTGCTTCAATACCACTGTCAAGTTCCTTGGGATACTGGCTTTCATCGTATGCCACATTGTTCGGATTGAAGGTACGCTCCTTGGTATAAGCCTCACTTCTGGCTCCTACATTGTCGGTTCCGCCTTCCGGACGATTCTGTCTGTAATTTCCCTGTCTGACAGGACGATCCGTTCTCTCCTGCTTCTGTGCTTCTTCACTTTTGGCAGCTTCCGCTCTTGCCGCAGCTGCTTTGGCCTCTTCCTCTTTCTTCAGACGTTCGTCTTCTGCCAGCATGGCTTCTACGATCTCCGCCTTTTTCATCGTGGAAGTTCCCTTCAGGCCACGTACTTTTGCCAGTTCTTTCAGTTGAACTAATGCAAGCGATTCATATTTTTCTCTCATATACTCCTCCTATGAAATAAAACTAAAGCATTTACCTATGTGTGTAAAGCCTGTAAACTGTTAACTAAGGGGGTTACATCCGATCTATCGTGACATGTCAGTTGATTTATAAAGATATTAAAACTGCATCTGGAGCTATTATAATATATTTTTTCAAAAATAGGAAGTCCCAAAATTATTTTTTTATTTTCCGTAAATCCTTGCGAAGAACTCGTTTCTATTATATCATTACTATTAGTTGTGTTGTAAATGTTGTCACGATTGTAAACAGACAGATTTACGACAGATTTCCGGAAACAGCAAAATTATAGTTCATTACCATCGTATGAAAAGCGCCGGATATTATAATTATAAGAACATACTATAACAAATCAAGAGAGGTATTGTCATGACAACCAATGAAAAAGCGTTACTGATGCATGAAAAATGGAACGGCAAATTAGAGACCGTATCCAAGACTCCCGTGAAGACCCGTGAAGATCTGGCGACTGCCTATACTCCCGGTGTTGCGGAACCCTGCAAAGTAATCGCACAGGACAAAGAAGCTGCTTATAAATATACCATGAAAGCCAATACCGTCGCTGTCGTATCCGACGGAAGTGCAGTCCTGGGACTTGGCAACATCGGTCCCTACGCAGCAATGCCCGTTATGGAAGGCAAGGCAGTCCTCTTTAAAGAATTCGGTAATGTCAACGCCGTTCCCATCTGCCTGGATACCCAGGATACCGAAGAGATCATCAAGGCTGTCACTTATCTGGCTCCGGGATTTGGCGGCATCAACCTGGAAGACATCAGTGCTCCCCGTTGTTTTGAAATCGAGGAACGTCTGAAGCAGATCCTGGACATCCCCGTATTCCATGACGACCAGCACGGTACCGCCATCGTCGTTCTTGCCGGTGTCATCAATGCCCTGAAAGTAGTCGGCAAGAAAAAGGAAGACTGCCGCGTCGTGGTAAACGGTGCCGGAAGCGCCGGAGTAGCTATCACCAAGCTGTTACTGACCTACGGTTTCCCCAATATCATCATGTGTGATAAGGTAGGCATCGTCTCCAAAGATACCGAGGGCTTAAACTGGATGCAGAAAAAGATGACCGAAGTCACTAACTTAAACAATGAGACCGGAACTCTTGCAGATGCACTGAAGGGTGCCGATATCTTCATCGGTGTCTCCGCTCCTAACATTGTCACTCCCGAGATGGTGGCATCCATGAATCATGATTCCATTTTATTTGCCATGGCAAATCCCGTTCCCGAGATCATGCCGAATGTAGCCAAAGCTGCCGGTGCACGTGTGGTTGGAACCGGACGCAGCGATTTCCCGAACCAGGTGAACAACGTTGTGGCATTCCCCGGTATCTTCAAGGGTGCTCTGGAGGGTCGTGCTACTCAGATCACAGAAGAAATGAAGCTGGCTGCCGCAGAAGCTATCGCCGGTCTGGTACCTGCTGACAAGCTTTCCGATGACAACATCATGCCGGAAGCTTTTGATCCTCAGGTGGCTGAAGTTGTGGCAAATGCCGTTAAAAGCCATATCCGCCAATAGCGCCGATGAATCAGACGCATCTCCCCGGAGGCTGGCACGGTAAGCCCTACTACTCTCTGGATTCCTATTGTAAAAATACGTTTCACCATAAATGTTACAAAATAGCCCTGAATGCCCGGATGTCCTGTCCCAATCGGGACGGTACCCTGGGTACTCGGGGCTGTATCTTCTGTAGTCTCGGCGGCAGCGGAGATTTTGCCGTGGATATTGCCGGCAAGACCATGGAGGAACAAATCGCGGAAAGCATGACCAGGTTCGGCGATAAGGTGACCGGTCATAACCTGATTGCTTATTTTCAGGCCTATACCAATACCTATGCGCCTCTCCCCTATCTGGAAGAGGTGTATCGTTCTGCTCTGGATTATCCAAATATCTGTGGCATCTCCATCGCCACCAGACCGGACTGTCTGGGGTCTGACGTACTGACATTGCTCGCAAAGCTTAAGAACGAATATCCCGATAAATTTCTCTGGATTGAGTTGGGATTGCAGACGATCCACGATGCCACGGCACGCTATATCCGCAGAGGCTATCCCTTGTCCTGTTTTGAAAGAGCCTGCTCCGATCTGCATGCTTTGCAGATTCCGTTTATTGTACATACAATTCTGGGGCTCCCCGGAGAGACTGATGCTCAGGTGCTTAAGACCATGGAGTATCTGAACCGTATTGCTCCATTCGGTATCAAATTGCAGTTATTGCATGTGTTAAAAGATACTGACCTGGCGAAGGATTATCTGGAAGGTAAATTCGAGACCCTGACCCTGGATCATTATCTGGATCTGGTCATCTCCTGTCTCGTGCACCTGTCGCCGGATATTGTGATCCACCGTGTCACCGGCGATGGTCCAAAAGATCTGCTGATTGCGCCGACCTGGAGTCTGGATAAGCGAAATGTCCTGAACTCACTGCATCGCCGCATGAAAGAGCAGGGCGTACGTCAGGGTGAACTGTACCGCCCCGGATGATACGTGAAAATATTTGAATCAAAATGGAAGCAGTCGTTTTCGACAAAAACGCTTGCATTTTCAAATATAATTATTATAGATTTAAGTATTATGAATTCATCAGAAAGGTTACCACATCATGTTGCAAGATCCGCTTACTTTATATAAACTAATTGTTCTCTATATGCTGAACCGTGTCAGCTTTCCGCTTACCACAGCGCAGCTCAGTGATTTTATTCTGGGAAAAGAATATACGAATTTTCTGACCCTGCAGCAGGTCATCAATGAGCTGACAGATGCCGGAATGATTGCTGCACAGTCCATCCGCAACCGTACCCACCTGTCCATCACCCCGGAAGGAAAGGAAACTCTGAACTTTTTTGAAAACAGGATTGGAGATACGATCAAGGAAGAAATCGATAACTTTTTCCGGGAAAATGAATTCAAGCTGCGAAACGAAGTGTCCGTACTGGGAGACTACTATAAATCCACTTCCGGAGAATTCGAAGCGCATCTGGTAGCCAAAGACCGGGGCATCAATCTGGTAGATATCACACTGTCTGTGCCCGTGGAAGAGACTGCCGCTGCCATCTGTGACAACTGGCAGAAGAAAAATCAGGAAATATACAAATACCTGATTACGGAGTTGTTCTGATTCCGCAATCAGGTATCTTACGATTCTATCATTCTTTGTTCTCAGAAGAAGCCTCCGCGGCTTCTTTTTTGATTCTCGCCATATGCTCTCTGATCTTAACTTCATAGCCGTTGCCGGAAGGCTGATAGAATTCTCTGCCGCTCAATTCATAGGGCAGATACTGCTGTTCCACATAATCGTTCGGATAATCATGTGCGTATTTATATCCTGTTCCGTGTCCCAATTTTGCTGCTCCTTTGTAATGTGCATCCTGCAGATGTGTCGGGATCGGCAGGTCGCCGGTCTCCTGCACCTCCCGCAATGCCTGAAATACCGCTTCACAGCTGCGGTTGCTCTTCGGTGCCGTAGCGATGTAAGTGACTGCCTGTGCCAGGATAATCTGCGCTTCCGGCATGCCTACCCGCTCTACCGCCAGAGAAGCATTCACCGCCACCACCAGTGCCTGTGGATCCGCATTGCCGACATCCTCCGACGCACAGATCATGATACGTCTTGCGATAAAAGTCACACTTTCACCCGCATTCAGCATTCTCGCCAGATAATACACCGCTGCATCCGGATCGGATCCACGCATACTTTTGATAAACGCTGAAATCGTATCGTAATGATTGTCTCCGTTCTTATCATATCTGGCTGCTCTCTTCTGGATACATTGCTGCGCCACATCCAGGGTAATGTGAATCTTACCGTCTACGTCCGGTTCTGTGGTCATAATCCCCAGTTCAATGGCATTCAGGGCATGTCTGGCATCTCCGCCGGAGATATCCGCAAGGAAATCCAGGGCATCCTCATCAATCGTACCATTGTAAGCTCCCATGCCGCGATCGGTGTCGTAGACTGCTTTCTTCAAAAGTTCCTTGATGGCTTCCTTCGGGATCGGCTTTAATTCGAAGATCACAGATCGGGAGATCAAAGCCCCGTTTACCTCAAAATAAGGATTTTCCGTCGTGGCACCGATGAGGATGATCGTCCCGTCCTCCACGTACGGAAGCAGATAATCCTGCTGCCCTTTATTAAAACGGTGGATCTCATCGATGAACAGGATCGTACGTTTTCCGTACATTCCCTGCAGTTCCTTCGCCTTCGCCACCACTTCTTCCATATCCTTTTTTCCGGCCACCGTGGCGTTGATCTGCCGGAACTCGGCACTGGTCGTATTGGCGATCACCTTCGCCAGTGTCGTCTTGCCGGTTCCGGGCGGTCCGTAGAAAATAATGGAACTGATCTTGTCCGCTTTGATGGCACGGTACAACAGCTTATCCTTACCGATGATATGCTCCTGCCCCACCACCTCATCCAGGGTTCTGGGGCGCATTCTTGCCGCCAGGGGAGCTTCTTTTTCCATATTGGTACTTCGCATATATTCAAACAGATCCATAACTATCTCCATTTCATTCTGTCAAAATCTCTCCGCCTGTCACTATAATGCTTTCCTTTCAACCGACCCGGAGCATATCAGAACTCTTCCTCTGATGTCAAAAAAGCCGAAGCGCACCGTTTTGATACGCTCCGGCTAATTATAGCAAATTTTATGCCAATATGCAATTTTACATCCAGGTCTTCACACGGCGCTTCAAAACATTTGCCTCTAACGGTGCCAGTAACAGATCCTGAATTTTATCCGTCTCCACTGCACATTTTATCTGTTCCAGATCTCCCTCTTTGCAGATTGCGATTATGGTAACATCCTGTTGCGCCGCAAGACCGTCCAGTTGTTCCCAGATCGCTTTTCCGTGATCGGCTTCCTCGGAGACGTCCACAAACAAGGGAAGAGGCTTTTCTCTGCCCTCTTGCTGTAAATACCGGCTGACCTCATCCATTGCCGATGCAATATTCAGCTGTACAGAGTTCGGCAAAGCAAATTCCAGCATACTGGTAACATTCCGTGAGCCGGACCATACGATTGCCTGCAATTTCTGATCCGGCACCTGATTTTCTTCCCCAAATACGCTGTAGCGGTCCTTGCCGGATTTCTTGGAAACATAAAGTGCCTGATCTGCCTTTGCAGCCAGATCATCATAGCAATGATCCTCCGGTTCGGAAAATGCCACTCCCACACTGATGGATATATTTTCCGGTATGGATAAGTTTTCTTTATACTTTACAAGATTTACCAGATTCTCTGCCTTGACCAGTGCGATCTCCTGTGAGGGAATATCCGACATCAATACCACGAATTCATCTCCGCCGGTCCGCCCCACATAATCCGTGCTGCGGAACTGCGAAGAAATCACTCCCGTAATAACGCTGATGACATGGTCTCCCATCGTATGTCCGTAGACATCGTTTACAGACTTAAAATTATCAATATCTATTTCCATCATGGCATGGAGACCATCTTCGTGCTCTGTCAGCGTCTTTGTGATCAGATTTTCAACGGTCACTTTGTTAAACAGGCTGGTCATCTCATCGATCTGTGACTTGGTCTTCCATGCTTTCTGTTCATCAAGACTGAGCTGCAGTCTCCGCTTTACACCCAAAGTATTATTGATACGGGAAAGTGCCACACGGGCATCCACCGGTTTGATGATAAATTCATCCGCGCCCAGTGCAAAAGCCTCCGACTGGGAAGATACCGACTCCGTGTTGGTCAGAACGATGACCGGGGTATCCTTGAAGCCTTCCATGTCCTGTCTGCGGCGCAATACTTCAAAGCCGTCGATCCCCGGCATAACCAGATCCAGCAGTACCAGATCAATGGCATCGCTTTCCTTCTCCATGATCTTCAGACATTCCTCACCGGAAACAGCCTCTGCGAAGTTAAAATGTTCTCCCAGAGACTGTCTGATCACTACTCTTTGAAATTTGGAATCATCAACGATTAATAATGTTTCTTTCTTCTGTAGATTCATGACTGGCGGATCCTGCTTTCCTTTATAATACTCTTTACAGTACTATACTCCCAGTATAGCCGACGGTGATGTACTCGTCAATTTAAAAATATAGCTATTTTTTACATAATTTTCAGTCAAACAAAATCTCTTCTACAGTCACAAACTGAAAACCTCTCTTTTGCAATATATCCACTACTTCCAGCGCGGCCGTAACAGAAGTATCGTAATAATCATGCATCAAAATAATATCTCCGTCCCCTGCCTTCTCCACCACTTTCGTTGCAATGCAGTCCGCATTATGGGAACACCAGTCCAAAGGATCGATATTCCATAGCACCGGGAACATGTTCAGTTCTTTCTCCAAGCTCTTGTCCCAGCTTCCGTAGGGAGGACGAACGAAGCTCACCTTCTCCCCGGTGATCTCTTCCAGAATCTCATTGGTCTTCACCAGTTCTTCCCGAAAGGTCTCACGGTTACGGGAAGACAGCTGGATATGACTGTAAGTGTGATTGCCAATCAAATGCCCTTCCTCCTGTTCGCGCCGGATAATATCAGGATAATTCTGCGCATTCTCACCGGTCACGAAAAAAGTAGCCACTACATTTCGTTCTTTCAATCCGTCCAGAAGCTGTTCCGTATATCTGGGATGCGGTCCGTCATCGAAAGTGAGTGCAATTTTATTTGCTGCGTCTCCACCTTTTCCTGTCACTTCTCCGGAAACCGTCCTTGTTTCTATTTCTTCATGCCATTGGAAAACATCATATCTTTTGGTACCGGCTGCAAGGCACAGTACTCCCATTACCATATCGAAAATCAGAATTCCTGCCAGCACTTTCCTCATTCCAAGCCGCCTGCCCAGTACTTTCACAGAAAATATATGCATCCGGGAAGTCCGTGATTCCTCCCCCCTCCACAACCATTGCTTTTCGGGAGATGTATGCTCATACATTTCTCCATCTCATATTTCAACGAAAAAGGAGAACCGAAGTATTTATGATACCTCAACTCTCCTTTTTTCTGTATTACTTTTTACTTCTGCCTTCGGTCACAAATTCTCTTAAATCTTGAATACGGAAATCTCGTTCTTGAGTCCTTCCATATTCTCATCCAGCACACCGGCGGTACTGCTTAACTTCTCTACATGCTCCAAAAGCTTGTTGGCTACATCATTTACCGTCTCGGCGCTGCCTGCAGTCTCCTCAATGATGTCAGAGATATTCTTCACCGCTGCCACGGCTGCGCTGCGCTCGCCGTCAGCTTTTTCTGTGCTTACCACGATATCCTTCAGACCTTCGATCAGCTGACCCATACGTGTCTGCATCTCACGGAATACCGCAACCACTTCTTCCACAGCCTTGGTCTGAAGTTCTACCATTTCCTGTGCCTGACTTGCGCTGTCCACACTGTTCTGTGTCTGCGCCGTAATGTTTGCAACGTTGTTGCTGATCTCTCCGGCTGCCTTTGCAGAGTCATCGGCAAGCTTACGGATTTCCTCTGCAACTACGGCGAAGCCTCTTCCGGCTTCTCCGGCTCTGGCTGCCTCGATGGAAGCATTCAGAGACAGCAGATTGGTCTGCTCGGTAATCTCTGTGATCGTTTCGACGAAGCTGTTGATGATCTCGGATTCCTTGCGGAGAGATTCGATACTCTCACTTACCTTTGCAGTCATCTTGGTCGTCTCACCGGCTCTGTCACCCAGTACCTGTACGATCTCCATTCCCTTGTTGATCATGCCTTCGGTCTCATCCACCAGCTTTTCAACACGTTCTACCACATGGCTGACTTCCTGAATCTCATTGGACAGGATATCTGTCTTCTCCACACACTCCTGTGCATGTCTGGACTGTTCTTCCATACCTTCATTGATCTCACCGATCGCACGGGTGATATCCTGTGAATATTCGTGAATCACCTCAGAAGCCTGTCCCACATCCTGTGCAGACGCTTCCAATTGTCCGGTCGCATTGCTTACCTGATTTACCAGCTTCTTCGTATTCGTGATCATGTTGGTAGCGGATCCTGCCAGATCCCGAAACTCATCATGCCCCTTGACAGATACGGTAACGGTCAGATCACCCTTTGCCACCTCTCCGAATTTTTTGGAGATACGCTTCATATTATTCTCAATGCCGGCAGTAATGAAAATACCTACGATCACTACGATCACACATGCCAGAATGACTAATCCGATGGTCATGTTCCGGATCTCTGTTGCCTGACTGGTCACCACCCTCATGGGCACCAGTGCACAGGTAGTAAATCCGACATCTGTGCTGCGGCTGTAGATAAAGAGATATTTTTCTCCCTGGAAAGTCACTTCTGCGGTACCGGATTCTTCTTCCGAAGCATTCACGATTTCTGTGTAATACTCCTCACCGGAAAATACATTGCCATCTTCGGGAAGGACACTTTCCCTGCCCTCTTCTACGTTTTCAACCGCCAGTTCTCTTCCGCCGGGCGTAATAAATCCGACCAGGCTTCCCTCACCGATATCGATCTGCTCCAGGAAATCTGTAATAGCGGAAGGTTTGATATCAATAACTACTACGGCATTGTTGGACTGGCTCATCATTTCAAATGCCATAATATAGTCTTTTTCCGTCTCTGTTACCTTCTCATCCAACGCAGCATGACGGTCGATCCACTGCGGAATACTTCTGCTGCCGGTATTGGGAGATACCTCTTCTTTATACTCATCCAGGAAGCCGTCTACGCCGGAAGAAAGCTTCGTGGAGAAAATGCCTACACCTTTTTTAGGTATGATATGCATATGACTGATAAACGGATTGGAAGTCTGTACCGACAGCAGGTTGGACTTTGTGGAAGTAAGGAAATTCAGCTTATCCACCGGACTGTCTTCATACATTCCCAGAAAATATTTTCTCATGTCATCATCATAAGCATATTTCAGGCCTTCGGTACGGATAAAGTCACAACTCATATCCAGATATTCCGTCGCCATACGCATGGTCTGCAAAGTAGAATCCGTGAACTTCTCGCTTAAGCCTTCCGCAGACTTCTGATATGCGGATACACCGATAATAATCATAAATACAATCGGAACCAGGAAACATACCACGATTTTATTACGGATGCTCAGCAGTTTGGAACTCTTCGCATTTTTTGCGCCTGTTTTCTTCTGTTTTGCTTCCTTTACCGGCTTTTTTGCCGGCTCTTTTTTCACCTTTTTCTCTGTTTTCAACTTCTCTGCAGTCTTCTCTTTTTTCCCCGTAAAAAGAGATTTCTTGGGTTTGTCAATATTCGTACTCATAAATATCCTCCGGTACTCGTTATAAATATTTCTTAGCAAAACAGCATGTGCGGCATCTCTCCTGCCGGCTGCACCTCTGTTTTTATCATTTATAAAAAATTATAGCATAATATTTGATATAATAAAACAACATTTTCTGTTCTTTTGTATCTTTTTTTGCACATTTTTAACAAAAATCCATCTTCTCCAGATAGGTTTCCGCGAAATTCTGCTGTTTGGCAAGATTCAGAATTTGAATCTGCAAATTCTCCTTTTTCCGGATATCATCAGGCGCATCTGTTTCGAAATTATCTGCCCCCCTATATGACGCAATCAGCCTGCTGCCCACAAGTGCCGCTCCGCCAAGTGCCGTATTGCCGCCGGTCACGGTACGATCCACGAGTTCTCCGGGAAACAGTCCGATTGCCGCCGCTGCCGCAGGATCCAGATAATAGCCGAATCCTCCGGCCAATATCACCCCGGAAATATCCTCTGTACGGATGCCGTATGCTGCCGTCAGGATCTCTATCCCGGCAGCGATTGCCGCCTTTGCCAGCTGCACTGCCCGGACAGCCTCCTGTGTCACGCAGACATCTCCGATTCGGACACCGTCTGTAAAATAAGGTTCTTGCAAAAGTCCCTGCCTGTCCATCAGCTTTTCTTCCAGCAGCTTTTGCAGCAGTCTGATCATATCGGCACCCCAGATACCGCGGTTTACGCCCCCTTCGAAAGCCGGTCCGGCCGCCGTTGCACAGGCATACAGTTTTCTGCAATTGCCCAGCGCCATCTCACCGTTGGTTCCCAGGTCGATCAACAGCGTAATCTCTTCCCGTTCCAACATCCCACAGGACAAAATTCCCGCTGTGATGTCTCCGCCTACGAACGCAGACAGTCCCGGGATGATATGGCAGGGAATCCCTGCAATCTCCGTATCCACAGCACCGGTATGGCTTACGGTAAACGGTGCTCTTCCCAGTTCCGAAGGATTCCAGCCCATAAGGAGGTATACCATCGTCGTGTTTGCCGCTATGACCATCTGTAAGGTTTCCCCGGTCTCTATTTTTTTCTGAAACCGCTGCACCCCTTTTTCAATCAGGGTACGGACTTTCTGCTGCATATCCGCAGCTTTCCCGGGTTCTTCCGCCGCCTTGATCCTCGACAGTACATCTGCCCCGTAAACCGTCTGTGGGTTCACGCCCGGAAAACTGTCCACTACTTTTCCGTCCGTATCATACAACTGCATGGCAATGGTCGTCGTACCGATATCCACTGTCATCAGACGGATTCCCTTTTCATTTTTCAGTTGCAGCTTTGGCAGTTCCAACCTCTGTGTCACGACCTGCATTCCACGGGTCACTCCCGGACATCTGCCACAGCCGGTACAGATCAGACATCGGGTTCCTTTTTTCTCTACGCTATACAAACTGATTTTTCTCCCTGTCATAATGATAATCAATGCCCGCCAGTTTCTCTGTGATCTCGTGTTCGCTGACATCCAGATCATCACACAATTGCTCCAGACTTCCGTAGAAATCACGTAATTTCAGATTTATAAAACTTAATAACATTACAGGATCCTGTGGTATCATATTTTTTCCTCTTTTCATTATACATCGTAAGCTCACGAATCGTGTTTGCGCACTCTGCATCCCGCTTCGCGGGATTATTCGCATAAACGATTCTGCGGACTTCTTCCTCTCGAAATCATAACAAAAAAAAGCGAAAATGACAAGTCTGCCACTTTCGCTTTTCCCGTTTACTGTTTTGCTATTTCATTGTTACTTTATAATGCGTTTTATTGGTTTTTGGATCCTTTTTCGCATTGTGCGGAAAGTTTGTCTCCTTCCACGGTAATGACAATGGTATCGCCCTCTTCTACCTGGTCTGCGAGGATCATCTTAGCTGCCAGTGTCTCCACATACTTCTGGATATACCGCTTCAGAGGACGTGCACCGTAGACCGGATCATACGCATTGTCCACGATATACTGCATAGCTTCCTCCGACAGACGGATGGTAAGCTGTTTATCCTCCAGACGTTTGTTCAGGTCGGCAATGATCAGGTGGATAATGCCACTGATGTTGTCCTTGGTCAGAGGCTTGAACAAAATCGTTTCGTCCAGACGGTTCAGGAACTCAGGACGGAAATGAGCACGCAAGTCATTCATGACTGCCGCTTCTGCCTCCGGCTTGATCGTACCGTCTTCGTTGATGCCGTCCAGCAGGTAGCTTGCACCGATGTTGGAAGTCATGATCAGGATGGTATTCTTGAAGTCTACCGTACGTCCCTGGGAATCGGTGATACGACCGTCATCCAGTACCTGCAGCAATACGTTAAACACATCGGGATGTGCTTTTTCGATTTCATCGAACAGTACCACACTATAAGGTTTTCTCCGCACGGCTTCGGTCAGCTGACCGCCCTCTTCGTATCCTACGTATCCGGGAGGCGCTCCGATCAGACGGGAGACAGAATACTTCTCCATGTACTCACTCATATCGATACGCACCATGTTGTTCTCATCGTCGAACAATGCTGCCGCCAGACTCTTCGCCAGCTCCGTCTTACCGACACCGGTAGGTCCTAAAAACAGGAACGAACCGATGGGCTTACTGGGATCCTTGATACCGGCCTTGGAACGGATGATAGCTTCGGTGACCTTGGTCACGCCTTCATCCTGTCCTACCACACGTTTGTGCAGTTCTTCATCCAGGTGAAGAGTCTTGTTACGCTCGCTCTCGGTCAGTTTTGCTACGGGAATACCGGTCCACCGGGAGATAATCCGAGCAATTTCTTCTTCCGATACTTTTTCGTGTACCAGTGACAGATCGGATTCGCCGACCTTGTCCTCTTCCTGTGCCAGCTGTTTCTCCAAAGCAGGTAATTCACTGTATTTCAGACGACCGGCTTTTTCATAATCTCCTTCTCTCTCTGCGATCTGGATCTCATTGTTCATGCGGTCTTTCTCTTCACGCAGTTTGGAAAGCTTATCCACGGATGCTTTTTCATTATCCCACTGTGCTTTTTTCGTATTGAACTGATCCTTCAGATCTGCCAATTCTTTCTGTAAATCTGCCAGACGTTCTTTACTGATCCGGTCATCCTCTTTTTTCAAAGCGGCTTCCTCGATCTCCAGCTGTGTTACCTTACGGCGCAGTTCATCCAGTTCCGTAGGCATACTGTCCATCTCTGTCTTGATCAGGGCGCAGGCTTCATCTACCAGATCGATTGCCTTATCCGGCAGGAATCTGTCTGTAATATAACGGTTGGAAAGTACTGCCGCGCTTACCAACGCATTATCCATGATTTTCACACCATGGTACACTTCGTAACGATCCTTCAGACCACGTAAGATAGAAATCGTATCTTCCACGGTAGGTTCCTCTACCATAACCGGCTGGAAACGACGTTCCAGAGCGGCATCTTTTTCAATGTACTGTCTGTACTCATCCAAAGTAGTGGCACCGATACAATGCAGTTCGCCACGCGCCAGCATAGGTTTTAACATATTGCCGGCATCCAGTGCGCCATCCGTCTTACCGGCACCGACAATGGTATGCAATTCATCAATGAACAGAATAATCTGTCCATCACTGTTTTTCACATCGTCCAGTACGGCTTTCAGACGTTCCTCAAATTCACCTCTGTATTTTGCACCTGCTACCAGCGCACCCATATCCAGTGCAAAAATCTTCTTGTCTTTCAGTCCCTGAGGGACATCACCTTTGACAATACGCTGTGCCAGACCTTCTACCACGGCTGTTTTACCGACACCGGGTTCACCGATCAGCACCGGGTTATTCTTCGTCTTACGGGACAGGATACGTACGACATTTCTGATCTCGTTATCACGTCCGATCACGGGATCCAGTTTCTGGTTTCTCGCTTTCTCCACCAGATCCTGTCCGTATTTTTCCAAAGTATCATAAGTTGCTTCCGGATTATCACTGGTTACTCTCTGATTACCTCTCACCGTAGACAGTGCCTGCAAAAAACGCTCCCTGGTGATACCGTATTCTTTCCAGATTTCAGCGATTTCTTTGTTAGGATACTTGATCATGGCAAGGAACAGATGCTCTACGGAGACATATTCATCTCCCATCTGTTTTGCTTCATCAGATGCACTGACCAGCACCTTGTTCAGATACTGACCGATATAAGGCTGACCGCCCTGCACCTTCACTCTCTTCTCCAGAGCCTGTTTTGCACGGTTGACAAAATGATCCTTTTGAATCTCCATCTTCTCCACAAGTTTCAAAATCAGGCTGTCATCCAAAGTCAGCAGACTGTACAGCAGATGCTCCTGCTCAATCTCCTGATTGCCATACTCCATGGCAAGCTTTTCACAACCATTGACCGCTTCTATGGATTTCTGTGTAAATTTATCAATATTCATAATCGTTCGCCTCCTCACATAAGGTTATACAATTTGCAACTGTTCAGAACCATTAAACATTGCCTGCATTCATAAAAGCTTTGACAATATTTATTTGGCATAGAACAGACTCACAGGCTTCCTGTCTCATCTGTTCTATTGTTACTATAACACTTATTCTAAGAAAATCAATTAAGAAATTATAAACTTTATATAGAATCTTTGGAAAATTATTTTTTTCTTCTGCATGGGTCTATACAGGAAAAAATGGCGCTCAGATACTTTTTCTGTCATAAAATCAAACAAAATGTTTCCCT
>CAKRRU010000059.1 GCA_934394515.1 uncultured Acetatifactor sp.
AAATGATCCTGGGGGAATTACATGCAGATATTCCCGTGATCCAGGGAGGCATGGGTGTGGGAATCAGCCTGTCCGGTCTGGCGGGAGCAGTGGCTGCGGCAGGTGGGATCGGCATCATTTCTACTGCCCAGATCGGTTTCCGGGAGCCGGATTTTGACAGAGATCCCATCGCCTGTAATCTGCGCACTATCGGAAAAGAAATAGAAAAAGCAAGACAGATCGCAAGAGGCGGTATCGTCGGTGTCAACATCATGGTGGCAACGCAACGCTACGAGGATTATGTCAGGGCAGCAGTGCTGGCAGGTACCGACTGCATTATCTCCGGTGCCGGACTGCCGCTGGATCTGCCCGGAGTTGTGGCAGAGACGGAAAGCGGAATGCCCGGGCGCAGCCACCGGACGATGCTGGCTCCGATCGTGTCGAGCACCCGTGCCCTGTCGGTCGTCACGAAATACTGGATGAAAAAGTACGACAGAAAGCCGGACTTTATCGTGGCAGAGGGACCGTTGGCAGGAGGACATCTGGGATTTAAGCGGGAAGAACTGGATGCTTACACACCGGAGAACTATGAGAGAGAACTGACGGCAATGATCCGGCAGGCAGCAGAACTGGAAATTCCACTGATCGCAGCAGGCGGTATTTATGACCGGAGGGATCTGGAGCATTGCCTGTCCCTCGGGGCTGCGGGGGTACAGATGGGAACCCGGTTCGTGACCACAGAGGAATGTGATGCGGCGGAGGCGTACAAGCAGGAGTATCTCCGGGCGCAGAAAGAAGACATTGTCATTGTGAAAAGCCCTGTGGGAATGCCGGGCAGAGCTATACAGAATGCTTTTCTGGAAAAGGTGGCGGCCGGGGAGCGGTTTATGACCGGATGCAGACATTGCATTAAGACCTGCGATCCGAAGACAGCACCGTATTGCATCACCAGAGCATTGATCAATGCAGCAATGGGAGATGTGGATAACGGACTGCTGTTCTGCGGCAGCAATGCCTGGCGGGCGCAGAAAATAGAAAGAACAGTGGATATCATGGAGGAAATGGCGTGAGAACCATAAGAATCACCGGAACCGGAAGTGCACTTCCGGGAAGGATCGTTACAAATAAAGAATTGGAACAGCTGGTGGAAACCTCGGATGAATGGATCCGGGAGAGAACCGGTATTGCGGAACGACATGTGTCAGTTGGCGAAACGGTTGTGACACTTGCGTCAGAAGCTGCCCGCAAAGCATTGGAACAGGCAGGAAAAACTGCAGAAGAAATCGATCTGATCCTGGTGGCAAGCTGTTCTCCGGAGCAGTATCTGCCCTGTTGCGCCTGCCAGGTACAGGCGGCCATCGGTGCGGTGAATGCATTGGCTTTCGATGTGAATGCGGCCTGCTCCGGATTTTTATTTGCCCTGAATACTGCGGATGCCTATCTGCGGACGGGACTTGCGGAAAATGCGCTGGTCATCGGCAGCGAAGTGTTGTCCAAGCTGGTGGACTGGACGGACCGGGGCAGCTGCATCCTGTTCGGAGACGGCGCCGGGGCGGTAGTTGTGGAGAGATGCAGGACGGAGTCTCGGGCGGTGGAATACAGTAACGCTTTGCCGACGGCGGAGGAGAAACGGATACCGGCAGCAGGAATTCTGGGACGGGCGCTCCGCTCCGACGGCACCGGTGGTGGCGTCTTACAATGTGGAGCAAGAAAACTGGCAACCCCTTATGCAAGAACCTCGGCAGCAAAAATGGACCAAAACCAGCCGACGGACGGCAGAGAACATTATATTCAGATGGACGGACAGGAAGTGTACCGGTTCGCCACCAGACGGGTGCCACAGTGCATCGAGGAAGCACTGTCGGATGCCGGACTTGCTGTGCCGGATATTGACCTGTTTATACTGCATCAGGCCAACGCACGTATTATTGATGCAGTGGCGAAAAGATTGCATGCAGACAGAGACAAATTCCCCACCAATCTGGAAAGGGTCGGAAATATGTCATCCGCTTCCATCCCGGTGCTGCTGGATGAACTGCACAGACAGGGAAAGCTGCACTGCGGCGACCGCATCGTTCTGGCGGGATTCGGTGCCGGGCTTACGATTGGGGCTTGCGTGATGACCTGGTAGACGGTATACTGATAACGACTAAGGACACAACAACGGCATGGACGCGGTACGGTAGACAGGAAGTCTGCGGTTCGGGAGTATTGCCGGTATACCAGAGAAACATTTATTGGGAAAACTATGGAAAAAAGCAACAACCGGGTACTGAATGAACTGTTGGTGAACCTGTTCCATAACGTGATGGATGCAGAGGCAAAGGCGGTCATAACAGACGAATTCAAAGATATTACGAATAATGACATGCATATTCTGGAGGCTATCGGCATCGAGGAACCAAAGAGTATGTCCCGGATCGCCGGGGAACTCCACGTCACCGTGGGAACCCTGACTACGAATATGAACAGTCTGGAGAAAAAAGGCTACCTGGAGCGTAACCGCAGCACACAGGACAAGCGGGTGGTACTGGTGACCCTGACAGAGAAAGGGAGAAAAGCTTTTTTCCATCACAGAGATTTCCACAGGAAAATGATCCACACCATCATACGGGATCTGGACGAGGAAGAAATGAAGACATTGATCAAATGTCTGGGAAAACTGGATATATTTTTCAGAGAAGGCAACGAGGAGTGACCGGAGAGATCCGGTGGCTCCTTTTTTGTGTTTACGATGAGCCAGCCTGCTCGATTTTGCGGTGGGCGCACTTGTTTGACAAAATTTTATAAAAATATGAGACGAATCGTATGGAAAATATTGACGGTGCATTTGCTTTTTCAGTATAATAAATGATACGGAAAGTATAAAAACAAGATTGGGATTTTGTACCTGCGAAAGATGGGAAAATATTTGAAATTTTGCAGGTTATAGAAAGGCATGAGGGTTATGAAGAAAAGTACAAAAGCGTGGAGCATGAAGATGAGACTGGCCCTGCTGGGATTGGCGGCACTGGTGTGGATCGCTGTGCCGGTGAGTGCGAGAGCGGAGACAGATGTGTGGGACGGTACGATTGCAAGTGGGTTTGCCGGAGGAACCGGTGAGGAAAATGATCCCTATCAGATCAGCACGGCGGCGCAACTTGCGTATTTTGCAAAAACCGTGAATAACAGAAACTGGTACGATGGAAAATATATTATACTGAAAAATAATATTAATCTTAATGATAAGGAATGGACACCAATAGGAACTGATAGTAATCCTTTTCGAGGGAACTTTGACGGCGGGAATCATACTGTGACGGGAATGCGGATAAGTAATTCCTCGGCGGATTATGTCGGTTTGTTTGGAGAATGCACAAGATATAATATTAATAGTGCCATAAAAAATATTACAGTTAAGAACTCTGTTATTACCGGGAAAGAACATGTTGGGGCTATCATAGGATATGCAGGAGAAATAAATATTGAGAACTGTCAAAGCGTTGGAAATACAGTAAATGGTAACAGAAAAGTCGGCGGCATTAGTGGCTCCGTAGTTGGCTCGGTATCATCTGCCGCTAAAATCGTACAATGTTACAATAGCAGTACAGTAACAGGAGAGTACTTTGTTGGTGGTATTGTAGGAGCCGGAGATCGATGTATTGCAGAGAATTGCTTGAATACCGGTGAGATAAAAGGAAATTACTACGGTAGAGCCGGTGGTGGAATATTTGGCATACTTAGTACTAATACGTCCCAAATTACCGCATGTATAAATTGGGGTAAAATCAGTGAGGTACGGTCAGGTTATGGTGGAATTGCAGGAGAAATCAGTGGAGCACAGATTTTAAATTGTTATTACAATAAGGATACGACAGGAGCTTGGGGCATCGGCAACCAGGAGACTACAGAAGGAATTACTCCCCTGACTACCGGCCAGCTCTGCGGTGCACTTCCGAGTGGCTTGGATTCTGCAATCTGGAAAGAGGGCAGTGTCGATACCAGCACTGCAAAGGCTACACAGGGCAGATTCGGTACAGCCACAGGTACTTACATCAATTTGCAAAGCGTGGCAGACATCGAAAATATGACGACAGATTCGGCTGAGGTATATAACTTTGCTACAACGGGCAGTGATGCTGACTGGGCTACCTATACCCTGATCACCACGGCGGAGGAATTCGTAGCCATCGGACAGAATAGGGATGTGGCAAAATGGAGTGCAAACTATGTTCTGGGAAATGATATTGATGTGAATGGTGTAAAACTCAGCTCCATAGGAGATCCTGAAATTCCATACATAGGAAAATTCAGTGGAGACGGACATACGATAAGCCATGTGGATATGACAAAAGAAGATGGTGTTTATAGTTCTGGCCTGTTCGCACAAATAGGCAACTCATCCGGCAAAAGCGGTAAAGTAATACTGTTGTTGGCTGCCAACGGAGATATCGTTTCGAGTGACATTGCAGGAGGAATTTGCGGAAATTTGTCTGCGGGCGAAATTTATGGCTGCTCCTTTACCGGAACAGTAAAAGGGTATACAGCAGGTGGAATCTGCGGCAATGCCGGACAAGATACTAAGATTTCCCAGTGCTTTTTTGCAGGAGACGTGCAGGGAAGTTCTGCGGCAGGAATCTGCGGTAGGAGTGGAGCTGTAAAAGATAATATTAATCATTGCATTAGTATAGCTACGATTGACACTGCCGAGAATGATGGCTATCTGGCTGGAATAACGAATAGCGGAGATATCGATGCAACGAATTGCTATTTCAATAACGATATATGTAAAGTAGATGATGAACGCAATTTGGGGCGTACGACCCTGCAACTGACCTCTTCCAGCTTTTTCGGAGAACTCAAAACAAACGGCTTTAACACCGAACTCTGGACGAAGAAAGCCAACGACAAAGAGACCGGAATCGCCTACTATCCTTCTCTTGGGGAGAATAATGCAGTTGGTGTGAAGTACACCACTGGTCTGCTGTTCGAGAGAGCAGATACCAACACTCCCACCTATGGAGAGAATATTACTTTTAATGTAAAGGCACTGGTAAACTTTGTGACAGACGGACAGCCCATCCCTGCGGAGGATCCGGACGGCAGTTTTGCGATACGGATCGGGGATACCACGGTGGTAAGCGCAGCGGATATTAAAAACGGCACCGCAACCTACAATGCACGAACCACAGGTGAGACCACGTTTACCCTCGTCTACAAAGGAAAAGACAATTCTTTCTTCTCTGAGAAGACGAAGAATCTGACTGTAAACATCGCCCCGGCAGAACTTACGGCAGAGGGGGATGGCATTGCCAGCGGCACTTATGGCGATAAGCTGAGTCAACTCACGGTGACGGGACTGACAGCAAAACTGGGAACCGAGACCATTGACGGAACCTGGCAGATCGACGGAGACAAGGTTCCTTATGTTGGCGATAGTGAGACCTACACGGCGACATTTATTCCTAAGGAGCATCCGGAATACTATCAGACGCTGACGGCACAGGTAATATTGGAAATTAGTAAAGCAATTGCTCCGAAGATTCGAGACTTGGATCTCAAATACAGTTGGGCGGCCAAAGGAGAGAAGGCGGTGCAGATACCGGGGCTGTCCGAGGATATGGGAGAGACAACGATGGAAGTTATCATGCGGACTGATTCCAGGAACGTTTTGGCAGCAGCTTCCGACATCAAATATTCCGAGGGAAAATTGCTATTCACTCTGGGTGAAAACACCATGGATGATATTGGCGAGCATGCGATAGTAAGTGTTCAGTTACGGTCAAAAAATTATGAAGATATTAAGCTTGGCATAACTATCACCCGCACCGAAAAAGCAGACCGCAAGGATACCCCGGATCCGGATGCCTTTGGCATGACCTTTACCGTCAGTGGTAACGATCTGGCGGCGGAGATCACTACAGACCGCACCGACGTAGAGTACAGCTTCGACGGAGCAACCTGGGGACAGACCAAAACCACGAAAGCCGGTCATGACAAGAAGGTGACCGCACAGATCCGGTATGAGGAAAACGATGATTATAATGCAAGCCCTGCAACTTCCAAGACATGGAACTCCGGCCACGGCACGCTGACCCACCACGATCGGGTGGAGCCCACCTGTCAGGCAGAGGGCAGCATCGAGTATTGGACCTGCGACGTCTGCGGCTTGTATTTTGCATCCGCAGATGGAAGTAAGAGCATAACAGCGGCGGAGACCGTTCTGCCGAAGACGGAGCACAGCTGGTCGGAAGATTATCAATCCGATGTGACCGGTCACTGGCATAAGTGCAGCAGCTGTGGAGCGACCACCAATCCGGAACGTCATGTATCCGGCGGTCCGGCCACCACACAACAGGCGGAGATCTGTACCGTCTGCGGTTATGAGATCGCACCGAAGAGACCTGCGGATAACAATACTAACGGCGGACAGGACAATAATAACGGCAACAACAATAGTAACAGCAACACGGTTTCCGGCAACAACGCCGGTGGTAATAGCAACAGCAACACCGGCGGCCCGGACAACGCAAGTGATAACGATGATAACGATACGCAGTCAGACAATAATAGCCCTGCAACTCCGACACCGACCCCTGCGCCGGTAACGAGTACGGCGACTCCCAAGCCTGCCCTTAAGCCCACAGCGACCCCGGCAGTAACAGTGGCACCTGCGACAACCCCTGCACCGGCTCCCACAGAGGAATCTACAGGCGGTGACTCCGCTGCGGCAACGGAGGAGACCGTTGTCATGGAAGATCAGACACAGAATGCCGATACCCCGGAGACCGGTGCAGCATCCTCGGAAGCCCTGGAGGAGACTTCTGCAAAGGGCATGACACCCGGACGCGTGGCGGCAGCGGCAGCAGCCGGAGCCGTAGTGGTCGGCGGTGGCGGCGCAGCTGTCTACGTGACCATGATCAAAGGAAAGTTTAAATTCAAATAACGTATGATAAGATGATAAGCGAACCTCAGAGGCCCGGTGCTTCTGAGGTTTGTTTTGCCATAGGGGAGAAATCTGCCGGAAATTACAACAAACTATTTTCAGATGAAAATAAATGTATTAAAATAGAAATAAGTATTGGCAGAACGAAGACAGTTTTGCATAGTTACAGCAAACGCAAGAGAAACTAAGGAAATATAGAAACGGAGGATCCCCAGATGAAGAGAATCGGAATGTTAACGAGTGGTGGTGACTGTCAGGCATTGAACGCAGCCATGAGAGGCGTGGTGAAGACCCTGGCGAACGGCAAGGAAGAGGTTGAAATCTATGGTTTTCTGGACGGTTACAGAGGATTGATCTACAGTAATTTCCGCATGCTGACAGACAAGGATTTCTCCGGCATTCTTACCAAGGGCGGCACGATCTTAGGAACCTCCCGTACTCCTTTCAAGACGATCCAGGATCCGGATCCCAATGGGCTGAACAAAGTGGAAGCCATGAAGCAGAACTATTACAAGCTGCAGCTGGACTGCCTTGTAATTCTCGGTGGTAACGGCACCCACAAGACCGCAAATCTGCTCCGCAAAGAAGGACTGAATATCGTGACCCTGCCCAAGACCATCGACAATGACCTGTGGGGTACTGATATGACCTTCGGTTTCCAGAGTGCAGTGGACATTGCTACGGATGCCATCGACTGCATCCATACCACAGCGGCTTCCCACGGCAGAGTATTTATCGTGGAAGTCATGGGGCATAAGGTGGGATGGCTGACTCTGAATGCCGGAATGGCAGGCGGTGCAGATATTATCCTGCTCCCGGAGATCCCTTATGATATCGATAAGGTGATCCAGAAGATCGAAGACAGAGACAAGAAGGGCTGCCGTTTTACCATCATTGCGGTAGCAGAGGGCGCTATTTCCAAAGAAGATGCTGCTCTTCCGAAAAAAGATTACAAGAAAAAGATGGAAAAATATCCATTCCCTTCCGTATCTTACGAAGTGGCTGCACAGATCCAGGAAAAGACCGGCAGAGAAGTACGTGTCACCGTGCCCGGCCATATGCAGAGAGGTGGAAGCCCTTGCCCTTATGACAGAGTATTTGCCAGCCGTCTGGGTTCCGAGGCAGGCAAGCTGATCCTGGACAATCAGTATGGATTCATGGTAGGTTACAAGAACCGTGAGATCGTAAGGGTTCCGTTAGAGGATGTAGCGGGCAAGTTAAAGACCGTGGATCCCGATGCTACCATCGTACAGGAAGCGAAGATGCTGGGCATCTGCTTCGGCGATTAAGAAAGTCTTCACGGCAGAACAAAGTTAGGAAGAGAGAGAACACATGTCATATACAGCACTATACCGGAAATTCCGCCCGGATGCTTTTTCCGATGTCAAGGGTCAGGATCATATCGTGACGACATTGAAGAATCAGCTGCGGGCGAACCGGATCGGCCATGCGTACCTGTTTACCGGAACGAGAGGTACCGGTAAGACCACGGTGGCCAAGATTTTTGCGAAAACAGTGAACTGCGAACACCCCACAGAGGACGGCCCCTGTGGGGAATGCCGTATTTGTAAGGCCATTGCGGCGGGAGCCAGCATGAATGTCATCGAGATCGATGCGGCTTCCAACAACGGTGTGGACAATATCCGTGAGATCATCGACGAGGTGTCTTACTCCCCGGCAGAGGGAAAATACAAAGTCTACATTATCGATGAGGTGCATATGCTTTCCCCCGGAGCTTTTAACGCACTGTTAAAAACGCTGGAAGAGCCGCCCTCTTATGTGATTTTTATTCTGGCGACCACAGAGGTGCACAAGATCCCCATTACGATCCTGTCCCGCTGTCAGAGATATGATTTTAAACGAATCTCCATTGATACCATCACGGATCGTATGAAGGAACTGATGGACACGGAGCAGGTACAGGTGGAAGACAGAGCCCTGCGCTACATTGCAAAGGTGGCGGATGGCTCCATGCGAGATGCCCTGAGTCTTCTGGACCAGTGTATCGCGTTCCATCTGGGCAAGGAACTGACTTACGACATGACTCTGGATGTGTTGGGGGCAGTGGATACGGAAGTGTTCAGCAGACTGCTGCGCTTCGTCATGGAACGGAATGTGCTGGGCTGTATTGAACTGTTGGAAGAGATCGTCATGCAGGGCAGAGAGCTGGTACAGTTCGTCACGGACTTTACCTGGTATCTGCGGAACTTGATGCTCGTGCAGACGGCGGACAATCTGGAAGATGTCATTGATATGTCCACAGACAATCTGGCGAATCTGAGGGAAGAGGCTTCCATGCTTTCCATGGATCAGATCATTCGCTATATTCATATTTTCTCCGAACTGTCCGGACAGATCCGCTATGCGGCACAGAAGCGTATCCTGGTGGAGATCGCACTGATCAAGCTGTGCAAGCCGGAGATGGAGACGGATCAGCAGGCGGTTCTGGATAGAATCCGTCAGGTGGAAGAAAAGGTGGAGAACGGCATTGTAGTCACAGCGGCACAGATGCCGGCAGGTGCTCCGGGAGTACAGGGAGCCCCGCAGGGAAATGTGGGAAAGCCGAAACCTGAGCTGGCGAAAGCGATCCCCGAGGATGTGCAGGAGATCGTGCGGAAATGGCCTTCCATCGTAGGCAATGCGGACAATCCCATGAAGATGTATCTGAAAAATGCCAGATTGAGCCTGGGCGGAGATAATAAGCTCATGGTGGTATTAGAGGATGGACTGGCTTCCGATTATTTCAAGGGAGAGGACCACGAGCAGAACAAGCAGCAGCTGGAAGCTTTGCTGTCTGATTTTTCCGGCAAAGAGATCGAGGTAATGATCCAGACGGTGGAGAGCAGCAGGGATTTCGAAGACAATTATGTGGATCTTGGCAAGGTCATCAACATGGAGATTGATGAGGAAGAGTGATCCTGCGTGAATTTGGGATTGCGACAGACTTTCAGATAAGGTAAGATAGAATAATAACTCAACCATATATGAGCACGTAGGACAATAGTCCGAAATGCGAATATATGTTATGATTTCGAAAGTGCGCAGCACGGAGAAATCAATTATAAATAATATGGAGGAAGTAACAACATGGCAAAAAGAGGTGGATTTCCCGGAGGCGCAATGCCCGGTAATATGAATAATCTGATGAAGCAGGCGCAGAGAATGCAGCGTCAGATGGAAGAAGGACAGAAGGAACTGGAGACCAAGGAGTTCTCCGCATCCGCAGGTGGCGGAGCTGTGGAAGTGACCATCAACGGTAAAAAAGAGATCACATCCATCAAGCTGGCAGAGGAGATTGTGGATCCCGAGGATATCGAGACTCTGCAGGATGCTATCGTGGCAGCAGCCAATGAAGCACTGCGCAAGGCGGATGAAGCCAATGCAGAACTTATGGGCAAAATGACCGGAGGCTTAGGAGGATTTCCTTTCTAATGGAACTCTACAGCGGACAGATCAATAAATTAATAGAAGAACTGGCAGCCCTTCCGGGGATTGGCAGTAAGTCCGCACAGCGACTGGCTTTTCATCTGATCAATATGCCGAAGGAACGCGTGGACAGGCTGGCAAACGTCATGATCGAAGCCAGAGCCAATGTCCGCTATTGCAAGGAATGCTATACTCTGACGGATAAGGAACTCTGCCCGGTGTGTGCGAATCCCAGACGGGATCATCGTACCATTATGGTGGTGGAGAACACCAGAGATCTGGCGGCTTATGAGAAGACCGGCAAATATGAGGGCGTGTACCATGTACTGCATGGTGCCATCTCTCCGATGCTGGGTGTGGGACCGGGTGATATCAAGCTGAAAGAACTGATGGAACGTCTGCAGGGTGATGTGGAGGAGGTCATTATCGCAACCAATTCCAGCCTGGAAGGTGAGACCACGGCAATGTATATCAGCAAGCTTATCAAGCCCACAGGAATCAAGGTGACGAGAATCGCCAGTGGTGTCCCTGTAGGCGGAGATCTGGAATATATTGATGAGGTAACATTACTCCGTGCCCTGGAGGGCAGAGTAGAATTATAGCAGCCATTCAGGACTCAAGGAAAGCCCTGAATGATTGCAAATGAAAATAAAAGTGGGAGGCAGGACAATGGCAGTAACAAAAAGTGTATTTGGGAAAAGTCCGGAAGGTAAGGAGATATCACTGTATACCTTGAGCAACGGCAAAGGAATGAAAGCAGAAGTGACAGATCTGGGAGCGATTCTGGTGCGGGTACTGGTGCCCGATGCAGCCGGGAAAGTGGATGATGTGGTGCTGGGATTTGATGACGGCGAGAGTTATTACGGAAACGGCAGCTTTTTCGGAACAGTGATCGGCCCCTGTGCGAATCGGACCGGCGGTGCTGCATACACGCTGGATGGTGTAAACTATCAGCTGGATAAAAATGACGGTGAGAATAATCTCCATACTCATAAACAGCTGGGCTTTCACAAGAGACTCTGGAATGCGGAAACCGGAGAGAACAGTGTGACATTTTCGTTGGAAGATGAGGACGGTCATCTGGGATTCCCCGGGAATAAAAAGGTGTCTGTGACATATTCTTTAAATGAGGATAATGAGCTGATGCTGCATTACCACGCTGCCAGCGATAAGAAAACGATCATTAACCTGACCAACCATTCTTATTTTAATCTGGATGGACACGGCGCCGGCAATATCGAAGAGCATGAACTGTGGCTGGGAGCTTCTCATTTTACACCGGTGGTACCGGGCTCGATCCCGACAGGCGAGATCCGGGCTGTCGCAGGCACTCCCATGGATTTCACACAGCCGAAGAAGATCGGCAGAGATATCAGGGAAGATTATGAACAGCTGCTCCTGACCGGTGGTTACGATCATAATTTTGTTATTGATGACTGGGACGGTACGCTGCGGCATATCGCAACTGTGAAGGGACCGAAGAGCGGCAGAGTCATGAAGACTTATACCACACTTCCCGGAGTACAGTTCTATGCAGGTAACTTTATAGATGTGCAGCAGGGCAAAGAGGGCGTGACCTACGGTAAGCGCTGCGGATTTGCACTGGAGACACAGTATTTCCCGGACACTATTCACCATGAGAACTTCCCTTCCTATGTATTCGGTGGGGAGAACGGCAGGGATTACGATTCTGTCACTGTATATAAGTTCGAAGCATAAAAATACATAAAAGTGATGCAAACATTGTCGAACTGTTTTTACTGAGGTGCGACAAAGAACGCTAAAATACCTCCTGTGCGGATGCTATAGTTAGTGATAACTGATAGAAACGGCATGGGAGGTGTTTTTTATATGGAATTACCGAAAAATATAACGCAGATCGGAGAGGTGGACAAGCACTGCAGAATCTATGTGGAAGATTATGTGGTCTCTTACATAAAACAGATGAACGGAATTGCCCAGAACAAGGACATTGCGATCGCACTGTATGGCAGAAAAACGGTAGAAGACGGGGTTTCCTATGTGTTTATTTACGGATCTGCCAAATTGAATTTTTTACAAAAAGCAGTACGCCATTTGTCACAGGCACAGGAACAGGAGATAGAAAAGCTGAGAAAAAAATATTTTTCGGAAATGAAATTTCTCGGATACCGGATCCTGAACGGTGAAATGGTGGAAGGTTTTCAGATCTGTGAGCAGGATATCTGCCGGTATGTGGAGGGGTATGCACAGTTTTATGAGAAAAACGACAGCATGCTTGCTTATATGCTGGAAAATCGGGGAGAGGAAGTACCGCCGGAAAAAGTAGATCAGGAAAAATATGAGACCGTAAGGAAGAGACAGGAAGAGCGCAGACAGCACCGGGAGAACGGATATCCCGAACAGGAAAAAATTATCCAGATGCCGACAGTAGGATTACGCAGAATGAAAATGGCGGCAACCGGAGTATTTGTTCTTCTGTGCGTTGTGGCGCTGGCGCTTATGAAGCAGGAAAGTACAGGAGAGTCTCTCGGAGAAGCTGCCAGGCAGGCGATGAGCAGTATGATGGAACAAAAACTTCCGGATGCAGAGGAGGAAGCAGAGCAGACAAGTACGCTGGTGGCAGAGGACAAGCTGGAAGATGCGTTAAGACAGGAAAATGCCGCAGCAAATAAAGAGATAACCGATGTGACCCCTGAAACTGTTGCAACGCAACCGCCGACAGACAGCAATGTCGCAGAAACGGCAACACAAATGACAGAAGAAACGACACAGGAAGCGACACAGAGCGCAGAACCGGTATCAGACGATGTCATACCCACGACACCTGTGCCGGAACCAACTGCGGAGAGCTCTGTACAGGCGGTTTCTCAGCCGGTATCCTATACTATAAAAAGAGGAGACACACTGATCGGTATTTCCATACGTAATTACGGCAGCGATGCAAGGGTGTCTGAAATATGCTCGTTGAACGGAATCAAGGATCCGGATGATATCAAGATCGGTCAGGAAATTCTTTTGCCATAAAAAAATATTTTCAAAAAGGTGAAGTGTGTTATACTGTAACTATTCGGAACCATGAAAATCATGAGAATCATGACAGAATGTACATTAAAAGGGTTCTGAACAGTTACATAAGGATACATAAGGAAACAAATACATGGCAGCGGATATCAAAAACTATCTGAAGGAAAAAGAAAAAAGACAGAAGAATCAGGATGATTATAAGAAAAAGCTCCGTAAGCATCATCTGACGATTGTATATCGCGTATTACTGGTGATCGCAGCGCTGGGAGCGGCACTGGCACTGGTGATGGTACAGGCCAAACGGCATATTTATACGGGATATGATACTGTGTCATCCGTAAACAGAGAGGTGGCATCCGATGCACTGGATGTCCGGCTGAAAAACGGTATCCTGACTTACAGTAAGGATGGAGCGCATTGCACCGATGCGAAAGGAAACGTAAAATGGAATCAGACTTATGTGATCCAGGATGTGCGCCTGGCAGTATGCCGGGATGCGGCGGCCATCGGCAGTTATAACGGCCGTGAGATTTATGTACAGAATACAGAAAAGCAGTTGGGGACAATAACCACGACAATGCCGATCCGCAATATTACGGTGGCTGAGACGGGAAGAGTAACAGCGGTGCTGGCGGATACGGATGTGACCTGGATCAAGACCTACGAAGCAGACGGTACCAACAGTTATACAGGGCAGGCGCATATGAATGACGGAGGATATCCTATTTCAGTGTGCTTATCTCCCGGCGGAGAGCTTCTGGCAGTCAGCTATCTGTATGTGGATGCGGGTGTGGTAAAGACGAATGTTGTATTTTACAATTTCGGACCGGTGGGGGAGAACCAGAGCGATTATCTGGTCAGCGCCTATTCTTATTCGGATCTGATCGTTCCGAAGGTACAGTTCATGAACAATGATACAGCATTTGCGGTAGGAGACAGCAGACTTATGATCTACACGGGCTCCCAGAAGCCGGTGACGGCAGGGGAATATCTGTATGATGAGGAGATACAGTCTGTCTTCTATAGTGAAAAGTATGTGGGACTGGTATTGCTTTCCGACCAGGCAGAGAATAAATATCGCATGGATGTATATAATACTTCTGCTGTGAAGGTGGGAAGTTATTATTTTGATGTGGATTATACGGATATCTTCTTCGAAGAAGATGCTATAGTTATCTATAATGAATCAGAGTGTCAGATCTTTACGACAGAGGGTGTGGAGAAATATCACGGGAACTTCAATAAGAGTGCGAGACTCATGCTTCCCGCCAACGGATCTTATAAATATTATCTGGTTACGGATAATACAATAGATACGATACAATTAAAATAACAGGAGAATACAAATGACTTTAAATTTAGTATTGATCATTGCGGCAGTAATACTGGTATATATGGTAATGAGAGGATATGAGAAGGGGATGGTGCGGAGCCTGATCTCGCTGATCTCACTGCTGGTTACGTGTGTAGTGCTGTTTTTGGTCTGCAATGCGGTGGGAAACTATTTCAACGGCAGATTTTTCAGCATGATCCTTACATTATTGCTGATTGCTGCTATAAGCGTGGTGCATCATTTGCTCAATGCGGTTTTCTTTTCGGCAAAAATGATTTCAAAACTACCTATAGTGCATGGACTGGATAAATTACTAGGTGTTGTGGCCGGAATATTGGAAACTGTTCTAATTATTTGGACAATATATTCATTTAATATATTCAGAGACCTGGGAACTTTGGGCCAGGTACTTGTTGATTATACCAGAGACAGCAGAATACTTACATATTTGTACGAAAACAACTATCTGGCACACTGGATCGAACAGATCGGAGAAAAGCTTCCGCTCTTTATAAAATAAAGACTAAAATCCCCTGTCTCTGCGGAATTTGTAGGACAGGGGATAATTTGTGTAAAAAATTCGAAAAATAATGTTGACAAGTGGTATACAGGGTGATATACTCAGATTCGTTGTTGAGGCAGCGCCAAAACAACAAAGACAACTTGAAAGAAACTTGAAAAGATTTCAAAAAAGTTGTTGACAAATGTTAGTGGGCGTGGTAATATAAAAACCTGCCGCGAAAAACGAAAGTTTTTCAAGACAAAAAAGTTTTTAAAAAAGTTGTTGACAAAC